>JAIFKS010000167.1 GCA_020049465.1 bacterium | reverse complement strand
TTCTTCCTGTTCTACGTGTTCTGGGAAGTGATGCTGCTGCCGATGTACTTCCTGATCGGCATCTGGGGCGGCCCGCGGCGCGAGTATGCCGCCATCAAGTTCTTCCTGTACACGCTGGCCGGTTCGGTCCTGATGCTGCTGGCGATGATCGCCTTCTATCTGAACACCAGTGACCCGGTCACCGGCGGCCACACGTTCAACATGGTCCACATGTTCGACCAGAACAATCACAGCGCCTGGCTGCAGGCCACGAACATACGGCACATGCTCTGGCTGGCCCTGTTCATCGGTTTCGCCATCAAGGTGCCTGTCTTCCCGTTCCACACCTGGTTGCCGGACGCCCATGTCGAGGCGCCCACGGCCGTGTCGGTCATCCTGGCCGGCGTGCTGCTGAAGATGGGCACCTACGGCCTGCTGCGCATCAGCTACCCGATGCTGCCCGACCAGGCGATGTGGTTCCGCTACGCCCTGGCGACGCTGGGGGCCATCAACATCCTCTACGGGGCCTACTGCGCCATGGCGCAGACGGACATGAAGAAGCTGGTGGCCTACTCGTCGGTCAGCCACATGGGCTATGTGCTGCTGGGCATGGCCGCGATGAACGAGGCGGGCATGAACGGCGCCGTGCTGCAGATGTTCAACCACGGCACGATCACCGCCATGATGTTCCTCTGCGTGGGCGTGATCTACGATCGGGCCCATACGCGCGAGATCAACGGTTTCGGCGGCCTGATGACCCAGATGCCGGTTTACGGCTCGATCTTCAGCTTCGCCCTGTTCGCGGCGCTGGGCCTGCCCGGCCTGAGCGGCTTCGTCAGCGAAGCGATGATCTTCATGGGCGCCTTCCCGGCCTTCCGGACGATCACGATCATCAGTGCCCTGGGCATCGTCATCGGCGCGGCCTACGTGCTGTGGATGCTGCAGCGGGTGTTCCTGGGTCCCAAGAACGAGAAGTGGGACAATCTGCCCGACATCAACAAGCGCGAGCTGTTCACGCTGATCCCGATCGGCATTCTCGTGCTGCTGTTCGGCGTGTGGCCGATGCCGGTGCTCGACCTGATGGCCGTCACCCTGAACAACCTGGTCAAGGTCGTGGCCGGCTGAGCCGGCCCCGCACGAGGAGCTTTCCGGCATGGAACTCTTGCACGTGAAAATCCCGAGCTGGGCCGACCTGCAGTGGTGGCTGCCTGAAGTCGTGCTCTGTCTCACGTTCCTGGTGGCCCTGGTGGGCGACCTGGTGGTGCGGGGACGACGGCCGGTGGTGCCGTTCGCCCTCTCGATCCTGGGTCTGGTCGTCGCCGGCGTGCTGTCGGTGATCGACACCGGCGCCGCCATGCCCGCGGGCGGGCGCGCGATCATGGGCGACCTGGTCGTGGTCGACGGCATGGCGGTGTTCTTCCGCCTGCTGTTCGTCTTCGCCGGCCTGTGCACGGTGCTGTTCGCCTGGACCTCGGAAGAGATCATGGGCCGCCGGCGCGAGAACAAGGGCGAGTTCTACGTCCTGACCGTGCTGATGACCCTGGCCATGATGGTGATGGCCGAGGCCCGCGACCTGCTGATGCTGTACCTGGCGATGGAGGGCGTGGGCCTGACGAGCTACGTGATGGCCGGTTACATGCGGACCAGCCTGCGCAGCACCGAGGCCTCGCTGAAGTACGTCATCTTCGGCGCGGTCAGCAGCGCGATCATGCTGTACGGCCTGTCGCTGCTGTACGGGATGACCGGAGCCCTGCAGTTCAGCGGCATCCGCGAGGCGCTGCTCGGCGGCCGGGCCGACCCCTTCGGCCTGCTGGTCGCCGTGGTGCTGATCCTGGCGGGCATGAGCTACAAGATCGCCGCGGTGCCGTTCCACTTCTGGTGCCCTGACGTCTACGAGGGCGCGCCCACCCCGGTGGCCGCGCTGTTCTCGGTGGGTCCGAAGGCCGCCGGCTTCGCGCTGATGATCCGCTTCTTCTACTCGACCTTCGCCGCGGGCACCGACCCGGCGGCCAGCCAGGTGCTCATCAAGGCCATCAACTGGCCGCTGCTGGTGGCGGTCATTTCGGCCGCGACCATGACCTACGGCAATCTGGTGGCCCTGCGGCAGACGAACGTCAAGCGCATGCTGGCCTACTCCAGCATCGCCCACGTGGGCTATCTGCTGATGGGCTTCGTGCTGCTGAGCGACGCCGGTCTGGCCGCGATCCTGTTCTACCTGCTCGTCTACACGCTGATGAACCTGGGCGCCTTCTTCTTCGTGGTGGCGGTCAACAACCACCTCAAGAGCGAGGAGCTGGCCGACTACGCCGGGCTGGGCTACCGGCTGCCGTGGGCCGGCGTGATGATGGTCGTTTTCCTGGCTTCGCTGACGGGCGTGCCGCCGTTCGCGGGCTTCGTCGGAAAGCTATATCTTTTCACGGCCGTCATGGATCGGCAGTGGTTCTGGCTGGTGATCCTCGCGGGTCTGAATTCGGTGATCAGCCTGTACTACTACTTCAAGGTCGCCAAGGTGATGTGGCTGTCGCGGCCGCTCGAGGGCGCCGACTCGCCGCTGAAGCTGACCTGGCTGCAGTACGCGGTGCTGGCCCTGCTTGCGGTTCCGACGCTGGCGCTGGGTCTGTTCTTCGGGGAATTCAAGGAGCTGGCCGATGCCAGCATCCGCGCCATGGCGGGCGGTTGACCCCAACGCGGTCTGCCTGGAGACGGGGCCGGCGACCGGGTGTCGCCGGCCCTTTTTTCCGCCGCCGGCGCCAGGGGAGGATTCTTGAACATCGCCAATGACCTGGCTGTCATCGTCATGGCCGGACTGGCCGGCGGACTGCTGGCCCAACGCGTGAAGCAGCCGCTCATCCTGGGGTACATCCTGGCCGGCGTGGTGCTGGGCCCGGTGACCGGCGGAACGCTGATCTCGGCGCCGCACGAGATCGAGCGCCTGGCCGAGATCGGCGTCGCCCTGCTGCTGTTCGCCCTGGGTCTCGAGTTCTCGCTTCGCGAACTGAAACCGGTGCGCCGCATCGCGCTGATCGGCACGCCGATCCAGATCGTCGTGGTGGTGGCCGCCGCGGCCGGCGCGGTGCGCGGCCTGGGCTGGGGCTGGACGCCGGCTCTGTGGTTCGGCGCGACGGTTTCGCTGTCCAGCACCATGGTCGTCCTGAAGACACTGCAGAACCAGCGGCGCCTGGGCACGCTGTCGAGCCGCGTGATGATCGGCATGCTGCTGGTGCAGGATCTGGCCGTGGTTCCGATGCTGATCCTGCTGCCCAAACTCGGCAACCTGCAGGCCGGTCTGCCGGAACTGGCCGTGGCCCTGTTGATTTCCGCCGTTTTCGTGGGGCTGATGGTCGTCTTCGGCACCCGCCTGATTCCCTGGCTGATGGCCGCGATCAGCCGCCGCAACTCGCGTGAGCTCTTCCTGCTGACCGTCACCGCTCTCGGCCTGGGCGTCGGCTACCTGACCTACCGCGTGGGCCTGTCGTTCGCCTTCGGAGCGTTCATGGCCGGGCTGGTGCTGAGCGAGTCGGACCACAACCACCAGGCGCTCAGCGACATCATCCCGCTGCGCGACATCTTCGGGCTGCTGTTCTTCGTGTCGGTCGGCATGCTGGTCGATCCGGAATACCTGCGCGGGCACCTGGGCCTGGTGTTCGGCCTGGCGGCCTTCATCGTGCTGTTCAAGGGCGCCGTGTTCGGGGGCCTCAGCCACGCGTTCGGCTACCGCAACATCATCCCGCTGGCGATGGCCCTGACGATGTTCCAGGCCGGCGAGTTCGCCTTCGTGCTGGCGCGCGTCGGCGTGTCCGCCGGCGGCCTGGATGCCGGGCACTATTCGCTGATCCTGTCGGTCGCGCTGGTGACCATGTTCGCCACGCCGTTGCTGTCGGGGCTGACGACGCCCCTGTACCGGTGGCTGCGCGCGCGGTCGGAGCGCGATCCCGTCCTGACGATCAACGTCGAGCAGTGCGGGATGCGCGACCACGTCATCATCGCCGGCGCCGGGGGCGTGGGGCTGGCCGCGGCGCGCGTGCTGCGGGCGTTGGACCTGCAGTTCGTGGTCGTGGAACTGGACCAGAGGCGGCTGGAGAGCTGCCGCGCGGCGGGTGTGGCGGTGATCTTCGGCGATGCATCGTATCCGATCGTGCTGGAGGCGGCGGGACTGGGCGCCGCCCGGCTGCTCATCGTGACCACGCCGGCGACGGAGACGGCGCTGGCCGTGTCCAGGCTGGCGCGGCAGCAGCGGCCGGATCTGCACATCGTGGCGCGGGCGGAATCGGAAGCCTGCCTGAATGACCTCTACGGGATCGGCGTCTACGAAGTGGTGCAGCCCAAGCGCGAGGCCGGACTGGAGATCACCCGGCAGGCGCTGATCCACCTGGATGTGCCGACGGAAGAGATCGCGCGGCTGATCGAGCGGGCGCGGCGTGAGGGCGCGGGGCCGCAGCCGAAGCCGGTCGCCGGGTGAGGGGTGCGCGGGCGGCTCAGTGGCCCACGCCGAACCCGCGGGACATCATCACCGACGCCGAACCCGCGGGACATCATCACCGCCAGCAGCGGCAGCAGGACGGTGGCGACGATCTCGATCTTCAGCAGCCTGCCCACCAGCGCCGGGTACTCGACGATGTCGCTGTCGGCGGCGCGTCGGTTGCGGATGAAATGCACGGTCGGGTAGATCGACATCAGGAAGATGATCACGAAGACGGTCAGCTTGATGTGGAACAGCGCATTGTGACCGTAATAGACGGCAGGCTTGTCGCCGGCGAAGACCTTGAGCAGTCCGGTCACGATCACGAGCACGGCCGCGATCCCGTACACCAGATCCGCCATGGCCAGCTTGCGGGCGGTGCGGCCGTCCACGCGACGCGCGAACAGGGCCAACTCCACGGCCAGCGCCGCCGCGAACGCGGCCAGGCCCAGGAAGTGGCCGAAGTTGAAGAGCACCATCGTCATCGGCGGTTCCTTCGTCAGTGGGTGGGATGACAATCGCTGTGATTATCATTTCCATAATGTCGCTGCGTCGGGCGGAGGCCGCCAGTGGAGGCGCCGTTGCCAGCGGGCGCCGCTGCGGCTACCATCGCGCCGATCCGCCCGGGAAACCCCTTCGCTCCTGTGGAAAGGACCCTCGTTGAAACCGCAACTTCTGGCCCTGCTCACCGCCGCCGCCTGGGGCCTGGGCGGCTACTTCGAAAAGCGCGGGCTGCATCTGGGCGGGCTGCCGCCGCAGGTGGGCATCACCATCCGCACCGCCACGGCGCTGGTCGTGCTGGGGGCGATCAGCGCCCCGCACTGGAAGCTGGTGGCGCAGGCCGGACCGCGCTCGCTGGCGTACATGATCATCGGCGGCGGGCTGGTGGCCGGTTCATTCGGCATGCTCTGCTTCTACGCCGCGCTCAAGGGCGCGCCGCTGACGAAGGTGATGCCGATCGCGTTCACGTCGCCGCTGTTCGGTGCGCTGCTGGCCCTGACCATCGGCGGCGAACCGATGACCATGAAGACGCTGCTGGGAATGGTGCTGACGGTGGGCGGCATCGTGTTGTTGTCTTCGTAGTCGGGCGCACCGATCAGGTTCCGCGTCCACGGCCAGGCGTACCTCGCGTTAAAGCAATCCCGGATGTTGCCGATCCCTCCCGCATGCAGGTCCCGCCGGAGCCGACGGCGGGCGACCGCCGTCGTTTGCGTGGAGGTACGTCGATGAAGTTCAGAATGCCGGCCTGGGTGCCGTTGATGCTGTTCGTGGCCGCGGCGCCGGCGCTGGCCGGGCAGCCAGCCCATGCCGGTTCGAACAGCCATGCCGGTTCGAACAGCCACGCCGTCCATCCCGGAGGCCTGGATGCCGACGACGCCCTGGCCCGCCTGCTCGAAGGCAACCGCCGGTTCGTCGAGTCGGTGCCGACGCATCCGGACCAGGGCGCGGCGCGTCGCAGCCTGCTGACGGGCGGCCAGTCGCCGTTCGCGATCATCCTGGCCTGCTCGGATTCCCGCGTTCCGCCCGAACTGCTGTTCGACCAGGGCCTCGGCGACCTGTTCGTGGTGCGCGTGGCCGGGAACGTGGCCGACGAGATCGGCCTGGCCAGCATCGAGTACGCCGCCGAGCACCTGGGTGTCCGGCTGGTGATGGTGCTCGGGCATGAGCGCTGCGGCGCCGTGACCGCGGCCGTCGAAGGCGGCCACCTGCCCGGACACCTGCCGGCGCTCATGGCGGCGCTGCAGCCGGCGGTTGCCGGCAACCGGGATCCGCACGGCGACGCGGTGGAAGGCGCCATGCGGGCCAACATCGAACTGACGGCGGCGCAGCTGCGCGGGTCCGCCCCGATCCTGTCGGAACTCGTGAAGGCCGGCGACCTGAAGGTGGTCGGCGCGCGCTACGACCTGGATACGGGCGTCGTCGAAGTCGTGGATCCCGCCGCCGGCCACATCGGCGTCAGCGCCGAAGAGGCCCAGACGCGGCTGGTGCTCGGCAACCGGCGCTTCGTGGCCGACAAGTCGTTGCATCCGGACCAGGACGCCGCGAGGCGTATCGAACTGGCCGACGGCCAGGCTCCGTTCGCGATCATCCTCAGCTGCTCGGACTCGCGCGTGGCGCCCGAAGTGGTGTTCGACCAGGGTCTGGGCGATCTGTTCGTGGTGCGGGTGGCGGGCAACGTGGCCAACGCCGTCGGCATCGCCAGCCTCGAGTACGCGGTCGAGCATCTGGGAACCCGCCTGATCGTGGTGCTGGGGCACGAGAGCTGCGGCGCCGTCACCGCCGCGGTCAAGGGCGGCACGTTGCCCGGGCATCTGCCGGCGCTGATGGCGGCGCTGCAGCCGGCGCTGGCCGTCGCCCGCGATCCGCGCGCCGATCCGGTGGAAAGCGCGATCCGGGCCAACGTCGATCTGACCGTGGCGCAACTGCGCGCGTGCGGTCCCATCCTTTCCGAATGGGTGGACAAGGGCGCCTTGCGCATCGTCGGCGCCCACTATGATCTGGACACGGGTGTCGTCTCCTGGCCCGAGGCTGCGGCCGGCCAGGCGGACCCGCATGCCGCCGGGCATCTGCCCGCGCCGGCTGCCGCACACACGGCGGGCGCGGCGGGCAGCGCCGGCGGTCACGCCGCGGCGCATCCCTCGGCGCACGGCGGGTGACGAAACCGGAGTCACACAAAGCGGGCCCCGCCGCCTGCCTTCCGTATGGTATGGTCGTCCCGATTATGGGTGGTCCCGGCTCGGCGATGGGAT
>JAIFKS010000066.1 GCA_020049465.1 bacterium | reverse complement strand
CTGAAGAATCCCCGCCGGCTGCCGTGGTTTCTCGGCGCCGCGATCATCGCCGTCTGGGTGCACCGCGCCGTGCTGTTCCTCGTCTTCAACGTGCCGCAGGAGTACCTCTACCGCGCCTTCGACACCCGGCTCGACCACCTGGCGGTGGGCTGCCTGCTGGCGATCCTGCTGCGCAAGGGCGTCCTGTACGGCCTGGCGCGCTTCCTCACCCGCAGCGTCTGGCTGCCCGTCCTGACGCTGGGACTCCTGTTCGCCGCGCAGGCGGGCCACGGTTCGCCGACGTTCATCTACACGGTCGGCTACGCCGTCGAACCGCTGCTGACCGCGTGCTTCCTCCTGCAGCTGATCTGGTTCTCGGACACCGGGGCCTGGCGTATCGTCGAACATCCGGTGACGCGCTACCTCGGCAGGATCTCCTACCCGCTCTACCTGTGGCAACAACTGACGCTGTTCACGGCCAAGCGGATGATGGAAGGGCAGCACGTGGCGATCCAGTTCGCCTTCGCGCTGGCGGTGACGGTGGCGTTCGCTTCGGCCAGTTACTATGTGGTGGAGAAGCCGTTTCTCAGGATGAAGAGCCGGTATTGAAGCGCCCGGCATCGGTCAGGAGCAGTTCATAGTAGGCGTACAGTTGAGCCAGGGCACAATCCCAGGAAAAGGCACCGCGAATGCGGGCCAGCGAGGCATCACCCTTCTCTTTGCAGAGCACCGGGTTCATCACCAGACTTGACAGTGCCGCCGCCAGACCCTCGGCATCCCCCGCTTCCACCAGCAGTCCATTGTCCTCACCGACCAACTCGAGGTTACCACCGACCGCGGTTGCAATCACCGGCAGTCCGCTTGCCATATACTCGAGAATGGCATTGGACAAGCCCTCACGATCAGAACAGAGAACACCCACGTTCATGCTGTGCAGCCACGACGAGACTTCGCGCACGGCACCGGGGAATCGCACCGTCGAAGTGATGTCGAGGTCTTCACATAGCGCCATCAACTCGCCAAGTCGGGGCCCTTCGCCCAACACGTACAGACGAGCATCATGCGCCGCCACGACATCGCGAATCCGATTCCAAGCATGCAAGAGGACATCATGGCGCTTCACTGGAGTGAGGCTGGCGACTATGCACACATTGACGGCCGCGCGACCCTCACACTGCAGGGCAGGCGGCGGCGGTCCAGATTCGGGGAGTTCCACCCCGTTGAGAATCACCTTGAACCGGCCGATCTCTGTTCTTTCTCTCTCGGCTGCATAGCGGCGCACCAACTCACTGTTGGCCAGCAATCCGGCGTAGCCCCGATTGACAATCGGGAGAACCACAGGAAACAAGCCGTGGTACCAAGGCCGATTCCCGGCACCAAGGCCCATGTCCCGGCGACTTGACACCATCACCGGACCATCGCGCAGACCTTGAGTCGCCAACCAACCTACGATCATGGACTCTTCGAAGAAGACATGCACAAGCGCAACGCCCTCCGCTCGCAGAACGCCGCGCAGGCGCCGGAGGACGCCCAGGAAGTTCCATTTGATAAATCCGGAATAGTCCAACACATACAAGCGGCAGGGCAGTTCGGCCGATTGCAGCCACCTTGACGACCAGAGGCACAAGAGCACAGGTTCAAAGCGACTGCGATCCAGCCTCCGGATTGTCTCCAGCAGTTGCTTCTGCGTGCCCGCGGTATCGCAGGAAATCGTGTCGATCAAATATGCGACCTTGAGCGGTCGCCTGTTCAGCGAAACCGGACCGTGACGCAATTTGCCGCCTGACCACCGCACCTAGAACTGTGGTTTCCCAGGCTGGCCCGGGGCATTGTTCTCTACCGTGCCACCGATGGTCACCGGGAATCCCGGCGAACGCTGGCCAGTCGGACCCACGACGAAAAGATACGCGGCCTCGCCGGCATTGAAACTGCCTTGATTCAAGGTTACGCGAACCTGGGTCGCAGACCAATCGACCAGAGGCTGAATCTCCCGGTGGGTACAGGATTCATAGGAACTGGCGTTACCCAACTCGACGCGAGCCCATGAATCGTCGATGTAGGCATCGTCCAACCAGAAGTCGTTGGAATCGGTACTGTTGTCGCCCCAACTGTTGAAGAAGCCCAGGATGTACGGGCGCTTGTAGGGGGCTTCGTCTTCCCGTGTCATCATGTGCGTATCCTCGAACTCCAACTCCCCGTCAATCCACCAGCGAAAGGCACCGTCAGCCACTCCCAAGGAACTGTCCTTGAACTCGAACTGGAAGAGGTGCCAACTGCCGGGGGCCCATTTCGTCTGATAGCCATTTGCAGCGTAGAATTTTTCCTGGGCATCCACACCGGAGTTGCTGATAAACATGACATCTTCCCAACCGAAAGACGCGATATAGAAATTCTCCACGGAGGAGCCGGATTCCCACATCCGGAACATCTTGATGTTGGAAAGATTTGCTCCAAGCTGGTCGGAACCCGTGGTCCCCCAAGTCCAATTGTCGCCCAGTTTGAACCAGTACTGGCAGAACCAGGGTCCCGGATCGTTGGCGCCGCCCGTAAAGAATCCGTTTTCGGCATAGTTCTTGAAGTCGATGTGCGCGGCATATTGCGATCTGGCATGGCGCGATTCACTATCGACAGTCAACGCACGCGGGGACGTCCAGCGAGGGTTGAAGGACCCCGACTCCATACCGTCATAAATCAGGTTGTTGTTGATGTCACGCGTTCCGAAATTGAGTCCGGTAATCGCCACCGCATTTCCCTGCGCCAGTTGACCAGACACCGACGAGATCGTCTGCCCAAGAGAGGGCCCGGCATAGGCCAGCAGTAGGGAAGATCCCAATACTCTCGCGAGAATGCTCATATGCCTCATGGTCCGGTCCTTCCCAGAAAAATGCCAGCCCACAGCCTGCGTGTCACACTAGGTCGAGCGCCGCGCCCCCGCCACTCCATGCCGAATTGGAGACCACGCCAGCCCCAAGACGGCTCTTGAGCGGCTATCCGACGACAACGGAACAGCCCACGCTTGCAAGTTCTGGACCACGTGCGGCCAATGTTGCGGGTAAGCTCTCCAGAACCAATCCCCACGGTTCCGCCCCGGTTCAGACCCAGGTCTGCCCACGGTTTAGCTAGTGCAAATTGCTCTGCTTGTGATTAAACAGCAGCCCCTCGTTCTTGAAAATCCGATACACTCGGGGTTGCTTGAGCAAAGGCCCTGAGGCCTGCTCCTGCAAGATGAAATCGGGAAAGGCGTTGATTTCTATGATGACAGGACCCGTCGCCGTGACGGCGACGTCCAGGCCCAACATCGGGTGGTATGGAAACGCATTCTGCACTTGTATTGCAAAATCGAGCACTTCCTGCCATTTCGGGAGCCGCAGACCGCCAAAAGCGATCCCCGAGTCGGGGTGCTGCTTGAACTCATTCCCCGACTTGTCAAAAGCCGTGGCCATGACGGCCCCCGTCTCCAGGTCTATTCCCACGGCAACGCCTCCGGCGCTCCAATTGTCGATGGCCGCGCGGCCGATTCCGCACCTCAGCAGAGCGCTGAGCACATGCACGTCGCCACCGCGAACCTTGAGCGTCAAGATTCTGATGGTATTCACTGACCCGGAATACAACCGTGACAATTCCGCATGCTGCTCGACAAGATGCTGAACCAGAACGCGTTCACCAATTGCGAAGTGGCTGATATCGACAACCGCTCCGTTGCGAATCACCCTGATTTCATCTCCGGATCCTTCAATGAAAAAGATCCCCGCGCCGGAGGCTCCCGAAACCGGCTTCGCGATCAAACGCACGCCCCCCAGCGAGGCGGTCAAGGCGCGGAGTTGGGGCACCAGGGCCAAATCAGGGTCAAGCACGCCGGCGGACCGCGCAATTCGGATGCCGGCCCCGACACACAACTGTTGGCACACTTCCTTGTCCTCGAACAGGACCTGATACTCACGGGGCTGAACACGTCGGTGGAGTCGAGCCCTCTGAAACGGATGGTAGCTGGATCCGTAATAGTACGACCATTCGCGACGAGGCAAATCATAGAGGCGGCAATTCGAATAATTGTCGGGGAAATACCTCAAGACAAAGAAGATGTACAACTGATCGAGCGCCACCAGAAGCGGCGAACGGCGGCATCGCTTCCAATCGACAAGATACAGATAGCAATACGGCAAGCCCAGGAACCTCAGGAATTGCCTGAAGTGCGGAATCAGAGCATCCCCGATGCGCTGAACCCACGCCCGAACCACCAGCGCAAATGCCTCCATGTTACCCTCGTTCCCGTGCAGTCGAAGTTCTGGTACGGATCACGGAGGTCAAACCGAGAATCGCGCCAGATGCTCCGGCGTCAGAAAGAAGTAGTTGATCTGCGTTTCGCCGGACCGGCGTCTCCGGAACTCCCCGCTCTCGAAGACGCACGGCGCGTATTCGTACTTCGTCAAGAGTGCCAGAAGTTCCGCCGCATTGCCCTCGGACGCCTCAGGGTTCCCGGAAACCTCAATCAGGAGCGCCGGCCTGGATGAAGCAAGGACCTGCTCCGACCCGATGAACACGGCGTTTTCATGCCCTTCAACGTCACACTTGATGAAGCTGACCTTCTGCGTCTCTCCGCTCAGGGCTGCGGCCAAGGTCGTCGTCTGGATGGCAAACTGGTCACGCGCATCCGGTATGACCTTTTCATTAGGCACGACCGCGGCCATGTAGTAGTTCCGCTTCCCCGTGTCCGCAAAGACAGGGATCTGCATCGAGCGGCGCCCTGCGCGATCGGAAATCGCGTGATTGGAAACCCTGACGTTCTTTCTTGCGAGAACCTGGACTCCCCAACGCAGCAGGGCAAATGTACGGGGAACGGGCTCGAACGAATAGACTCTGCCCCGCGCACCCACAAGCCTGGAGAGCAAATGGGTGTACACACCCATATTGGCGCCGATATCAACGACGACATCTCCGGGGGCAACAAGCTTCCGGACCCCGTCCATTTCCGGCTCGTCCTCATAGCGACTCAACTGCAGCTTGATCGGATAGTAGAGAAACTTCGCCCGTTCAAGCAGCCACGCCGGCACCAGTCGCTTGACAATCCGCTTCATGGTTCCACCTGAGCCTGTTCCGTCGCGCGCGGCGACATAAGTGGCGCTTCGTCTGGCGTCAGCATGCTTTTGAGGACGGCCAGTTGCGAGTCCCAATGGATCGCGTAAGACTCCCGAAAGGCACGCACCCTTTGCGCATGCGCCCCTGTATCTGTCAACGCCGCGAGAATCCCGGCCCTGATCGAATCCGCATCGTCATTCCCGACATAGACCGCACAATCACCGAACAGGGTACGGTTGGCCTGCTTGTCGGACAGAATCAGCGGTTTGCCCGCAGCAATGGCCTCATAGGCGCCGCAAACCAGACAGTGGTCCAGAGTGGTCAGGTCCATCACGGCATCCGCGCAATTAATGAGCCCTTCATACTGCTCATCGCTCAGATACCCGGTGATGACGAGCTGCGGCGTAGACTCCACCAGTTGCTTGAGTGGAAGGGGCAGTCCCGCTTGAGGCGGCCGTCCCGTAACGTACAACCTGACGTCGGAAGGCAAGCCGGCGGCGGCCGCAAAAACCACGTCAAACGGCTCGTCCGGCGCATAGGTACAGATGAAACAGACGCAACGCAGCCCGTCCGTGTGCAGGGTGCTGACCGTCTCGTGCCGCCAGTCGGGGATCCGATCAGCCAGCACAAACGGGCGCCCGCCAGCCTGCCTGACCAGGTCGGCCAGCGGTAGATTCGTAACGATCGTCAGATCGGAACGCCGAATCGTGAAATTGCTGATGGCCACAAAAGCCCGTTTCACCGGACTGTCCTGCCGGTTGATCATGAAATTGGTGTGTCGATCCACAACGAGGGAGAACCGGAACAGCGGCTTCAGGAGACTTGCCAGGAAGGCCAGAACGACGCTCGGGTTCTGAACAATCAGAACGCGGGGTCGAACGGCGACAACCGAACGCAGCGTCCGCCAGCCAAGGACCATGTAGCGGGCCAAGGGTGGCGATTTCGAGAGGTGCTCGACCAGAACGGCACCGAGCGCCTGCGCCAACTGCCGTGTACGGCGATGGCGTTCCCAGCTAATCCAGAGCATGGAGTTTACCCATATAAGGACGACCCATTCCGGCCCGCGCGCGGCCTGCCCAGACGGCCACACTGAGGGCGGCGCGAAGCCCCAAGCCCTTGCGGGCCGAAAAATGCTCTCGCACGGACAACCACCCACCTGCCAATGGTGACGAATGTTCGAAAACCTGCGACGCCCGGTACAAGCAACCCGGGCGAACGGCGCTTGCTGCCGCGGAGTGAACTCCTTGATTCGCCCGGATATAAGTACTGCCGGTCACCCTCTGGCAGTACATCAGACGTTCCACATATACCCACAGGCAACTCCGCTGACAAGCCTTTGCCACACAATGTTATGTCACAACAGACGCGTCGAACGAGCGCAGAGTCTCACCGAAGGCTATGATACACCACGACGGTAACCGCGTAAACCGCAACGCCCAAGGTGCAAAACGGACCTATGTCGGTCCCTTCGACGATCCCCACCATTGGCATGCGCGGGTAAAGCCCGTTTTTGGCCTCACTGAAATGGACACCGGCGCTCCAGCCAAGGAGCGTCATTGTCTCGCCGGCTCGCCGTTGCCAGCCGGATGCTGGGGTACTCATCATGGGCATATGCCGTCTCGCCCCCCAAGTGCTTGACAGCAATGTGCTTCGAATGACAGTCTATTCTCGATCCACGTGATGACCCTTCACCGTTTCTCGTCAAACTGGGAGGTCCCGTTGAATACGGGCAGTTTCTTCTTTCGGGAGTTCATCTACTATCCCGTTGCAACCTACCAGGCGGGACCGGTTCGTCAATATCTCGCACGGATGATGAGGACACAGTTCGAACCGGAGGGAATGCGTTCCGTTGCCCATTGCGAGCGTTTGGCTGCGCTGGTGGACCACAGCAGAAGGCACGTTCCGTTTTATGGAGATCTGCCACCCGTGACAGGCGGCGAGGCGTCTGCCGTGGGTATCCTGAAATCCCTGCCGCTCCTCACGAAAACTGATCTGCAGCAATCAACGGCAGAGTTGCGCTCAATCCGCCGTCTGGGCAGACTCGTGCCCAAGACCACGGGTGGCTCGACGGGCGAACCGGTGACGATCTGGAAAACCCGTGATGCCTGGGCCCGCGAACTGGCGGCCACCTGGCGAGGCTATGCCTGGGCCGGCGTCGCACCCGGCGATTTTCAGGCCCGTTTTTGGGGGCTCGCGCATCAATCGTCCGGTCGCCGGCGGGCCCGCTTGATCGATTTGGTGTGCCACCGCATGCGGATCCCCGCGTTTTCCTTCTCTGAAGCCGACCTGGAAGACTACGCCCGCCTCATCAATGCGAAACAACCGCAGTACTTCTACGGCTACGTTTCCATGCTGACGGAATTCGCCCGATTCCTGCGAAGCCGCGGAATTTCCTTGAATTACCGGCCCGTTTGCGTGATCACGACCGCGGAAGTGCTTACCCCCGCCGACCGGGATCTTCTCCAGGGCGTATTCCAGGCACCCGTATTCAACGAGTATGGATGCGGCGAACTCGGCACTGTCGCACACGAGTGCCCGAACGGCTCGCTCCACATCAGCGAAGAAAACATGATCGTCGAAATCCTCGCTGGCGAGACGCCGTGCGTGCCCGGCATGTCGGGAGAACTCGTGGTGACCGAGTTGAACAACTATGCGTTCCCGCTGATCAGGTACCGCACCGGCGACTTTGGCTCGATCAACACCGAACCCTGCCCGTGCGGACGCACCCTGCTTCGTCTCAATGAGGTCCAGGGACGCGCCTATGATTTCATCCGCAACCGTCGCGGCCAGTTGTTCCACGGCGAATTCCTGATGTACGTATTCGAAGACCTCCGGAGACAGGGCGCCGACATACGCCAGTTCCAGGTCGAGCAAACGGATTATGACCGATTCCTGGTCCGAATCGTTCCCGGCCCTAATTACGATTCCTCGTGCGAGACCCTGATCGGGGAGCGCATCCGGAGCTTTGTCGATCCCGCAGCTGGTCTCCAGGTGCAATATGTGGAGGAAATCCCCAGGGAACGGTCCGGGAAACTGCGATTGATCAAGGGACTGCGACCCTAGGCCCCTCGGCGCTGACGGCCGCGTCAAGAAAATCGGTTCGCTGCAACGTTGTCACCGTCATGCCGGAAAGCGCGACGGCGATCCCCGCCCCGAACCACCAGTAGATTTCGTAAAGATCCATGCCGAACAGTCCGAGCACGAGGCGCACGAAGATGAATCCTCCAGTAGCCCGAGCAACGGCCGTCAGAAGACGCAAATCTCGATCATGCCGGGCCATGGCAGCCCGGAGCCCGGCAGTCGGGCCCCGGCGTGCAATCCGAACCAATCGTCGGCGTTGGGCCCTGTAGGCCAGCGTCGCGCGTCGCAGGACCATCATCATGGACATGACGAGCACGCAGAAGACCGCAAAGCCCTGGATACCGAGATTGGTCGCGACTTCCAGATAGAGATTGTGTGTATCCTGCGAGCGCCCAAAACGCTGCAAACGCTTGGCTGGAAAAGAAGCAACGCCGACCCCGAGCGGATTTTCCAAGAAGATCGTCCAGGCATCCTGCAGGATCTGGACACGTGCTTCCTTTGACCGCCCCTCTTTTTCCTCCCCACCGATACTTTCGAAGCGTTCGATGTACTGTTTGGGAAGCACCGCGACCAACAGGGCCCCAAACACCAGCACCACCATCAGGAACCGCCACTTGCGTTCGGCCTGATAGAACATCCACATCACCAAACCGATGAGACCCACATAAGCCGTGCGCGAACCGGAATACACGACGCAGACAGACGCCGTCACGGCAAGCGCCAGAAGCCCGACACGAAGATACCATCGCTTCATTTCCGGCCATAAATAGACCACGAACGGCAGGGCACCGAGTGAAACACCGCCCAGGCTGTTGGGATGCCCATATAGTGGCACCGCGCCGTGAAGACGCATCACACCCTGATTCTGCCAGTAAAGCCCTCCCGAAATCAGGCCCTGTACGGACTCCAGCGTGATGTAGAAGATCGAAAACAGGAAGGCCCACAGAAACAACTGCATGTAGCGGGGAGATTCCACGAAAACCATGAGCAGAAAGGTCAGCATCGCAAACTTGAACGCCCGGTCATTGAAAATGCGGCGCGCGACCGCCGGGTCGGCGGCCATCGGCAATTCGAGTATCATGCAGAAGAACAACAAAACGATCGCGATCAGAAGGATTCGCGCCGACCCGATTTCCGGTTTCCGCGTGGACACCTGAATGATCGCAAGAACGATCGAAGCGCCACCGAGCAGGAACTCGAAGCGAATCGTCCTGAGAAGATCCATGCGCTCGCCGGCCTGCACATACCGCACAACCACGAAGGCGAGAAACACAAGAAAAACAAGCATGGACGCTTGAGCGTAGCGGGGATAGGCGGCTGGACTGGGGCTCGATCCCGTGCCGCGCGCGGACGCAGCCGAACTGCCCCTGGCTCTGTTGCGCAGCGTCATACCCTGATGTACTCCCCGCTCCCGTCCCGATTGATCTCCTTGGCCGGGATGCCCACCACCGTCGCATTCTCCTGTGTGCCGCGCGTCACCACAGCGTTGGCTCCCACGACCGTGCCGTCCGCCAGGTGGATCGGCCCGATCACCTTCGCGCCTGGTGCGATGTAGACACGGTCACCGACCGTGGGCACGCCCCATTTGCCGTCGACACAGGCCAACCCGAGGGTCACGCCCTGCGAGAGATTGCACCGTTTGCCCATCACCACGTCCGTGTGGAGGATGATGCCCCCGAAGTGCCCGATGTAGAGTCCGGGGCCGATGCGGCAGTCGGGCGAAATCGAGATGCCCGTGCACACTTCCGTCCATTTCCACCACAGATGATAGAACACCATCACGAGATGGCGCAGTCCCGGCCACAGACGATGGTCCGACAGCCAGCGACCCGCCCGGTAGCAGGCGCACGCCCACAGGCCCTGGTGCCGGAAATAGAGCCACGGCAGCGGACTGTGGTTGCCGTACTCACGAAGCCGGCCGATATCCGCCCGCAGATGTTCGAACAACGATCCCACCTCCAGCGCGTCGCCGACCCGTTCAGGCGTAGCGCCTGAGCCACCACTCGAAGGACAGCAGGCTCCAGAACTGCAGGGGAAGCCGCCACCCCTGCGGCGCCGTCGCGCCCAGCATCGACTCCGTGATCCCGCGGATCACCCTGGGCTCGACCCAGGCTTCGCTGCGGCACCCCGGCTGCATCAGGTCCCCGGCGATCGCGCGCAGCGGTCCGCGGACCCAGTCCGTCACGGGCGCACCGAAACCGTGCTTCGGCCGCTCGAGCACGTCGCGCGGCAGCCGGTCGGCCAGCGCATCCTTGAACAGGCGCTTGGGCGAGCCGCCCCGCAGCTTGAGGTCGGGCGGGATCGTCAGGCAGAACTCCACCAGGCGATGGTCCAGGAACGGGGCGCGGCATTCCAGGCTGGTCAGCATGGCCGCCATGTCGACCTTTTTCAGCAGATCGGCCGGCAGGTAGAAATTCAGGTCGTGGGCGAACGCCGTGGTCAGGGGGTCGGTGTCCGGCAGCGTCAGCCAGGCGTGTTCGCCGTAGAAACGTCGCACATCCGCGGCGCCGCCCGACAGCCAGCGCTCCAGTTCCGCCGGCGACACCAGGCTCCGCACGTCCTGCCAGTGTTCCCGGGCCCAATTCCCGCCGCGCCGGCTGTACGCGGGCTCGCGACCGAAGACCTCGGCGACCAGCCTGGCCAGCCGCGAGGTCACCCGCCCGCCCCGCAGACGCGCCTGACCCAGGTAGGACGTGTAGCCGGCGAAGAGTTCGTCCCCGCCGTCACCCGTCAAGGCGACCTTCACGTGCTCCCGCGCCTCGCGGGCCACCATGAAGGTCGGCAGGGAGGACGAATCGGCGAACGGCTCGTCGAAGTAGTCCATCACCAGAGGGAAGGCTTCCGCCACATCGCCGCGTACGAAGAGCTCCGTGTGCTCGGTTCCGCAATGCGCGGCGACCGCGCGGGCGAACGGCCGCTCGTCCATGTCTCCGGCAAGCCCGACAGAGAACGTCCTGACCTGATCCGGCGAGGTTTCCGCGGCAAATGAGGTGACGGCGCTCGAGTCGACGCCGCCCGACAGGAACACGCCCAGCGGCACATCGGCGACCAGCCGCAAGCGCACCGAATCCCGGAGCAGATCGAGGAAGCCTTCGCTCGCCGTGGCTGCGTCCATCGACCAGTCGATGCGTGGCCGAGGGTCCCAGTAGCGGTGGACGCTCAGCCGGCCCTGGTCGACCTTCAGGTAATGCGCCGGCTGCAGCTTCACGATCCCGCGGAAGATGCAGGCGGGCTCCGGCACGCAGAGCATGTTGAAATAGAGCGCCAGGGACAGCGGGTCGATGTCGCGCCCCACACCCGGCCAGGCCAGGATGGTCTTCAGTTCCGAAGCCAGCACCAGGTGATCGGGCGAATCCCAGTAGAGGATGGGCTTCTCGCCGAGGCGGTCCCGCCCGGCCAGCAGCAGATCGCGGGATTGGTCATGGATGACCGCGGCGAACATGCCGTTCAGATGCCGGAACAGGTCCTCGCCGTGCTCTTCGTAGAGGTGGGCCAGCACCTCGGTATCCGACTCCGTGCGGAAGACGTGCCCGCGGCGGCGCAGATCGTCACGCAGCTCGCGGTAGTTGTAGATCTCGCCGTTGAGGATCACCGCGACCGTGCCCGACTCGTTGTAGACGGGCTGGGTGCCGGTGTGCAGATCGATGATCGACAACCGCGTGTGACCCAGCCAGGCGGCCCCGACCCGGGTGGAGGTCTGCTCGTCAGGCCCCCGACGTGCCAGCGTCGCCAGCATGGCCGGCATATGCCGGTCGACCAGCTCGGCGTCGAGCGCGCGCCGTTCAGGGTTCTTGCCGTAGACGGTGACGATTCCGCACACTGCGGCACACCTCGCATGATGGCAATGGTTCCGCTCGTGGCGCCAAAGCGGCGCAGTTCATCATTTACGCCGGAGCGAAGGCGGTCGATAGTCTCGCTCATCCACCCGCAAACTGCCACCGCTGTTGTCGATGGCGGGCAGCCTCGTGTGGATCCGGGATTTGTCTGGGAGGTGGACCACGTCGTCGCTATCGTGGTATCGCCGGATCGTTTGCCGGCTTGAACTGAACCTCGGGGGCTGATGATGCGTTCACCACACGCGGGGCAAAGTGACCAGGAGGCGCCGACCCGCGCACCGCAGGGCCTATCCGCCCTCCGCCCGTACCTGACCCTCCTGCGCGGTCAGGAGCGGGCCCTGGCCCTCGCCAGCTTCCTCATGCTGGTCGCCACAGCCATCAGCCTGGCCATCCCCATCGTCGCCGGTCGCTTCGTCGATGCGATGGGCGCTCCGGACGGAGCCTCCTCCGGTCCCGACCGCCCCCTGCTCCTGTGGCTGGCGCTGCTGCTGCTCGTGCAACTGGCGGGTTCGTTCCTGTTCTCGGTCGTCTCGGCCCGCCTGGCCCTGCGCACGGTCACGAACCTGCGGCGTCGGCTGTTCGCCCACCTCCTGGAACTGCCGGCCCTGTTCTTCGCGGGCCAGAAGGCCGGGGATCTGTCCACCCGCGTCACGGGCGATGTCGGGGCCATCCAGTACGTGCTGACCGGCGGTCTGATCAGCCTGGTGCGCGCGGTGTTGACGCTCGCCGGGGCCCTGATCCTCATGTTCCGGCTCAACCCGCGCCTGACGCTGGTGGTGGTGCTGCTGATCCCGGCGACCATCGCCCTGGTCCGGCTGTTCGGCACGCGCCTGCGCAAGCTGTCGCGGCGCATGTACGACGGTCTCGGACGCATCAGCAGCCACGTGCAGGAGACCGTCGGCGGCATCGCCACGCTGAAGGTCCACAACAGCCAGAGCCATGAGAAGCAGCGCTTCGAGACGATGATCGCCGACTACGAACGCGACGGCGAACACCGCGCCTGGATTTCCGCCGCCCTCGAAGCCGGCATCCAGATGGCCCTGTGGATCTGCCTGATCGGCGTCGTGGTCTACGGTTTCGTGCTGGCGGCCCAGGGCCAGGCCACCAGCGGCCAGCTCGTGGCGTTCCTGCTGCTGGCCTTCCGCGTGGCGGTGCCGCTGGCCTCGCTGTCCAGCCTCTACGCCGAAGGTCAGGGCGCCGCGGCGGCGGCCGCGCGGCTCGACGACATCTTCGCGCTGGCTCCCGAACGCGACCCGGCGGCGCCGGTGCCCGCGGTACGGCATGAACCGGCGGGCATCCGACTCGAGGGCGTGCGGTTCCGCTATCCAGGCACCGCTGCTGACTCCGGCCGCGACGTGCTGCGGGGCGTCGACCTGGACATCGCCCCCGGCCAGTGGGTCGGCCTGGTCGGACCGTCGGGCTCGGGCAAGACCACGCTGGCCGGCCTGTTGATGGGCCTATACCCGCCTAACGAGGGCCGCCTGCTGCTCGACGGCCGGCCCTACGATCAGTTCGACCCGGCCGACCTGCGGGCGGCCATGGCGTTCGTCGCCCAGGATCCCGTGCTCTACGACGTGAGCCTGGCCGACAACATCCGCTTCGGGCTGGCCGGGACGACGCCGGAGCAGGTGCGCGCAGCCGCCGAAGCCGCCGGCGTGACCGAGTTCGCCGACCGCCTGCCCGCAGGGCTGGACACCGTGACCGGCGAGCGCGGCGTGCGCCTGAGCGGTGGTCAGCGCCAGCGCATCGCCCTGGCCCGCGCCTTCCTGCGCGACCCGGGGATCCTGATCCTGGACGAGCCGACCAGCGCCCTGGATGCCGCCAGTGAAGAGACCATCCGGCAGGCCATGCGAAATTTGATGCGTGGACGTACGGCCGTGGTCATAGCTCATCGATTGTCTCTCGTGCGGGAGCTGGATGTGATCATTGTGCTGTCAGAAGGTCATATCATGGAAATGGGAAATCATTCGCAATTGATGGCCGCACAAGGCCTTTACGCATCTTTGTACGGACTGCAGCATAAAGCCCAATAGGACAAAATTGGTCACGTAAATACAACTTGACGGTCATATGGAGTGATGTTAACATGATGAGGTGTCAAAAGCGGGAAGCGGCACCGTCTGCTTTTCGCCATAAGGGGGGGCCCGGGAGGGCAGGAGGTTATGGAGCCATGAAAAAAAGTTACCGCAAACCGGAGCTGAAGACCCGACACCTGGAATTGGGTGTGTTCGGGGACTACAGCCATCAGGGCCGAGACAGTACCCCTCCGTCGCCGATTTCGGTGATCGAAAGTCTCCGGATGAGGATGGAGTGATCCCGCGCCTGGATTGATGGTGCGCAAGGAATAGAAGGGGTGACCCGCCCGGGTCTTCCCCGGACGAACGCAGAGACCGTCCCGCCTCGGGGCGGTCTTTTGCGTCGATCCCGGTGCTGATCCTTCCGGAAACCCGCAACGGTCTTGCCACAGCGAGGCCGGGACCGCTAGGATCGGACATGGCTCAGCGGCAGAACCCGATCGGGGAGCGGATGATGCAAGCGATGCGATGGATGGCGGCAGTCATGGCGTTGATCGTGACCGTCGGCGGACTGGCCGGCCTTGCGCCAGGGAGCGCCGCCGCCGCCGAAGTTCCCGTGGGACGCTGGGGCCTGACCGTCGAAAGCGGCGTGATGAAACTGCAGGAGGGCGACTGGGACTACAGCGCCCCCGACCAGTTCGGACGCCTGCGCCTGAGCCGCGGCCTGAGCCGCCACTGGAGCCTGCACGCGGCCTGGCTGCAGGGCCACGTACGCCCGGGCGCAGAAACTCCCGGTCAGTCCGCCGGCTGGTCGTTCACCACCTACCCGTCCACGCGAACGCTGATCCGGCAGCCGATGCTCGAGCTGGAGCACCGACTGTCGCCCGGCGCCATGTTCAGCCCCACGTTGACGGCGGGCATCGGCCTGACGGACTGGCGCGTCATCACGCCCGCACCCGACAGCGGCGGGTGGCTCCCCGAGGGCACGACCGTCAACGGCTTCGATGTGGACGGCAACCCGGTTGAACTGGCGGCCACCAACCTGACGCTGGGCTTCGGCCTGGGACTGGACATCACTCTCTCGGGCTCGCTGCACCTGGGCCTGGGCGGACGCTACCAGGTCCTGCAGGGCAACGACCGCGACAACGTCGGCCTGAGCGCACGCTGGGGCGCCGACCACGTGGATGCGAACACCGCGCTGACCAGCGCCTGGGCGGGCCTGACCTGGTGGCTGGGTTCGTCCGACGCCGACCGCGACGGCGTGCCCGACAAGCGCGACGGGTGCCCGAATGAAGCCGAGGACCGCGACGGCTTCAACGACCTGGACGGCTGCCCCGACCCGGACAACGACGGCGACGGCCTGCCTGACGGCAGCGACCAGTGCCCGCAGCTGGCGGAAGATCATGACGGTTTCCGCGACGACGACGGCTGCCCCGACCTGGACAACGACGGCGACGGCATCCCCGACGGTCGCGACCGCTGTCCCGACCAGGCCGAGGACATCGATGGCGACACCGACGCCGACGGCTGCCCGGACCATGGCGACGCCGACGGCGACGGCGTCGACGACGCGCGCGACCGCTGCCCGGGCACCGAGCCCGATTCGCTGGTCGATGCCGACGGCTGCCCGATCGCCGTGCCGACGAGCCCCGACCACGCCGTGCACCCGACCGGACGTCCCGCCGATTTCGTGCTCGAAGGCGTGGCCTTCGCCAGCGGCAGCAGCACGCTGACCGCCGACGCCCGCCTGCAGCTTGAAGACGTGGCCGCCTGGCTGGCCGGCGAGCCCGGCCCCGTCGAGATCCGCGGCCACACCGACGCCTCCGGTGAAGCCGAGGCCAACCGCGAACTGTCGATGCGCCGCGCTGAAGCCGTTCGCCAGGCGCTGATCGGGATGGGCCTGCCGGCGGCGAGCCTGACGGCCGTCGGCTACGGCGAGGACGATCCGGTGGCCGACAACTCCACCCCCGAGGGGCGGGCGGCGAACAGGCGCGTGGAAGTGCGGCGGATGCGGTAGGCCGCAAGAGGCGGACGGAAACGGAGTGTGGGCGAACAGTCCTCGGGAAGACCCTGCGGATAGTTCGCCCACACTCCGTTTCCGTCCGCCTCTTGCGGCTGCACCCGTGCACCTTCACTCGCCTTCGCCGAGCCTCGGCGAATCATTCGCGGTGTCAGGCGTCGGTACACGAATGCTGGGGGTTGCCGGCGGCGCGGATGCGCCGGGGTCTGGCACGCGGCAACGTTGCTGAATAAGAAGGCAGTCGGGATGAACGAGGGGTGTGGACTATCCGCAG
>JAIFKS010000074.1 GCA_020049465.1 bacterium | reverse complement strand
CAGGAAGAACGTGCTGGGCCAGATGCCGACGCCCTCACGGAAGGCGAACGGCCGACCGTTCAGCACGCCGAACATGCCGCCCAAGGAGCCCTGGTGGAAGAAGGACAGGAAGGCGCCCACGCCCGCGAACACAACCATGATGCGGTGCAGGTTGAATTCCAGCACCAGCGCCCCGGGAATCGAGCGCAGGCGGCGGTTCTTCAGGACAATGGGCACATACTCGATCAGCAGCACCAGCAGGTAGCAGGTGATGCAGAATGTGACCTCGGTCAGCATCGAGTGGACGTTGGCGTGCCAGAAGGCGAACCAGGCGCGGATGGGTTGGCCGACGTCGATGGCCAGCGTGGCGATCGCCCCGCTGTAGCAGACGAAGCCGACGATGACCGCCGTGTTCAGGACCTGCTTGAACTCGTGCCGCTTCATCAGGTAGGTCAGAAAGCCCAGGAAGAAGGCGCCGGCACCCAGGGCGATGATGGCCAGATCGAGAATGATCCACAGGCCGAAGGCGAACCGGTTGTCCATGTTGGTGTGGTAGAGGCCGTCGCCGAACAGCTGCTTCGAGGCGAAGCCGCCCAGGGCCGCGAGCGCCACCCAAGGCAGCAGCCACAGCAGGAATTGGGGCAGTCCGGAACGGTCCAGTCCGCGCGGAATCAGTTGCCGGTCCATGTTGTCAGGCTCCTTCCGGGGCGTCGGCCAGGCCGCGGACCATGTCGAGGCGGCTCAGGCCGATGCGCCGCACCCACGGTTCGCGCGAGAGATAGGTGACCTTCGGCTTCGTACCCAGGGCCTCGAGCAGGCGGAACGCGTGCGGACCGTGCGCGAGCTGGTACACTTCCGAGGACTCGTCCAGCATGTTGCCGAACGTGATGGCGCCGTGCGGGCAGGCTTCGGCGCAGGCGGGCTGGTAGGTGACCGGTTCGCTCGTGGGCCGACCGCCGGCCGAGGCCAGCTCGCGGGCGCGGTCCAGGCGGCCGTGGCAGAAGTTGCACTTCTCGGCCACCCCGCGCATGCGCGGCGAAACATCCGGGTTCAAGGTGTCTTCCATGCCCTCGGGCCAGATGGGGTCGAACCAGTTGAAGTAGCGCGCGTGGTAGGGGCAGGCCGCCATGCAGTAGCGGCAGCCCATGCAGCGCGTGGGGATCTGGCCGACGATGCCGGTCGATTCGTCCATCTGCACCGCGGTGACGGGGCAGACATGGATGCAGGGCGCGTTGTCGCAGTGCTGGCAGGGGATGGGCACGCAGACCGAGCGGTGCTCCGGGAATTCCTTCCCGTTGTCCACGCGGTAGACGCGGATCCAGGTCAGGCCGCGGTTCTCGGCCGCGGCGACCGGCGGCACCGAGATGTTGTTCTCGACGGCGCAGCCGACCATGCAGGCGCCGCAGCCGGTGCATTTGTCCAGGTCGATCACCATCGCGTAGCTCGTGGTCGCGGTGACGCCGCTATGCGTTGACATCGCGCACCTCCTTCAGGACGACGCGGGTCAATCGCCACACCGGGCGCTGCGAGGCCCCGCCAAGTTCAAGGATGTCGGTTTGCGGTTCGCCGGGATCGCCCAGTTCGAGCGGGCCGGGGCCCGAGGCCAGGCGGACGAGGTCCGGCGGCAGCGACGGGTCGTGCAGGATCACGACGCGCCGCGTCGCGTGTTCGGTCCGCAGTTCGGCGGCGACGCCGTCGGCCAGTCCCAGCCTGCGGGCCGTGGCGGGATTCAGGGCGGCCTTCCGCGAGCCGCCGTGCAGTTCGGATTCGCGGTAGAGCTTGTTCAGCACCGGCGGCATGACGGAGCCCGCGGCGACCGCCAGGTCCCCGCCGATCGTCAGCAGCAGTGGTTCGGCGCCGTCGCCCGCGGATCCGCCCGGTCGGCCGCCGGACAGCGAACGCCAGCGCGCGGCCAGTTCGCCGTCGCGCCCCAGGAGCCGAAGGTCCCGGTCGTCGAGCGCCAGCGAGGCCGTGTCCAGCCAGCAGCCGCCGCGGGCCAGCACGGAGCCCAGGGCGTTCGGATCGACCAGATTCGCGATGCCGGTGGTGTTGCCGTCGCGCGGGTCGAAGACCTGGCCCCGGCCGCGGGACTGCAGGAGAGCGGCGCGGCGGACCAGTTCCGCTTCGTGGCGGGCGCGACCGCTCGTGAAGTTGCCGGTGACGCCGGATGCTGTTTCGAGGCGCGCCAGCCATTCGGCGGGGTGAACGGCCCAGTCCGGCGGTGCGGCCACCGGCGGCGACCAGGCGTACGACGCGTGCGCGGCGAGGGTGGGCGTCGGCACGTCGTCCGTCCATTCGCCGGGCGCCGGGGTCGGCAGGACCAGATCGGCGGCCAGGGCGGCGGCGCCGCCGGCGAACCCGGACAGGGCCACGATGAGAGAGTCCGGACCGCGCAGCTTGCGGCGCAGCAGCTCGCGCGGCACCGGGGCGCCGGGGAACGAGCCGTCGACCAGCAGCAGGTCCAGCGAGCCGTCGGGGATGTCGTTCAGCGACGTTGCCGTCGGCGACGCGCCGTCGGCGAAGTCGATTCCGGTCGCCGGCAGCAGGCCGAGCGCGCCGTCGGGGCCGACGGAGCCCAGCAGCAGGTTCAGGCTCCACACGGCCGCTTCCTCTTCGGCGCCGAGCGGGCCGCCGCCGGGATCGCCCACGCCCACGACCAGCGCGGGCCGGCGGTTAGCCAGTTCGCGCGCAGTGTCGCGCAGCGCCGACGGCGAAAGCCCGGTGACGCGCGACACGCGCTCGGGAGAGAAGTCCGCCAGCAGCGCGCGGAACGAGCCGGCCGGGCCGTGCGGGGCATCGGCCAGCGCGGCGACGCGCGGGTCCGTGTTCAGGGTCTCGTTGACCAGGACGTGGGCCAGGGCCAGGGCCAGCGGCGCCTCGCTGCCGGGACGGGCGACCAGCCAGCGATCGGCGCGCAGCGCGGTCGCCGTGGCTGCGGCATCGATCTGCATGAGGTACGGACGATGCCCGTTTTCGGAGTCGCCCGCGGGGAAGCCGCCACGCCAGCCGTCGTGCAGCGGCGCGCCGAAGCTGAGCACGGACCGCGCGCGCGACAGGTCGGGGGCGGGGGCGCCGGCGACGGCGGAGGCGGCGATCAGCCCGCCGAAAGCCGCCGCCGAGGCCTGCCAGGCGTCCGGCAGCGTGAGGTAGAGACCGCCGCCCTGGCGGTCCAGGAACTCGCGGTAGAGCTGCGACATGGCGCGGCCCGGGCGCAGATCCAGCAGGGCCAGTCCGTCGGTGGCGCCGCGGGCGCGGCGAACCGCCAGACGGCGGCCGAGGTCCGTGACGGCGCCGTCGGCATCGACCACGAGCCAGGGGGCGTCGATGCGCGCGGCTTCGCGCCGGGCGGCGCCGCGCAACCGGGCCGGGTGGAAGCGCATCTGAGCGGCGGCCAGGCCGAGCGGGCAGACGAGGCCCGCGCTCCGCGGATGTCCGGACACCGGCCAGGCCGACACGAACGACGTGCCCACCAGGCGCGCCCGCAATCCGCAGCCGGCCGGGCACAGCGTGCAGGTCGTGTCGCGCCAGCTGATCGGGCCGCGCGGGGGGCGCGCGATGCGGGACCAGTTCTGCGTCCAGATCGAGGCGTCGTCCAGCAGCTTCCAGGGCATGGGCGAAAGCACCACGCCGGCCACGGCGCCGCCCATGAATTTCAACAGACTCCGTCGTGTGAGATCCAGCGTCACCGCTTCGGCCTCCGTGGTTGCGACTTCATTTGTGGCACATCAGGCAATGGTCATGGACGCCGCGTTCGGCATGGCAGGAGACGCAGTCGCTCATCTTCATGGAGTCCCATTCGTTGGGCCCGCCCCCGGCGATGCGCGGTCCCCAGATGTTGCGGCTATAGGTGCTGATCCGGTTGTACTGGTAGACCGGCGTGGTCTCCGACTTTCCGTGATCGCCGTGGCAGCGGCGGCATTCGATCTCGGCCAGCCGCACGTGGGGGGCGTGGGAGAAGTAGACGTTGTCGGGCTGGCGCGCGTAGACGAGCCAGGGGATCTCGCGGCCGGGCGTGACGAAGTCGTCGACCAGGATGCGCTCGGCTTCGGAGTCGCCCTGCGCCTCGCTGTGGCAATCGGCGCAGGCGCTGAGCGGCGGGATGCCGACATAGCTGCCGTCGACGCCGAAGCTGTGGCAGTCCTCGCAGGACATTGCCGCGGTCTCGACGTGCACCAGGTGGTTGAACGCCAGCGGTTGCTCCTGTCGGCCGTACAGGAAGGCGGGCAGGGCGATCCACCCCGCCGCCAGGCCGGCGGCCAAGCCCAGCGCCAGGAGCACGCGGCCCAGCGTCGACAAGCGACGGGCGCCGCGTTCCTGCTGCGGGGTGGGGACGTTGGTGACTTCGATGCGCGGTCGATGGTCGCTGGCGCCGTTGCTCACTCCGGGGTGCCTCCGTTGCGTGCCGAAAAGAATTCGTGATGCAGCCGCACCAGGGTGCGGCGGTCGAGAAGTTCGGTCAGTCGGCCTCCGGCGTCGCCGCCGTCGGTCGCCAGGTCCGCGTCGCCGCCGCGCCTCTCGTCGAGGCAGGCGTGGACGAACCGGGCCAGGCGTTCGCGCTCGCGCTGCATCCAGCGGCGGGCCGACGGGCCGCGCAGCAGGTGCACGCTGTTCCTGTGTTCGCCCACGCCGTCCGGACCCGGCACGGGCACGCCCGCGAACAGCCAACCGCGGCCGTAGGGATCCTGCGACACGGTCGCCGGGGCGGCCGCCAGATGAGCGTTGGTCTCCATCTCGCGCAGGGCCAGGGGGAACACCATCTCCAGATCGAGGCCGCCGATGCGGACCAGCGCCGAAGGGCGCGCCTGTTCGCGTCGGGCCGGGAACGTGACCGATTCCACGCTGCCGAGCGTGCCGGTGAAGAACGCGTCGACGCCGATATGGACGCGGCGGTCGTCGCCGTCATCCAGCCACATGTGATTCGCGGTGTAGGCCAGTTCGTCCGGCAGAGGTGGTTCCTCGCCGTCGACAGCGGTCTCGTCGCCGGGCGAAGCGGAGCGCGCCCGCGGCTCGGCCAAGGCCAGATACAGGTCGCAGTAGCGGTGGCCGTCGCCGAAGCAGCGCGAGTCCGCCGCCTTGTTGCATGGGATCAGCTTCCGCACCGGCGCCAGATCGCAGTAGTGGACGTCCTCGACGCACAGGTGCGGGCAGTGGTCCTGCGGCGCGCCGGTCTCGTTGCGCTCGCGGATGAGGCTGCACTCGTGGTACTCGGGACTCAGGCAACGTTCGGTCGCCGCGTTCGCCGCGCTCAGCGGGATCATCTTCATCCCGTAGAGACCGCAGTACTTCACGTTCAGCTTGCGTAGAAATGGACAGTGCATGCGGTCGCCCCCTTTGCCTTCACCCGTACGCACCCAGGACAGCAAGAGGGGTACCAGCAACGCCGGAATCGCGGGAATGGCCGCAAAGACGCGGGAATCGGCAGGTTGGCGCGTCAGCGCGGAACGTTTGCGGCGACGAGTCGCGCGTACGGTGCGGGAAATCGCGACGGCGCGTAGGGAAACCCCACACGGCCGCGATCGCCAGGAGGGCGACGGGGGCGTGTGGGGGCATTGGCGATGCGGCAAGTCGTTGCGATGTCGCGCCTTCACGATCACCCGCGACGGTGGCAAGGGGATTGCTGTTGTCGAATGGAAGAACCGACACACCACCGCGCATCCAGCGGGAGTCAGGAGCGATCATGGACACAAGCAGCATGACCTTCGAGGAAATCCTCTTCAACGGCCGCTACCACATCATCGGCGGCGTGATGTTCCTCGTCTTCATGGCGGCGTTCATGCGCGAAGTCATCAGCGAAGTGCATGCGGCGCTGGCCGAACGCCGTCGTGTGACGCGCCGGTCCGCCTACGGCATGATCATTCCCGACGTGATGCTGGGCGCGACGATGACCGACGGTGGCGAGGCGATGGATGAAGAGCCGGAGTCCGAGACCAAGCAGTCGTGACCGGTCCCGTCGGCCGGTTGTCTGCTTTTCCGGCTGACCGTTGGCAAAACACCACTGCGGGTTGTGAAACACGGATTCCCGTGCTAGCATGGGCGGCGTCGAAAGGATCCGGATGATGCGTCGCCTCCGGCGACGCCGCCTGTGAACGGCGGCGTCCGTCCCGGCAGTTCGTCGGGCCTCCGCACCTCCCGCCTGCTGATAGCCTCCCCGTCCACGGGGTGGCGTGTTTCCCTGTCTGACCATTCCGGAGGCCGCCCATGAGCGGCTACCCGCGCCACTGGCGGTTCGACGATGTCTTCGACAGCGTCGACAGCGGCTGTGGCGACTTCATTCTCGAACTTCGCGCCCAGGTCGCGGGCCTCGAACCGGGCGCCGTGCTCATGGTCGCCAGCCGCGACGCCGGCGCGCCCGTCGAGGTGGCGGCCTGGTGCCGCCTGACCGGGCATCGGCTCCTGGAGGCTGCGCCTCCGTTCTTCCTCATCGAAAAACGAAAGGACTGACCATCATGGCCGGGAAATTCTGCGTGACCATCACCGAGTGCAGGAGCGACGAGGACAAGGCGACCCTCGGCTTCGTCGTGGCGAACGCCGCGGTCGGCAGCGAGAAGGAGACCATGGTCTTCCTGAGCGCCGACGGCGTTTGGGCCGTGGTCAAGGGCGAGATGGAAAAGGTTGCGGTCGGCGCGCCGTTCGCGCCGCTGAGCGAACTGGTGGGCAAGTTCACCGCCAACGGCGGGCAGATCCTGGTGTGCTCGCCGTGCATGAAGAAGCGGGGCATCACCGAAGACATGCTGGTGCCCGGGGCCACGCCCGCCGGCGGTGCGGCGCTCGTCGAATGGCTTTCGATGGGTTCGCCCTGCGTGGGGTACTGACCGTGGAACTGGACGATGTGGTTCCCGACCACCTGCTGGACGGGGGCGACCTCGACTGCGGCTCGGGCCTGGTGCTGCTGATCCGCGAGCACATGCAGCGCGTTCCGGAAGGCGGCGTTCTCGAGCTGCGCAGCCGTGAACGCACGGTGTGCGACGATCTGCCGCCCTGGTGCCGCATGGTGGGCCACGACTACCTGGGCAACCTGGCGGGCGACACCGCGGACCAGAAGCGGTTCTTCGTGCGCCGGGGTGCCGCGGCGGCGGCCGCCGAGACCGCGGCCCTGGCCGACGACAAGGCCCGGGCGCGGGACTACGAGTGGCGGCTCCGCGCCCGCTCCACCGGCGGGATGCGCTCGACCGCGTACTGCCGCAACTTCTCCTTCGTCGTCGGCCAGCCGGCGAGTTTCGAGGAGAAGGACGCGCACCCGTCGGCCCTGGAGTACCTGATGGGCGCCCTGGCCGGCGACCTGGCGACCGGCTTCGCGACCGCCTGTTCGCGGGCGGAACTGCAGGTCGACGATGTGGAGATCACGATCCGCGTGAAGCTGCACAACGTGCTGGCCCATCTCGGGCTCGAAGAGGGCGATCCCTCGCTGGAGTCCGTGACGATAAAGGCTTTCGCTTCGACGCTCGAGGACGAGGCGCGCGTGCGCGCGGTCTGGGACGAGGTGCGACGCCGGTCGCCGCTGGCGACGACGCTGGCCAAAGCCGTGCGATTCGAGACGAAGTTGACCACCGTCTGAGAAGGAGACCCCGTGATCCCGTTTTCCGTCACCCAGGTCGGCAGCTGGCCGCGCTCGCGTGAACTTCTGCGCGCCCTGCGCGACCGCCAGCAGGGCCGGCTGACCCGCGACGCCTTCGAGCGCGTGGCCGACGACGAGGTGCGCCGCTGCGTGGCGGCGCAGATCGAAGCCGAGGTGGACATCGTCGTGGACGGCGAGCAGCGGCGCGACAATTTCTACTCCTTCGTCACCGAGAAGCTGGCCGGAACGCAGTTGATGTCGCTGGCCGAGATGCTGGACACGATGGAGGACAAGTCCGGCTTCGAGGAGATGCTCGACACGCTGGATGTCCCCGCCTCGGCCATCCGCAATCCGACCTGTGTCGGACGGCTGGAGCGCCGTGAACCGCTGGCGGTCGACGATCTGCGCTTCGTGCAGCAGTTGACCGACAAGCCGGTCAAGGTCACCCTGCCCGGCCCGTACCTGCTGACCCGTTCGATGTGGGTCGGCGCGTTCACCGGCAAGGCCTACGCCGACAAGTCCGCGATGGGTGAGGATGTCGTGCGCATCCTGCGCGACGAACTGATCGATCTGGCCGCCGCCGGCGCCGCCTTCGTCCAGTTCGACGAGCCGGTGCTGACCGAGATCGTCATGAGCGGGGACTGCGATCGCCGAACCTTCATGTGAGCCACTCTTGCCACCCGCCGTGACGCGGGTGCCGAGCTTGAATACGCCGCCGAACTGCTCAACCGCGTCGTGGACGGGGTGACGGGTGTGCGGACCGGTCTGCACGTCTGCCGCGGGAACTGGAGCCGGCGGGAAGACGTCCTGCTGACCGGCGACTACGCGCGCCTGCTGCCGGCGTTCGAGGCCATGCGCGTGCGGCAGTTCGTCCTCGAATACGCCACCCCGCGCGCCGGCGACATCGCCGTCGTGGGCGAGGCCCTGGCCGACCGCGAGATCGGTCTGGGTGTGGTCAACCCCCGGACCGCGGAGGTGGAGCCGGTCGCCGACATCGTCGCCCGCGCCGAAGCGGCGTTGCGCTGGTTCCGGCCCGGGCAGGTGGCCCTGAACCCGGACTGCGGGTTCGGCTGCTTCGCCAACCGCTGCGTCAACGACGAGCAGACCGCCGCGGCCAAGCTGCGGGCGATGGCGTCGGCCGCGCGCGAGCTGCGTCAGAAGCACGGGGCCTGAGCGGCGGCGTCCAGTCGGCCCTGTGCCATCGGCGGCGGACGCGGTATCTTGTCGACCCCGGGGCGGATCCGTCGCCGCCGGCGTTGCAACCGGAGGAGCATCATGTCACCGACGCCCGACGAAGCCGCCCTGCCCTTGAGCGCACAGCCGGAGAGCGCGCCCGAACTGATCTATCTGGACAACGGCGCGACTTCGTTCCCGAAGCCGGAAGAAGTCTATCGGTTCATGGACGCCTTCTACCGGCGCTGCGGGGTCAACCCCGGCCGGTCGGGCTACGACCTGTGCCTCGAGTCCGGCGACCTGGTCGAGGAGACCCGCCGCCTGCTGTGCGACTTCTTCGGCGGGCGGCATCCCGAACGCCTCGTGTTCGCCGCCAACGCGACCGACGCGCTGAATCTGGCCATCTTCGGCCTGCTGGCGCCGGGCGATCATGTCGTCACCACGCACCTGGAGCACAATTCGTCGCTGCGCCCCCTGTGGCAGCTGCAGCAGCGCGGCGTGCGCGTGGACTGGATCGATTTCGACGAGCACGGCACCATCGATCCCGACGAGGCCATCGCCCGCATCCGCCCGGAAACCCGCGCCGTGGTGATCAACCACGCCTCCAACGTTCTGGGCACCGTGCAACCGGTGCGTCCGATCGGCGCCCGCTGCCGCGAGCTGGGCATTCCTCTGGTCCTGGACGTCTCGCAGACGGCCGGCGCGATGCCGCTGGACATCGAGGACCTGGGCGCCGGCGTGGTCTGCTTCACCGGGCACAAGTCGCTGCAGGGGCCGATGGGCATCGGCGGCATGTACGTGCACGAATCGGTCGAACTGCGCCGGACGCGGGCCGGCGGCACCGGCGTGCGCAGCGCCCAGCGCGAACACCTGGAGGAGTACCCCTACCGGATGGAGTACGGGACGCCCAACCTGCCGGGCATCGCCGGGCTGAACGCGGGCGTCAAGTGGGTGCTGAAGCAGGGCGTCGCCGACATCCAGCGCCGCGAGATGGAACTGTGGACGCGGCTGCGCGACGGGCTGCGGGCCATCGAGGGCGTGGTCCTGTACTGCGCCGACGACATCGCGGGCCGCGAGCGCATCAGCGTGCTGGCGTTCAACGTGGAGGGTCTGGAGGCGGCCGATGTCGGCACGATGCTCGATGTCGACCACGGCATCGCCTGCCGCACGGGGCTCCACTGCGCGCCGATGGTGCACGAGCACCTGGGAACGGACAGGATCCACGGATCGGTGCGGTTCGGGATCGGGCCGCTCAACACGCGCGACGAGATCGACAAGGCGGTGCGCGCCGTGGGCGGGATCGCGGCCATGGCGCGCGATCGCTAGTTCACGACCGTCGCCGGACCACCGCGCTTCGGGACGGCATCGCCGCTTTCGCGTCCGCTCCGGTCAACGAACGAGGTTCAACTTGAGCGCCGGATACACCGGCCTGCCCGACTGCACGAGCCGACAGAAATAGGCGCCGCTGGGCAGGTTGCGTCCGGCGTCGTCCACGCCGTCCCAGTCGGCGGAGCCGACGCCGGGGCCCTGTATCCCCAGGGGAATGATCCGCACGGCCGCGCCCCGCATGTCGAAGATCCGCAGTTCGGCGACGCCCGTTTCGCGCAGCGAGAAGCGCACGGTCGTCCGCGGATTCAGCGGATTCGGGAAGCTCTCCCACACGGGTTCGCCGACGGGCGCCGGACGTCCGTCGAGGGCGATCATCGGCAGTCCCACGCCCCAGTGCACGGTCGCGACCGCCGCGGCGTCGAAGGGATCGTTGCTGGCGACGACGATCGTGGCCGGTCCCGGGCCGTCGGCGAGAATCCTCACCGCGACCTCCGTCGACTCGCCCGGCGCCAGCACGCCCGCGGCCGGCCTCAGGGCGCCGACGCCGTCGGGCTCGACCGCCGCGGACCAGTTCAGGACGGCGCAGCCGCGGTTCGAAATCGTCAGGGGCATGGCGAGCGTGGCGCCGGCGGTGACCTCGCCGAAATTCAGATCCGCGGGTGAGATCGCGATCTCCGGCGCGTCCAGCACCAGGAGCGACACGGTGAACGCGGTCGAAACCGTGCCCGTGACGCCGATCTGGGCGGTGTAGAACCCGGCGCACATTCCCGAAACATCGCAGGCGTAGCCGAAGGCGACGCTGTCGCCCGGCGCCACGTGAAGCGGCTCGGTCGAGAAGGTCAGCCAGTCTTCTCCGGAATACAGATAGGGCGTCAGGACGCCTTCCCAGTCGCCGGTGTTCCGGAAGACCAGCGTGCTGTCCCGGCAGGCGCCGGTCCGGGTCATGAAGAACGCCGACTGTTGAGCGGCGAAGACCAGCGCCATGGGCAGGTCGACGGCGAGGGGGGTGGAAGTGCGGTTGCGGAATTCGTCGACGGCGGAAAGCGAAAGGTCGAGGTGGGCGCCCTGCGAGAGTCCGCTGATCGTCGCGGAATGGACAGTGCCGGCACCGGCCGTGGCGGGCAGGTCCATGAAGGGAACAGCCTGGTTGCCTGCGACCGAGTATTCGAGCACGAAGTGATCGAGCAACCCGGCTGCCCCGTCGTCGCCCGGTTCGATCCAGTTCAGTGTTACGGACCGGTTGGTCAAGCCGGTCACGGCCAGGGAACCGACGGCGTCCGGCGGTGTCGGATCAAGGTCCGCCAGCGAACGGTAGAGGTTCAGGCGGCGCCCGCCGATGACGAACTCCGCGTTGGCGGGGGAAGTTTCCGCGCGCTGATAAAGCTGCGCGAGCACCCCAGCCGGGTAGGACAGCTCCGGGTGGGCGGCCTTGATGAGGGCGATGGCGCCGGCCACGATCGGGGCGGACGCGGAGGTTCCGCTGATCGGCACGTAGGTCGGCTGGCGTGAGGCATCCACCCAGGTGGAGTAGGTGGCCACGCCCGGCGCGGAGATCTCGACGGTTTCGTTGCCGTAGGCCGAGATCTGCGGCATCACCACGCCGCTTCCGCTGAGCATGGCCACGGTCACGACATTCTCGAACGCGAAACTGGCCGGATAGCGCGCGTTGGCGGGGTCGTCCAGATCCTTGCCGTCGTTGCCGGCCGAGGCGACGACGATGATGCCGGCGTCGCTGGCGGCGCGGAAGGACCGGTAGAACTGGCTGGTCGGCGACACGTTGAGGCCGGCGCCGAGATAGTGGAAGCTGCAGACGATCATGTCCACGCCGGCGGCAACGGCACGGTCGACGGCGGCGAGCGTGGCCGGCAGCGAACAGTAATCCGACGACCAGTCACTATGGTGTTTGAGGGGCATGACACGCACGTCCCAGCACATGCCCGCGACGCCGATTCCGTTGTTGCCGATGGCCGCGAGCAGCCCCGCCACGCCTGTGCCGTGCGCGAAGTACTGCCCGTCGACGTCCGGCGACGGATCGCTGTCGTTGTTGCCGCAGTCGTAACCGGGCACGAATCGGCCCGCCAGGTCGGGATGGTTCAAGAGAAATCCGTCGTCGATGATGGCGACCGTGACCTCGGACGCGTCGTGCCGGATATCCCACGCCGGTTCGGCCTGGATGTCGACGTCCGGATACGGGGTGTACCGGAAATGCGGCTGGCTCGGATACCAGGGATCATTCGGCACCAGATCCGGAATGCCGACGGCGTCGGCTTCGACGCCGGCGACCCGGGCATCGGCCAACATCGTCGCGGCGTTTGCCGCCCGCCCCGCCGGCAACCTGACCCAGACCGCGTTGCCGGTCCGGAAATCGTGCATCAGTTCGCCGCCGTGTTCACGCACCCAGTCTTCCCGCCCGGCTTTCCCGATCCCGTCATGGAAGCTGACGATGACGTCGACCGTCGGTACGGCGGCGGGTGCGTCGGTCCAGAACACGAAACAGGCGGTTGCCAGCAACGCGATGATCGAAAATGAGCGCATGTGGACATCTCCCGCGGGTGCTTCCGGGGTGGCCGGCGCGGCTACGGTCCGCTGGTGGGGCGGGGTGCGTCCCCGGAAGAGTTGAGTCTAGCAGGATCGGCGGCGCGCGTCTGCTGCCGGACAATGAATCCGCACCTTCACAAAAACGAGATGATTTTGCTCCTCAGTATCCTTTTGGAATGGTATACTGGCTTCCGGGCACGTCCGACCCGTAGCCCGCACCCCGTCTGCAAAGGAACCCCATGATCGGCAAGTCGTTGCTGCATTACGAGATCAAGGATCGCCTGGGCAAGGGCGGTATGGGCGAAGTGTTCAGCGCCCGCGACACCAAGCTGGGCCGGGACGTGGCCATCAAGGTGCTGCCGGTCGAGTTGTCCGGCGATCCCGAACGTGAAGCCCGGTTCCAGCGCGAAGCGCGCGCCCTGGCCAGCCTGCAGCATCCGAACGTGGCGTCGGTCTACGGCTTCGAGGAGGCCGGCGGCGTCCGCTTTCTGGTGATGGAACTGGTCGTGGGCGCGGAACTGACGCGCCGGATGGCCGCGGGCCCGGTTCCGGTGGCCGAGGCCCTGCCGATCGCCCGCCAGCTGGCCGCGGGCCTGGAGGCCGCGCACGAGAACGGCATCGTGCACCGTGACCTGAAGCCGGCCAACATCATGGAGACCGCCGAGGGCGAAGTGAAGATCCTCGACTTCGGCCTGGCCCAGGCGTGGCTGGGCGACGGCACGAGGCAGAACGAATCATCGGCCCTGCCGACGATGACCGCGGCCGTGACGATGGCGGGCACCGTGCTCGGCACCGCCGCCTACATGAGTCCCGAGCAGGCGCGCGGCGGCAGCGTCGACCGGCGCACCGACATCTGGGCCTTCGGCGTCATCCTGTTCGAGATGCTCACCGGCAAGCGCCTGTTCGAGGGCGAGACCGCCAGCGACACGCTCGCCGCCGTGCTGCGCGCCGAACCGGAGTGGAACCTGCTGCCGGTGGTCGAGGCGCCGGCGCTCTGTCGCCTGGTCGAGCGCTGCCTCGAGCGCAACCCGAAGCAGCGCCTGCGCGACATCGGCGAGGCGCGCATCTTCCTGCAGGACGGCAATGCCAGCGGCTCGCACCTCAGCTTCTCGCACCTGGCGCCGCCGACCGTCGCCGCGGACGCGGTGCGCGGGCGCGCGCCGGCGCTGCTGCTGGTCGGCGTGACCGCCGCCTGCCTGGTCCTGGGCGCGCTCGTGGGCTGGAAGGTGCTGGGCCGACCCGCGCCGGCGCCGGTGCTGCACGCCATGATCCCGCCGCCGGGGTTGATGGACTACGAGTTGAACTCGACGACGCCGGGCGCGGCGGTACTGTCACCGGACGGAACGATGCTGGTCTTCTCGGCCACGGACGCCGAGAGCGTGACCCGGCTCTTCCTGCGTCACCTGGACAAGGGCGAATCGGTCGCCCTGTCCGGCACCGAGACCGCCGCCTACCCGTTCTGGTCGCCGGACAACCGCTACGTCGGCTACTTCGAGCAGAGCGGCAAGAAGCTCAAGAAGGTCGCCGTGGCCGGCGGGCCGCCGGTGACGCTGTGCCCGGCGGAGAACCTCAAGGGCGGCGCCTGGAACAGCCGCGGCGAAATCATCTTCGCGCCCGACGCGGACAGCGGCATCTTCAAGGTGCCCGAGATCGGCGGCGAACCGACACGGGTCACCACAGTCGGCCCCGGCTACAATTCGCATCGGCAGCCCCGCTTCCTGCCGGGTGGCCGCGAGTTCCTGTTCATCGGGCGTGCGGCCGGCAGCGCCGGCGAACACGACGTGTTCCTGGCGAACCTGGACACGACCATCACGCCGCGGGTCATCGCCACCTCGCAGGGGCACGCGGACTACGTCAACGGCACGCTGATGACCGTGCGCGAAGGCGTGCTGATGGCCACGCCGTTCAAGCCGGACCAGGAAAAGGCGATCGCCGGCGGCACGCCGCTGGTGGAGAACGTGCTGTACCTGCCGGCGGCCGTGGTGGGCGTGTTCAGCCACTCCCTGACCGGCATGCTGGCCTACCAGACGGGAGCTTCCGCCGAAGCAAGCCGCGTGCTGGCCTTCACGGACATCGTCGGCGGCGGCTCGCAGCCACTGGGCGAAACGGGCGAGACCTACCATCCGGCGATCTCGCCCGACGGGAAGCGCGCGATGGTCGAGGTTCGCAACGCGTCGAACGAGGGCACGGACCTGTGGCTGGTCGAACTGGATTCGGGGCTGCGGACCCGGTTCACGTTCGCGCCCGGTGACGAAGTCCGCGCCCTCTGGTCGCCCACCGGAAACTCGGTTTTCTACGAGTCGAAGGAGGCTGACGTCTTCCGCATCATGCAGCAGCCCGTGGACGGACAGGGTGGCGCCGCCATCGTGCTGGAGGCGAAGCGGGAGATCGCGACCACCGGCATCGCCGCGCAGGACCGGTTCATCCTGCTGGATTTCGAGCGGGAGGACAGCAAGTTCGAGATGCGGCGGCTGGACCTGGACTCCGGCAGCGCCGAACCCGTGATGGTGGCGACGTCGGAGGCGAACAATCTCGGCGGCGGCGTGCTTTCACCCGACAACCGCTGGATCGCCTACCACACGCAGACCGCGGCCGGGTGGGACATCTTCGTGATGCCCGCGGCCGGCGGCGCGCGCAAGTGGCAGGTCACCTCCGACGGCGCGGTCTACCCGAAATGGAGCCACGACGGCAAGGAGCTGTGGGTCAGCCGCTTCAACGGGGACCTGCGCGTCTACGCCGTCGACGGCTCCGGCGACACCTTCCGGGTCGGCAGCTTCCGCCGGACGCTGACGGTCGGCGCGCCCGACGGCTCGGGCAACTACTACGACCTGCACCCGGACGGGAAGCGGATCCTGCAGACCGGGGCCGACCCCGCGTTCCGTTCGGAGGTCTCGTACCTGCACCTGGTCACGGACTGGAAGCGGGGGCTGGTGCAGTAGGGCGCCCGCTCACGGCCCGTGAGGCTCCACGTCAGGCAACGGCGCCCGGTCACGCACGTAGCGGTCGAACCACTCGGTCACGGCCCGGTCGACCTCGGGCCGGAAACCGGACAAGGCGTGGTCGCCGCCCTCGAAGAGGATGAAGCTGAACGGGTGGCGCGCCTCGTACAGCCCATCGGCCATCGTGAGCGCCTCGCGGGCGTTGACCCGCACGTCCGCGCTGCCGTGCAGGAGAAGGATGGGCGTCGACTTGTTCAACTTCTCCGGCCACCGCGAGGCCGAGTGCGCCGCGAGCTCCGCTTCCCTGTCCGCCGCCCAGTTCGGGACCAGCTCCGCGAACACGCCCTGCTCCATCTCCGGCCGGCGGGCCACCTGGTCGAACGCGTCGGCCATGCCCGAACCGACCACGGCGCCGCGGATGCGGTCGGTCCGCGTGAGCGCGAGATAGGTCATCATCCCGCCCCGGCTCCACCCGTACATGCCCAGCCGGGACCCGTCCACGCGCGGGTGTGCGTCGAGCAGGGGAATCAGGTTGAGTACGTCATCGACATCGGCCCCGCCGAATTCCTCACGGCCTTCGCCGCCCTTGTTGCCGCGGTACTGGCTCGCCGCGACGACATACCCGTGCTGCGCGAGCCCACCCAGCCTGACCACGGCAAACGTGTCGCTGAGCGCCCCGTAATCCCGGTTCCCGCCGCGGTTGAAGATGTGGCCGGCTCCATCAGGTAGCCCTTCACCCGCAGGCCGTCGCTGAGATAGCTGATCCGCTGGACGATGATGCGGTCGAGGTCGAGCTCGATCCCGCGCAGACGGCTGCGCTCCTCGAAGTAGCTTCGCTGGCCGGGGGTGAAGGAGAGTGTGTCGCGATCGACGATCGCGCCGTCCTGAGCGGCCGCGATAGCGGCGGCGAGCAGGACGGCCAGCGTCGTGACGAAGCGGGAAAGCTGGTGCATGGAATACTCCACGTCAGTGTGTGGTCGACTGCAGCGGGCGCATGTGCACCGCCGTGTCGGTGTGCTGGTGGAACGACACGACCTTGCCGTCGCGAAACTTCCAGACGTGGGCGAAGGGCGCCTTGAAGCTCTTGCCGGTCGCCTTGTAGGTGCCGGAATACTCGCCCAGCGCCACCACGGTGTCGTCGTTGGCCACGAACTCGTGGGCGATCGCCGAGTAGCCGTCCCACTCGCCGCCCAGCCTCATGAAGACATTCTGAAGGACGGCGCTGGGCCCCACGTAGGTGCCGCCGCACGGGCCGCCCTCGGCTTCGGTCCACGCGACCTGCGGCGACAACAGGGCGAGCACGGAGGGTATGTCGCCCTTGGCGAAGGCGGCGTAGGCGCCGCGGATGGTCTCGGTGATCGAACTCATGGATCGTTCGCTCCCGGTCGTGCGTGACGGATTCCGCGTCGCCGGAATCGGCGACCGACGTTGCAATATACGGGAGGCTGCCGCGGATGTCGCGCGCT
>JAIFKS010000101.1 GCA_020049465.1 bacterium | reverse complement strand
GCCTCGCCGACGCTGACGCCCATCGCCGTGATCAGCAGCGCGGCTCCGGCCAGGATCGGCTCCAACGGGTCGCCCGTATTGATGACCTGCTGCTCGGGGTAGCGCCGCGAAAGGACCTGCGACTTGATGCGCGCGTACGGCACCGTCGGTGCCAGCACCAGCTGCACCCTCATGCCGACGGCGACGTCGTGCAGCGCCGCGGCCACCCGGGCCGTCAGTTCGTTCGGATCGCTGCCGCCGAAGCACACCACCACGCGCGGCCGCGGGTCGTCATCGACGGGCGCGGTGTCGCGGGCGGCCAGGACGTCCTCGCGGATGAGCAGATAGCCGACGCCGCCGATCAGGTCGTCGCGTCCGGCCGGCGGTTCCCAGCCGAACGACGGGATCACGCCCAGGTCGCCGGCCGCGCAATCGGGCTGGTCGATGACGATGACCAGATGACCGTTCTCCTGCAGCCGCCGGGCCAGGCTGTCGACCGGCGTGTCGGCGTCGAGCACGCACACGGCCGGCCCGCCGCGCCGCGACAGCGACGACAGGAAGGTGATGTCGCGGATCAGCGAGTCCTCGTCCACGAACGTGCTGTGGTTGAAGCCGTGACGGTCCAGCAGCGCGCGGGGGCCGGACTGATCGGGCGTGAAGAAGAACGTGTCGGCGTCCTGTTTGTCGCGCATGGCTTCGGCCAGCGCCAGACACCGCGCGGCGTGGCCCAGGCCCTGGCCGGCGGCGACGAAGAAGACGTCGGGCCCGGAGCGCTTCGATTCGGGCTGGGTGCGCGGCCAGTCGCGGCGCACGGCCAGTGTCGGCCGCAGCCCGTCGGAGGGGTCGGCGCGCCAGGCGCGCTCGGACATGTCCTCCGGCAGCGGGGCGATGCGGCCGGTGCCGTCGCAGTCGGGCGAGACGGGCTGGAAACCGCCGGCGATCACCGGCGCGATGGAGGCCGGCAGCCAGCAGTGTCCGCCGCCGAATTCGGCGCCGGCGCCCTCCAGGTCGAAATGGAACTCGATGGTGTCGGCGGCCCAGTGGCGCAGGGCGCGGCCGATGACGCCGGCGGATACCGAGTGGTCCGACCAGCCCGTCCGGAACGAAACCTCCGGCCAGTCGACGGCGAAGTTGGCCGCCATCATCTCGCGCAGCGTGCCGATGGCCGCCAGGTTGCAGTCGTGTTCGGGCACCGGATAGCGGCTCACGCAGTGCAGCAGCGTCAGATCGCGGCAGCCGGACTCGATGGCCGCATCCACCGCCGCCCAGGCTTCACCGGCGTCGGCCATGCCCGTCGAGACGATCAGCGGCAGGCTGGTCGCGGCGCAGGTGTGGATCAGGTCGAGCCAGGGCAGTTCGTACGAGGCGACCTTCAGGAAGTCGACGTACGGCGCCAGCTGGTCGACCCCTTCGATGTCGAAGGGTGTGCAGCCGAACTTCAGGCCGGCGTCGCGTGCGGCCGTCGAAAGCTCGGGCAGGAAGCGAAGGGGCAGCTCCCAGCGCCGCCGCCGCCGGTGCGTGGGGCTGACGCGCAGGATCTCCGGCGCGAACAGCCGGTCGATGCGGAAGAGCTGGAACTTGACGGCGGTGCAGCCGACCCGGGCCGCCTCGGCGATCAACTGCCGGCAGCGTCCCAGGTCGCCGTTGTGGTTGCTGGAGATCTCGGCGATGAACTCAGTCATGGCCGTCGAGCCCGTCGAGCCCATGGAACATGTCGCCGTCGTCGCACCCGTCGCCGATCGCGGCGCCAGCCGTCATCGCGACTTCCGGCCGGTCGGCGAAGAAGCGCCTTACGGCCTTGATGACCCGCGACTGGTCGGCGTCGTTCATCGTGGGGAACAGGGGCAGCGACAACGCCTCGTTGTAGTACGTTTCGGCCGCCGGGCACAGACCGGGTCCGGTCCCGAAGCGATGCCGGTAATAGGGCTGCAGGTGCACCGGATAGTAATGCACCTGCGAGCCGATCTGCTGCGCGGCCAGCGCGCGATACAGTGCGTCGCGCTCCGGCGTGCGCACGATCATCAGGTGCCAGCACGAGCCGTCCGGTTGGGGCCGCGCCTGCACGCGCAACCGCGGCACGCGGGCGAAGGCCCGGTCGTACCGCTGCACCAGTTCCAGACGCCGCTTGCACAGACGCTCCAGTTTCTGCAGTTGGACCAGGCCCATCGCCGCCTGCATGTCGGTCAGCCGGGCGTTGATGCCCAGGTCGTGCATCTCGTAGTACCAGGGTCCGTCCTGGCGCTCGAGCCGCGAAGGTTCGCGGGTGATGCCGTGGGTGCGCAGCCCGGCCAGTTTCTCCGCCAGAGCGGGGTCGTTGGTCGTGACCGCGCCGCCTTCGCCGGTCGTCATCGACTTGACGGGGTGGAAGCTGAAACACGTCATCACGCCGTGGCTGCCGTCGCCCACGCGATGCCAGGCGCCGCCGTCGTCGCACCAACGCGTGCCGATGGCGTGGCAGGCGTCCTCGATGATCACCGCGCCGTGCCGGTCGGCCAGTTGCTTGAGCGCCGGCAGGTCGGCCACACGCCCGCCCAGATGCACCGGCAGGATCGCCCGGATGCGCGGGTCGGCCAGCAGCGCCGCTTCGACCCTGGCCGGGTCCAGCGTAAGTGTTTCGGGGTCGATGTCCACGAAAACCGGCTCGGCCCCGCAGAGCACGCCGGCGTTGGCCGTGGCCACGAAGGTGGTCGGCGGTACGATGAACCGGTCGCCCGGTCCCAGTCCCGCCGCGCGGAAGGCCAGGTACAGCGCCATCGTGCCGTTGGCCACGGCCACGGCGTGCGCCGCGCCGCAGGAGGCGGCCAGGGCCGCTTCGAACTCGGGCACCTTGGGACCCTGGGTCAGCCAGTCCGATTCCAGGACGTCCCGGACCCGGCGCATCTCCTCGCCGCCGACGTCCTGCCGTCCATACGGCAGGAATCGCTTCATGCCCGGCCCCCGATCGCGAGCACTTCTTCCTCGGCCACCTGGCCCATCAGTTCGGTCAGGTCGGCCTGGCTCAGCCACTGGTCATTGGTGTCCGAGGCGTAGCGGAACTCGCGCGGCACCAGCACGCCGCCGGGGCGCACCTGGTCCTGCTGGCGCTCGGCAAACGAGAGCGGGTAGATGACATAGTGGTCGCCGTAGTCGAAGGTCGAGCGGGCCTCGTCCTCGGTCAGCATCACCTCGTGCAGCTTTTCGCCCGGGCGGATGCCGGTTTCGACCAGCCGTGCGCGCGGATTGACGGCGCGCGCCACATCGGTGATCAGGCACGACGGGATGCGCGACAGGAAGACCTCGCCGCCGCCGCCGGTCTCCAGCGCGCGGACGACCAGGTCGACGCTCTGGTCCAGGGTGATCCAGAAGCGGGTCATGCGGCGGTCGGTGATGGGCAGCGAATCGGCTCCTTCGGCCACGAGCTTGCGGAAGAAGGGTACGACCGAGCCGCGGCTGCCGACGACGTTGCCGTAGCGCACGATCACGAACTGCGTGCCGTCGGCCGCGTACGAGTGGGCCGCACGGAACAGCTTGTCGCTGACCAGTTTGGTCGCGCCGTAGAGGTTCACCGGATTGACGGCCTTGTCGGTCGACAACGCCACGACCTTCGCGACGCCGCGGTCGATGGCGGCGTCCAGGATGTTCATCGCGCCGACGATATTGGTCTGCACGGCCTCGTGCGGGTTGTACTCCATCAGATGGACGTGCTTGAGTGCGGCGGCGTGGATCACGTAGTCGACGCCCGTGAAGGCGCGGTACAGGCGGGCGCGGTCGCGCACGTCACCCAGGAAGAAGCGCAGTCGGGCGCGGTGTGCGGCGAACCGCTGCTCCATGTGGTACTGTTTGTACTCGTCGCGGCTGTAGATGATGATCCGTCGCACGTCCGTCTTCAGGAACCGCTGGACCAGCGCGTGTCCCAGTGACCCCGTCCCGCCGGTGATCAGGATCGTCTTGCCCGCGTACATGTCGCCCGCGTTCGATTTTCCCGCGTCCATGCTTGTCCTGCCCTTCCCTGGACCGGCCGGACCCCACCCAACGGGGACCCGTGTCGGTCTCGAACGGTCCGGTCGCCGGCGCCTGCGGGAAACGGTCGGCCGCTTCTGGCAGGATATCTTGCACCAGCGCTTCGTCCGGGATGGAGACCCAACGGCTGCCGGCGGCCCTGTCGGCCGCGCCGGGGTCGTAAGACCGCGGCTGGAAACGGGTTGCCTCGGGCCCCGGAAGTCTCGACGACCCCCGGTCGGCGTCCGCCTCCCGAACCATGGGCGGCGCCCCGCGGACCTTGTGCAGGATCCGGACCATGCCCGGAGGCGGAAAGGGGGCGCCGCTCGGCGCGTCGGACGCTGTCCGGGCTCGCCGTTGCCGGAATCGGCAATTTCCGATTTAGATCATTATATAACAACAATTTAAATAGATTGTTCGCCTGCCGGGACCCGATTTCCGCATTTTTCGCTTTACAGCCCACCGGTGTGTGTTCTAAACATTTGAAAAGTTTCAAACGCCGCCACTCCCCCGGGGGCCCGATGAACCACGAAGAGCTCACCAGCGCCTTCATCGAGGACTTCGGCACCAACTACCAGATTTTCGGCCTTTCCCGGCTGATGGGCCACATCGTCGGGCTGATGTTGTGCGATGATGCACCGCAGAGTCTGGACGACATCACCGAGCGCCTGCACGTCAGCAAGGGACCGGTCAGCCAGATCACCCGCCGCCTGAGCGACCACAACCTGCTGAGCAAGGCCTGGGTCCCCGGCAGTCGCCGGGACCACTACACCGCTGCCCACGACATCTTCGGCCAGGCCTTCACCAACTACGCGGACAAGCAGGCTCGCAACCTCGAGCTGGCGCGCAAATACCGCGATCTGATCGCGGCCGCGCCCGCCGACGAGGCCGCCGAACCGTTCCGTCGACGCGTCGACGAGATGGCGGCCTTCTATGAACTGATGGGTGAGCACCACGCGGTCTTCAAGGAAGCCTGGCGGCGTCGGCGCGAAGAGCTGGCCGTCGCCGATTCCACCGACGGAGGAAAGCCATGAACACCATGCAGGGCAAGGTCGTCATCGTCACCGGCGGCGCCGCCGGCCTGGGCGCCGCCACCGTGCGCCGCTTCGCCGAGGAGGGGGCGCTCGTCGACTGCTGGGACCTGAACGAAAAGGCGGGGACGGCACTGGCCGCTTCGCTGCCCAACGTCACTTTCCGCTCCGTCGACGTCGCGGACAGCGTCGCCGTCGATGCCGCCGTGGCCGCGGTTCACGCGAAACACGGCCGGCTGGACGTGCTGATCAACAACGCGGGCATCACCCGCGACGCCACGCTGCTGAAGATGGAGGACGCGCAGTTCGACCTGGTGGTCGACGTCAATCTCAAGGGTGTCTTCCATTGCGGGCGGGCCGCGGCGCGCGTCATGGCCGCCCAGGGGTCGGGCGCCATCATCAACACCAGCAGCGTGGTCGCGCTCTACGGCAATTTCGGCCAGACCAACTACGTGGCGACCAAGAGCGGCGTCATCGGCATGACGAAGGTCTGGGCCCGCGAGCTGGGGCGCAAGGGCGTGCGCGTCAACGCCGTGGCGCCGGGCTTCATCGCCACCGAAATGGTGCAGGCGATGCCGGAGAAGGTGCAGGCGATGATGGCGGAGAAGACGCCGCTGCAGCGCCTCGGCAAGCCGGAAGAGATCGCCGAAGCCTATCTGTTCCTGGCTTCGGATCGTGCGGCGTTCGTCAACGGCGCGGTATTGAGTGTCGACGGCGGCCTGACCCTCTAGGAGCACTTGTGGCCCGCAACGCCCGCATCATCGCCACCGGCATGGCCGTCCCTGAACGCGTCGTGCCCAACAGCTTCTTCAACGAGTTGCTGGGTGAGGACGTCGATACCTGGCTGCGCGAGTACCTGACGATCCGCGAGCGGCGCTGGTGCGCCGACGACGAGAGCACCGCGGACCTGGTCGAGCGCGCCGCCCGCGACATCCTGGAACGGGCCGGCGCGGACCCGTCCGAAGTGGACCTGCTGATCGTGGCCACCGACACGCCCGAATACGTGTCCCCGTCGACGGCGGCGGTCGTGCAGCACCGTCTGGGCGCCGTGAAGGCCGGCACCTTCGATCTGAACACCGCCTGCGCCGGCTTCGTGACGGCGCTCGACGCCGGTGCGAAGTACATCCGCGCCGACGGGCGCTACCGGCGCGTTCTGGTCATCGGCGCCTACGCCATGAGCAAGTACCTCGACCTGCTGGACAAGCGCACCAGCAACCTGTTCGCCGACGGCGCGGGGGGCGTCCTGCTGGGCGATACCGACGAGGCGGACGGCTGGCTGGCTTCGCGCCTGCACACCGACGGACAGTACGCGGACTGGATGGGCATCTACGCCGGAGCCACGGCCCGGCCCGTCACGCCGGCGGTCGTGGCGGCGGGCGACCACAAGCTCCGCTTCGTGAAGAAGTTCCCGCCCGAGATCAATCCCGACACCTGGACGAGGATGATCCGCGAGACGGTGGCCGACGCCGGCTGCGCAGTGGCGGACATAGACCATCTGTTCTTCACCCAGATCAACATCCACTCGATCCGGGAAACCATGGCGCGGCTGGAGCTGCCCATGGAGCGCACCCACTGCATCATGGATCGCTACGCCTACACGGGGTCCGCCTGCATCCCGATGGCGCTGGCCGAGGCGGATGCCGCCGGGAAACTGAAGCGCGGCGAACTGGTCGTGTTCATGGGCTCGGGCGGCGGACTGGCCTTCGCCTGTTGCGCCATGCGCTGGTAGGAAGAGGGACGGCACGATGACGAACCTGGCTTCCCCGCAGATGGTCACCGCCGGCTGGCTCGTGCTGGGCGTGCTGATGGCGGTCATTCTGGCGATCGTCATCCGCGGCGCCCGGGCCACGCGCTCGGTCAGCGATTTCGCGCTGGGCAGCCTGGCGTTCTCGCCCTGGGCCGTCGGTCTGGCGCTGTCGGCCTCGATGACCAGCGCGGCCACGTTCATCATCAACCCGGGGTTCATCGCGCTGTATGGCGTGTCGGGGGTCGTGTCCTACGCCGTGGTGCTGCCGGTCGCCTCGATGGCTTCTCTGGTCGTGCTGACGAAGGGCTTCCGCCGCCACGGCGCCTCGGTCAAGGCGCTGACCCTGGCGCAGTGGATGGGCACGCGATGGGGAAGCCCGGCCTATGCGCTGTTCTTCGCGGTGCTGTCGCTGCTGCTGGTCACCTTCATCGTGCTGATCGTCGTCGGCCTGACGAAGGTGCTCAGCGCCACGCTCGCGGCACCGGAACTCGCCGTCATGCTGGGCGTGATCGTCTTCGTGTTCGGCTACATGATGTTCGGCGGCGCGAACAGCATGGTCTATACGAACACGGTGCAGGCGATCCTGATGCTGATCGTCGCCTTCGTCCTGCTCGGATCCGGCCATGAGCATTTTGCCGCCGGGGTCCACGGCTTCCTGGGGCGGCTCAAGGCGCTGGACCCGGCCCTGGCCGGCGTGCCGAACCCGGGCAGCTTCCTGTTCCGTGACTGGTTCGAGATCGGCTTCGCGCAGCTGGTGGTGGGCGTGGCGATCGTCTGCCAGCCGCACATCATCACCAAGAGCCTGCTGCTGAAATCCGACCGTGACGTCAATCGCTACCTGCTGGTCGGCGTGGTCACGCAGGTCATCTTCTTCAGCGTCGTGGTGGCCGGACTCTACGCGCGGCTGTCCTTTCCCGACCTGACCGTCGGCGGCCACAAGCTGGCCATGGACGAGATCATCCCGGCCTACGTCGTGCAGGAGTTCCCGATCTGGATCGGGCTGCTGGTGGTGCTGGGGCTCATCTCGGCGGGGCTGTCCACGCTCGAAGGGTTGATCCAGTCGCTGGGCTCGACCGTGACCAGCGATCTGATCCGGCCGCTGGCCGCGCGGAAGCTGCCGTCCGATCCCCAGCGCCGCGAACGGGCTCTGCTGCTGATCAACAGGCTGGTCATCGTCGCGCTGGGCGCGGCGGCGGCCGTGCTGTCGTGGCGGCAGCTGGTGGCCCCCAACCTGAGCGTGGCCATCTTCGCGCAGAACGGCGTCTACGCGTACTTCGGGGCCGCCTTCGTGCCCATCCTGTTCGGCATGTTCTGGCCGACGGCGCCGCGGGCCGCGGCCATGGCGGCGTCGCTGACGGCCATTGCCGTGCACTTCCCGATGCACTACCTGGACCTGCCGGTGCCCGGCACCGTGGCCACCGGGCGCAACCCGGGCGTGGCGGCGGCGGTCGCCATCACGCTGTCGGTCATCGTCGGCAGCGGCATCGCCCTGGCCGCGCGCAGGAGGTCGAAGTGATCCATCCGGAAGTCGACTGGCTGCGCAAATGGGCCGGCTACCGTCCGGACAAGGTCGCCCTGCGCGACCACGGCCGCGGGCTGCAGTGGACCTACGCCGAGGCGGAACGCCGCGCCACGGCGCTGGCGGGCCATCTGCAGGGCGCCTTCGGCGTGACGCGGGGCGATCGCGTGGCGGTGCTGGCGCAGAACCGCGCCGAAACCGTGTTCCTGTTCTTCGCCTGCGTGAAGCTGGGCGCGATCCTGGTGCCGCTGAACTTCCGGCTGACCGCGCGCGAACTGGATCAACTGCTGGGCGATTGCGAGCCGCGCGTGCTGCTGACCGGGGCCGACGAGATGCCGGTCACCGCCGCGCTTTCGTCGGCCGCGTCGATCCGGCACCGCCTGCCGCTGTCCGAAGTGACGCCGCTGATCACCGGTCCGCTGCCGACCGCCGCGCCGTGGACGGCCGACCGCCCCGGCGCGCTGGACGACGCGGTGATGATCCTCTATACCGCCGGCACCACCGGCACGCCCAAGGGCGCCATCATCACCCACGGCATGATCCTGTGGAACGCGGTCAACACCAGCCTGAGGCTGGAACTGACCAGCGGCGACCACACGCAGGCCTATGCGCCGTTCTTCCACACCGGCGGCTGGCACGTGCTGATGACGCCGTTCCTGCACAACGGCGGCAGCACCACGCTGCTGGACCGGTTCGATGCGGACCTGATCGTCGCGCTGATGCAGAGCGAGCGCACCACCCTTCTGTTCGGCGTGCCGACCATGATGCGCATGCTCAGCGACGCCGCGGGCTTCGCGAAAGCCGATTTTTCGGCCTGCCGCTACGCGATCGTGGGTGGGGCTCCCATGCCCATTCCGCTGATCAACATCTGGCACGCCAAGGGCGTGCTCATCCGCCAGGGCTACGGGTTGACCGAGGTGGGGCCGAACTGCTTCTCGCTGAACGAGGAGCACGCCGTCAGCCGGGCCGGCAGCATCGGCCTGCCGAACTTCTACGTGGACACGCGCGTGGTGGATCCCGACGGCCGGGACTGCGCCGACGGTGCGCCCGGCGAACTGTGGCTGCGCAGCGAGGTCGTGACGCCTGGCTACTGGCGCAAGCCGGCCGAGACGGCCGCCGCCATCACCGACGGCTGGTTCCACACCGGCGACGTCGTGCAGCGCGACGGCGAGGGCTTCTTCCAGGTCGTCGACCGCAAGAAGAACATGTTCATCAGCGGGGGAGAGAACGTCTACCCCGCGGAAGTCGAGCGGGTGTTGGTCACCCAGCCCGGCGTGCGCGAAGCGGCGGTCATCGGCGTGGCCGATGCGCGCTGGGGCGAGGTCGGCCTGGCCTTCCTCGTGATGGACGAGGGCGCCGCCGCGCCCGACGCAGCGGCCGTGGCCGCGTACTGCGCCGACAAGCTGGCCAGGTACAAGATTCCCAAGCAGATCAGGATCCTGCCGGCGCTCCCTGTGAACCAGGCCGGCAAGATCGATCGAATCCAGCTGCGTGAGCTGGAGTAACCCAACGACGGAGGTAGGAACATGCGTGCGATCCTGAAGACTGCCCTGCTGCTCGTGGCGGCCCTGTCGCTGCTGAGTTTCGTCGCCTGCGGCGACGATGACGATGGCGGCACCACGCCGCCGCCGGCCGCTGATCCCTGGATCGGCCAGTGGCTGAGCGCCGAAACAAACGTGGCTCCGCTGCTCGTGACGCTGTTCAACTACGACAGCGTGCGGGTGTGGATCAACGAGGACCAGACCGTCCGCCTGGACACGCACGTGGACGGCGGCGCCTGGACCACGATCAACGGCACCTACGCGGTTACGGAGTCGGCTTCCGGCTCCGTGCATTCGATCGAGCTCATCTACTCGGCATTCGAGCAGGGCGGCATCATCGAAGTCACCGACGGCACGCCCGACACCATGAAGCTGGAAGCCGTCCAGACGACGCCGAACATCGGCGCCGTGCCGCGCACGCCGACGACCGGTTTCGGCTCCGACGTCGCCCTGGGCACGTTGAACATCCAGAACTACGTCCGCGAAGAGTAGCCCGCGCGGGGGCGGCGCCGGCTTTGGTGCCGCCCCCGACCTTCCCGGGAACGAGCCAGAACGGGGACTGATATGATCCGACGCGCGCGCCTGATTTTCCTTGTGGCGCTCCTGGCTGCCACCGCCGCTTCGGCGCAGACCGCCGCCGACCGCGGCGAGAAGCTGCGGCCGGAGCCCAGCGAGTTCGATTTCATCGGCTACTTCCTGACCCGCAGCGAACTGTCGAACATCTACGCCGACAACGAATTCCTCAAGGGACAGGTCGTCGGCCGCATGTTCGGCGGCAACACGACCAGGACCGGAGCCGGCCGCACCCGCTTCACCGAGCAGCGGTTCCTGCCCATGATCACCTACACCCCGCGCCTGTTCGACGGCTGGGCCAAGATGCGCATGAGCCTGGAGTTCGACTGGACCTGGGGCGACGCCAACTACGGGGCCGGCGGCAATTTCGGCGGCGCCTTCGGCGGCGACTTCGTGAACATGCAGACGCAGAACATGTTTCTCGAGGTCAATCCGAACCCGCGCTGGTACGTCAACGTGGGTCTGCAGCGCCTGTACGACAACATCCGCGTGCCCTGGTACACGTTCACCGACCAGCTGCTGCAGCAGGGCTTCCGTCTGGCCTTCTGGGGTTCGGACGCCACCGGCGTCAGCGCGCACTGGTTCTACGACACCGACAAGCGCCTGAAAGCCGCCGCCTGGCAGCTCTACGAGAACAACGTCGAGCAGGACGACGACGTCCAGCTGTTCGAACTCCAGTTCGAGAAGGACTTCAGCATCAAGTCGACGGCCGGTCTGGCGCTCTACTATGCGCGCGACCACGGCAACGGCGAAGGCGGCGTGTCCATTCTGGGGCAGGGCCTGAATTCGGCGCTGAGCAACTACAACGGCGTCTTCAACTTCGATTTCGGGAACTACGACTACACCGCGGACGTGTTCTGGGGTGGCCTCCAGTTCCACAGCGATCCGCTGCTGCAGCAGGGCCGCTTCGGGTACAGCGGCTTCCTGATGCACAACTTCGGCCAGACCAACAGCAACCTGGTCGACGTGACCATCGACGGCTGGGCGGCCGACCTGCGCACGTCCTGGCGCTACGGCAAGGCCAACCGCGACCAGGTGACGTTCGAGGGCATCTTCACCAGCGGCGACAGCGACAACATCAGCGACGGCACCTACAACGGCATCCTGACCGGCAACAACTGGTCGTCGCCGGGCGCGGTGTTCATCGGGCACGGGTTGTACCAGCTGCTGCCGCACGGCACGGTGGTCAACCGCTTCAACGCCGCGGTGGTGGACATCCAGAACCTGGGCTACGGGCTGAGCGCCGGCATCGTCACGGCCAAGCGCGAGCTGATCCCCAACAAGCTGCGCGTCGAGTGCGGAGCGGGAGCCGGCTGGGCCTCGACGGTTCCCGAGGGCGTCGGCAGTTTCATCGGCTGGGAAGCCAACGCCGGCGTGGTGTGGACGCCGAAGGTGTTCTTCGACGTCGAACTGCACCTGGCGCATCTGTCACTGGGTGACTTCTACGACTGGGACGAGGTCAACGGCGTGCTGGACGACAGCCGGCCCCTGGACCCGTGGACCGTCTTCGCCAACGTCAAGTGGATCATGTTCTAGGAGGCCGTCATGAAGCGACTGCACACCATTCTGCTGGGAGCCGGGCTCATGATGATGCTCAGCGGCTGCGCCTCCACGGGCGGTTGGTACCACCTGCCGACGCTGGAGTTCGATCAGGTCGATTACGGCTATGAAGTGCGCCACGCGCGCGTGGACGGCATGGACATCGCCTATCTGGACGAGGGCCGGGACGACCAGGTCCTGCTGCTGATCCACGGCCTGGGCACCAACGCGAAGGGCTGGCAGAGGAATCTGCCGGCGCTGAGCGCGAAGTACCGGGTCATCGCGCTGGACCTGCCGGGCTACGGCCGCTCCAGCAAGGGTCCGTACGACTACTCGATGGCCTTCCACGCGCGCACGGCAGCTGGACTGCTGGCGGCGCTGGACATCGACCGGGCCGTGTGGGTGGGCCATTCGATGGGCGGCCAGATCGCGCTGACCGCCGCCCTGGAGATGCCCGACCGCGTGGCCGGACTGGCGCTGCTCAGCACCGCCGGCTTCGAGGGCTTCACCGAAGGCGAAGGCGACTGGATGAAGAGCGCCGTCACGCCGAAGTTCGTCAAGGACTCGACGATCCGCCAGATCGCCGCCAGCGTGCACAGCAACTTCCACGCGACGCCGCCGGAGGCCGACTTCTTCATCACCGACCGCATCCAGGTGAGGGGCGCGAAGGGCTTCGACGACTACACGTACGCCGTCTGGCGCAACGTGGCGGCGATGCTCGACGGGCCCACGCACGAGCGCCTGGGCGCGATCAAGGCGCCGACGCTGATCATCTACGGCGAGAACGACGGGCTGATCCCCAATCCGTATCTGCACGGCGGGTTCACGCGCGACGTCGCCGTCAGCGGTCAGCAGGCGATCGCCGGCAGCGAACTGGTGCTGCTGCCGTCGACCGGTCACATGGTCATGTTCGAGCGACCCGAAGCGGTGAACGAAGCCATCCTGGCCTTCGTGGGCAAGCTCTAGCCGCGCCGCGGCCGGCGAAAGGAAATTCGATATGCGTGATGTCGCCATCCTGGCGGCCCGCCGCACCGCGATCGGCGCCTTCGGCGGCGCGCTGGCTTCAGTGCCGGCGCACCGCCTGGGCGCGGCGGTGATCCGGCAGGCGCTGGCCGACGCGAAGGTCGATCCGGCCGCCGTCGGCGACGTGATCATGGGACAGATCCTGACCGCCGGCGCGGGGCAGGGGCCGGCGCGACAGGCGGCGCTGGCGGCCGGGCTGCCGGTCGACGTACCGGCGATCGGCATCAACCGGCTGTGCGGCAGCGGTCTGCAGGCGATCATCGACGCGGCGCGTCAGATCGCTCTCGGGGAAGCGGACGTGGTCGTGGCGGGCGGACAGGAGAGCATGAGCCGCGCGCCGCATCTGCTGCCGGGTTCACGCGACGGTGTCAAGATGGGCGCCTGGGAACTGGCCGACAGCATGCTGCGCGACGGACTGTGGGACGTCTTCGGCGACTACCACATGGGCATCACGGCCGAGAACCTGGCCGACCTCTACGCGCTCTCGCGTCAGGCGCAGGACGCCTTCGCCGCGCTGAGCCAGCAGAAGACGGAACAGGCCCAGGCCGCCGGCGCCTTCGCGGCCGAGATCGTCCCCGTCCTGGTGCCGCAGCGCAAGGGCGAGCCACTGGTCGTCGACCGCGACGAAAGCCCGCGGCCGGGAGTGACGGCCGAGGGACTGGCGAAGCTGCGGCCGGCCTTCAAGCCGGACGGGACCGTCACCGCGGGCAATGCCTCGTCCATCAACGACGGCGCCGCCGCCGTCGTGGTGGCCGATGCCGCCTGGGCCGCCGCGCAGGGGCTGCCGGTGCTCGGGATCATCCGCGGCTGGGCCGTGTCCGGCGTGGAGCCCTCGGTCATGGGCATCGGCCCGGTCCCGGCCACGCGGAAAGCGCTGGCGCGCGCCGGGTGGCAGCTGGGCGACCTGGATCTGATCGAAGCCAACGAAGCGTTCGCCGCCCAGTCGCTGGCCGTCGGGTGCGAACTGGAATGGGACCCCGCGCGCGTGAACGTCAACGGCGGGGCGATCGCGCTCGGCCATCCGATCGGCGCCAGCGGCTGCCGCATCGTGGTCACCCTGCTGCATGCGCTGCGGGCGCGCGGCGGCCGGCGCGGGCTGGCCACCTTGTGCGTGGGCGGCGGCATGGGGGTCGCGATGCTGGTGGAGACGGCGGGCTAGCTCCACGATGATCCGGACGGGAACGGAACGACGGCCGGTGCATCGCACCGGCCGTCGATGTTATACTGCCTCGCGGTCGCACCTTCCCCGAACGCGGAGATCCCGATGACCTCTTCCACCGACAATCGACTGCTCCCGGTCGCCGTGATCCAGCTCGACGCCGGCGAGGACGTCGCCGCCAACGTCGTGACCGCCGAGAGCCTCGCGCGCGAGGCGGCCCGCGCCGGCGCCCGCTTCATCGCCCTGCCCGAGATGTACCATTTCCGCAGCACCGGCCGGCCGGCCGAACTGCCCGGCGAATCGATCCCGGGGCCCTCGACGCGCGGCCTGCAGGCCATCGCGGCCGAACACGGCGCGGCGATCCTCGCCGGCAGCGTCTGCGAGGCCATTCCCGACAGCTTCAAGGTGCACAACACGTCGGTGCTGATCGGGCCGGACGGCGGCATCATCGCCACCTACCGCAAGATCCACCTGTTCGACGTCGAGGTGGACGGTGTCGCCATCCGCGAGTCCGACTGGTACGTGCCCGGCGACGAAACCGTGAGCGCCGACGTGCTGGGACACCGCGTGGGCCTGAGCATCTGCTACGACCTGCGCTTCCCCGAACTTTACCGGCGTCATGCCGACCGGGGCGCGGAAATATTGACCGTGCCCGCCTCGTTCACCGCGACCAGCGGCGCCGCGCACTGGGAGAGCCTGCTGCGCGCCCGCGCCATCGAGAACCAGTCGTTCGTGCTGGCGCCGGGGCAGACGGGTCCGGGCTCGGGCGGCGTGCGCACCTACGGCAACAGCATGATCGTCGATCCGTGGGGCGTGGTGCTGGCGCGCGGCGGCGACGATCGGACGGAGATCATCGCCGCCACGCTGGACTTCGGGCGGCTGGCGGAAGTGCGGCGGCGGCTGCCGGCGCTCAGGCACCGGCGGCTCGGCGGCGGCGTCTGACCGCTAGGCTCCGGCTTTCGCGCCGGAAATGAACACCTGCTTCGTCATGCGTTCCAGCGCGCGCTCGAGCGCCTCGTCCTCGATCCCCGAGAACGACAGCCGCACGTGGTGCGCGTACTCGGGCCCGCCGAACGCCGTGCCGGGGATCACGGCGATGCCCGCGTCCAGGAAGCGCTGCAGCACGAACTCGCCGGTGGCCATGCCCGCCGGCGCCGGCGGCACCAGGCCCTTCAGGTTCAGGAAGAAGTAGAACGCGCCCTCGGGCCGGTACAGCGCGGGCCCCAGCACCGGCCGCAGGTGGTCGTAGATGACGTCGCGGCGGCGGTTGAACTTCTCCAGCAGCGGGCGCAGCCAGGCCTCGCGATCGGCCTCTGACGTCATCGCCACGGCGAACGCCTTCTGGATGAAGGGCACCACGCCGCCGGTCTGCGTGTACTCGCCCAGGGTCAGCTTCCCGATGATGTCGGCGTTGCGGCACACCGTGTAGCCGATGCGGAAGCCGGTCGCGGCGTACGACTTCGAGCAGGTGAAAACGGCGAAGATGTGGTCGCCGGGAAACTCCAGCAGGCTGATGTGCTTCGCGCCGCCGAAGACGAAGTCCTCGTAGGCCTCGTCCGAGACGATGGACACGCCGTGCTTCACGCACAGGTCGTTCAGCCGCGACAGTTCCGCGCGCGAGAACACCTTGCCCGACGGGTTCTGCGGCGAGTTCACGTACAGCAGCGCGGCGCCCGGCAGCTTGGCCTCGACCTGCGCGAAATCGATCTCCAGGGCGCCGTCGCGCTCGACCAGCGCCACCGGGTCCAGCGTGCAGCCCGCATAGGGGGCGATGTTGTCGATCACGCAGGACCAGATCGGCGCGAACGCGACCACGCGCCCGCCGGCGAACGCGTTGAACACCAGCTGCAGGCCTTCCTGCCCACCGTAGGTGCACAGCACGTTCTCGCGGCCCAGCCCCGTCAGCCCCGTGGCGGCCAGCCGGGCCAGCACCGCGTCCTTGAACCAGGGCTCGCCGCCCGACTTCGGGTAGCGGGTCAGGCCCGCCTCGATGGCCTGGCCGATCGCGCGCGTGATGTAAGCCGGCGTGTTGTCGGCCAGCTCGCCGCGCTGCAGGAAGGCGAACTTCCCGCCGGTGCGCGCCTCCCAGCGAGGGGCCACGTCGCGGATCCGTTCGCTGATCTCGACGATCGGCGACAGGCCGATCCGGGTGAAGGCAGGGTTCAGCATCCTGGGATCCTTTCGCGCGTCCGGCCACCCTCGACATCCCGTTCCCGTGCGGCATTCTAGTTGATGAACCCCGCGGGAGCCACATCCCCGCCCGCGATATCCCCGGAATTAAAGGCACCCGCCGAATATCACATTAAAGTGACACGTTATTTAACGTCAGAAGTGACAAGATGATGCAATGATGATGCATGGCGTACCATTGCGCCGGTTCGCTAAAATTAGCGATCGGTGTCAGGGGGACACCGGCGCGAAACATCTGTTTGGAGGACATCATGATGCGGATTCGAATCGTCAGCCTCCTGACGCTGGCCCTGGTGGCCTGCCCAGGCCTGGCCGGCGCTCTGGATATCACGTTCGGCAACTCGTGGGACCACGTCCCGCTGCAGCAGATCCTCGACGCCCGCTACGGCGTCGGTACGATCAATGTCGCCACCGACTACGAAGGCCACAACGCCGGCGATGCCGATCCTGCGTATTGGGAGGACATCGCCGTGAGCGGGCTCATCGTCCGCGAGATCGCCGGTTTCAGCAGCCGGAACACCCTGGGCTGGTACGCCGAGACCCTGG
>JAIFKS010000127.1 GCA_020049465.1 bacterium | reverse complement strand
CGAACATGGCCTCGACGGCCTACACGAACTACGACCTGCCGGGCACCATGGCTCCGGAGAACCTGGTGGCCCCATTCTGGGACGACCTGACGTTCGCCGGACCCGGCGCCGCGTTTCACCACTACGACGGGACCCGGCTGATCGTCGAGTACCAGGCCGTGCCGCGATTCGGCGGCGGCGGCACCTACACGTTCCAGATCCAGTTGTATCCGAGCGGCCGGATCGAATTCCACTACCAGACCATGGTCGGCGCCCGGCTGGACGAGGCGACGATCGGCATCCAGAACGAGACGCAGGACATCGGGCTGGCCGCGGTGTTCAACGCGGACTACGTGCACGACAACCTGGCGATCAGGTTCGCCCCGATGCCGGAGTGGCTCACGGTCTCGCCCGCGGCCGGCACCATCGCGCCGGGCACCGCCGCCGACCTGACGGTCACGTTCAACACGACCGACATGGCGCTGGGCACGCACCAGGGCCGTCTGCGCATCCTCACCAACGACCCGGCGCATCCCGTAACCCCGGTGCCGCTGACGATGACCGTCCTGGACTACGTCGCCGGCGTCACGGAGCAGCTGCCCGACGCGCTGATCCTGTCGCGGAACATCCCGAATCCGTTCAATCCCGGCACGCGGATCCGCTTCGCGCTGCCGGCGCGGGAAACGGTCGAACTGAGCGTCTATGACCTGCGCGGCGCGCGGGTGCGGACCCTGGCCGTCGGCGAGTTCGCCGCCGGAAGCCACGAAGCCGTGTGGGACGGCCGCTCGGACGATGGCGCGCAGGTTCCGTCGGGCGTCTACTTCTATCGCCTGCGGACGGCCGGTGGCGAGGCCACCGGCAGCATGACTCTCGTGAAATAGGCGCGTCCCGACGCACAAGGCCCCGCCGGTGTGCACCGACGGGGCCTTTGCTCATTCGCTCCCCGGACGCCCGCAGGCATCGCGCGGACCTCAGACCTGGACGTACTTGCCCGCCGCCGCGCCGCAGATCGGGCACTTGTCGGGCGGCGTCCCGAACTCGATGTGGCCGCACACCGGGCACAGGTAGAACTTCTCTTCGTTCAGGTCCTCGCCGCGCGTGGCGGCGGCCAGCGCGCGGGCGTACAGGTCGGCGTGCACCTTCTCGGCCGCCACCGCGTAGCGGAACATCCGCGCGGCCTTGTGGCCCTCGGCCTGGGCCTGTTCCAGCATCGGCGGGTACATCGACTCGAATTCGTACGTCTCGCCGCCGATGGCCGCCCGCAGGTTGTCCACCGTGCCCGCGACGCCGTCCAGGGCCTGGAAGTGGCCGGCGGCATGGATGCGCTCGGCCTGCGCCGTGGTGCGGAACAGCCGCGCGATGTTCGGCCGGCCTTCCTTCTCGGCGATCTCGGCGAACGACGTGTACTTCTGGAACGCCTGGCTTTCGCCGGCGAACGCTTCCTTCAGGTTGTCGTGCGTGTTCGGCTTGTTGGTCTCGGACATGGGCGCGCCCCCCTGGTGGCGCACGCGGCTCCGTCCCGTGGGTCAGTCCACCAGACGGCAGCCGAGCGCAATGGACAACAGCTTCGATTCCTCGTTGTCGGCGCGACTGGTCAGCACGCAGGGCGCGGTGGTGCCCACCACCGCGGCCGCCACGCGGGCACCCGCCAGCTGCGTCGCCGCCTTGTAGAACACATTGCCGGTCTCGATGTTCGGGAACACCAGGATGTCGGCCAGCCCGCCCACCGGCGAATCCAGTTCCTTGATGCGGCAGGCTTCCGGCGACAGCGCCACGTCCAGCGCCAGCGGCCCGTCGATGATGGCGTCGCCGAAGCGGCCGTCGGCGGCCAGCCGGCGGATCTCATCCGCTTCGACGGTGGCCGGCATCTTCGGGCTGACCTTCTCGGTGGCGGCGATCAGGGCCGCCCGCGGGCGCTCCACCCCGAAGCTCCGCGCCGCGTGCAGGCAATACTCCAGGATCTGCAGCTTTGCCGCAACGTCCGGCTTCGGGATGATCGCCACATCGGCCACGAACAGCAGGCGCGGCAGCGCCGGTATCTCCAGAACCGTCACGTGCGACAGCACGCGGCCGGGCGGCAGCAGTCCCAGTTCACGGTCCAGGATGCACTTCATGTAGTCGCTGGTCGGCACCAGCCCCTTCATCAGCACGTCGGCTTCGCCATCGCGCACCATCGCGACGGCCCGCACGCAGGCGGCCAGCGGATCGGGCTCGTCGATCACCGTCACCCCGGCCGGCAACGGCCCCAGCGCGACCGCCATCTCGTCCAGCCGCCGCTGATCGGCCACCAGCGTGACCAGGGCGATGCCGCCGGCGGCGGCGCGCATCGCCGCTTCCAGCGTGTACGGGTCGTGGCCGGCCGCCACGGCCAGCCGGCGCGGCGTCCGGTGCCGCTGCGCGGCGATCAGATCATCGAGCCTGCTGATGGCCGTCACGCCGTCGCCTCCGGTCGGGGGTCGTACTGTTTGGCCTTCTCGCGTCCGCGCAGCACGCGCAGCGCCCCGCGTACCAGCGCCTGCATCTCGTTCTCGCCGGGGTAGGCCGTCACGCCGCAGCCCAGCGCCGCCACGGAGCGGCTGATATCGGCCACCAGCCGTTCGCTGCGCGCCATGCCGCCGGTCAGCAGCACCTGGTCGACGGTCGCGCCGTCGAAGGCGGGCAGCAACCCGGTGATGGCCTTGGCGATCTGGTACACCATCGCCTCGTAGACGGCCTGGGCCTCGGCATCGCCGGCGTCGAGGCGGCGCTCGACCTCGCGGAAGTCGGCCGTACCCAGCAGATCCAGCAGGCCGCCCCGGCCCTTGTTGAGCTTGAGAAGCTCTTCCAGCGTGTAGCGCCCGCTGAAGCACAGGCGGATCAGGTCGCCGGTCGGCTCGCTGCCCGAACGCTGCGGGCTGAACGGACCTTCGCCGTCCAGACCGTTGTTCACGTCGATGTAGCGCCCCCGCGCGTGCGCCCCGACGGTGATGCCGCCGCCCATGTGGCAGACGATCAGGTTCAGGTACTCGTAGAAGGTCTCGTGTTCGCGCGCATAGAGCCGCGCCGTGGCGATCTGGTTCAGCGCGTGGCTGATCACCTTGCGCCGGATGGCCTTCATGCCGGTGATCCGCACGCGATCGGGAGCTTCGTCCACCACGACCGGGTCGACGATGAACGCCGGCTTGCCCGTGCCCTCGACCAGTTCCCGCGCGATCAGCGCGCCCAGGTTCGAGGCGTGGTCCGCCCCGCGCCCGCTCAGCAGATCATCGCGCATGCGTTCGTTCACGCTGTAGGTGCCGTGCGGGATCGGCTGCAGCAGGCCGCCGCGCCCGGCCACCGCGTCCAGGTCGTCGATCGTCAATCCGTGTTCGGCCAGCACGCTCAGCACCAGGTCCTTGCGCATGGCGTACTGCTCGACGATGCGCTTGCCCTCGAACGGCGCCAGGTCGGCCGCCGGGTGCTCGATCTCGCGCGTGAACGTTTCCAGATCGCCTTCGTAGAGCGCGATCTTCGTCGATGTCGAGCCGGGATTGACGGCCAGGATGCGGTGCCGCGGAAAGAACGTGTCCTTGGGCGTGCGCTGCCAGTGGCCGAAGCGGTGCAGACGCAGCACGCAGGCCTTGATGGCCAGCGCGGCATCGGCCGCCGTGCTGTCCATGGGCAGATCGACGCCCTGGAAGCGCAGCCCGAACATCACGCTGAACTTGCGCGCCTCGGGATAGCGCGTGGCGTACAGGTGGAACAGCAGGTTGCCGGTATCCAGGTTGGGCACGATCAGCACGTTGGTGCCGCCCACGAAGTCGGTCTCCTGCCCGCGCCGGTACAGATGCGCCGCGCGCTGCGACAGGGCCACGCTGATCTTGACCTCGCCCTCGACGCGGATCGAACCGTAGCGATCGCCCAGCGCCACCCGCTCGGCCAGGATCTGCGGCACCATGGCCGCCGCCTGCCGGACCAGTTCGGGGCTGGGACCTTCGTCCGACCCGCGGTTGGAATACGAAACCATCGCGCCGTTGATGAAGGGCAGCACGTCCTCGGGGAACAGGTCGCGCGCGACGGCGCAGGTGCCGACCGCGACGTGCGCCAGCGTCTCGGGCGTCATGGTGGCGTTGACGCCGACATCGCCCACGACCAGGATGTTGTGCGGGAAGATGCCCTCGGGGTGGCTGTCCGGCAGCACGAACACGCCGGCTTCGCACAGCACGTCCTGCTTGGCCAGCAGGCGCAGCATGGGACGGAAGTAGTCGTGCGGTTCGTGCGTGATGCCGCCCACGACGATGTCCGCGTGTCCCTGGCGAACGGCCATGATGCCGAACCGGGCCGGATCGGACACCAGCCCGCGCGCATCGTCCAGGTTGTCGGTGCGACGGATGGCCCGCGGCAGATCGGTGCAGGCGTGGGCGAACTCGTCGACCAGGTCGGTGCGTTCGCGCACGTCGATGAAGGCGCTCTCGGCCAGGGTGAACTCGACGCGCGTCGGATCGACATGGCGCAGTTCACTGTGCGCGACCGCCTTGACCGCCACTTCCGAGGCGAGGAAGACCGGGCGGATGAAACGAGGCAGCCTGCAGGCTGCCTCGATCACGCGCGGATCGGTGGCCTCGACGAAGACGACCGCCGGACGATGGCGTTTGAGCGCCAGGATCTGGGTGTCAAGGGAGGCATCGATGTCGTACATTGGGCTTCTCCTGCCTCACTGGCCGGCCCGCGGCCGGAGGGGTGGACCGCCACCGCGGTCGATATTAATTTAACACCCAAAGTGGCCTTTTTCACGGTACTTGGCAAGGACGTCATGGCCCGGCGGATCCCCGCTCCCGGAAGCACGAACCCGTCGCCGCCCCCGTTCGCCGAGGGCCTGGCCAGCGTGCGCCGCTGGGCGCCGGACGGCGCCGGGCGTTGGCTGCTGGTCGATATCGTTGCGCAACGGCTGCACCTGATGAGCGACGCGCTGTCGCTGCAGAGCTGGCCCGTGTCGACGGCCGCCGCCGGCCTCGATGCGCGCGAAGGATCCGGCGGCACGCCTCCGGGCGCGCACCGCATCGCCCGGCGGATCGGCGACCAGGCCCCGCCGGGCATGGTCTTCGTCAGCCGCGAACCCACCGGTCGCGTCTGGCCGGAAGACACCGCCGCCGACCATGCCGAAGACCTGATCCTCACCCGCGTGCTGACCCTGGACGGCCTGCAGGACGGCGTCAACCGCGGTCCCGGCGTCGACTCGGCGGGGCGCTACATCTACATCCACGGCACCAACGCCGAGACGCGCCTGGGCACGCCCTGTTCGCACGGATGCGTGCGGCTGGCCAATGCCGACATCATGGCGCTGTTCGATTCGGTGCGGGAAGGCGATCCGGTTGTCATCATCTGACCAGAACTCCGCCGCGCCACGTTTACATTTCGCAGGCGTGGGTGGCAGCGGCATGAGCGCGCTCGCGATGTTCGAGGTCCTGCGCGGCGCGCGCGCCAGCGGCAGCGACCGCGCCTTCGACCAGGGGCAGAACCCGGAGCTGCGCGGGCAGCTCGAACGCGCGGGCGTGGTCATCGTGCCGCAGGACGGCACGTACCTGGACCCCGTTCACGGCGCCTGCGATGGCCTGGTCGTCTCGACCGCGGTCGAGGACCAGGTGCCCGACGTCGCGGCCGCCCGCCGGGCCGGCGTTCCCATCCTGCACCGGTCCGAACTGCTGGCCAGGCACGTGGCCTCGCACCGCAGCGTGGCCGTCAGCGGCACCAGCGGCAAGTCGACGGTCACCGGCATGGTCTTCGCCGTCCTGCAGGGCTGCGGCCTGCGACCCGGCCTGTTGACCGGTGGCGCCCTGACCGACCTGGTGGCGCGGGGCGAGGCGGGCAACGTCCGCGCTCCCGGCGCCGCGCCCGACGGCGGCGCCCCCTGGCTGGTGGTCGAGGCCGACGAGAGCGACGGCAGTCTGGTGCGCTACGAACCGTGGCTGGGCGTGGTGCTGAACCTGGGGCTGGACCACAAACAGCCCGACGAGATCCTCGCCATGTTCCGCACCTTCCGCGCGCGGACGCGCGGGCCGTTCATCGTCGCCGATGAGCCGAACCTGGCCGACTTCCGGGCGGGCGCCGTGCTGTTCGGCGCCGGGCAGAACAATGGCGACGAGACGGGCGATGGCGGCGATTTCCGGGCGCGGGACATCGTGCTGTCCCCCCGCACCGCCGCCTTCACGGTGCAGGGCACCGCGTTCACGCTCACGCAACCAGGGCGGCACAACGTCCTGAACGCGACCGCGGCCATCGCTGCCTGCGCGGCCGCCGGTGTGGCGGTGCCCGACATGGCGGCGCCGCTGGCGGCGTTCGGCGGCATCGCCCGCCGGTTCCAGGGTCTGGGCAGCGCCGCCGGCGTCGAGGTCATCGACGACTTCGCGCACAACCCCGACAAGATCGCCGCGGCGCTGGCCACCGCGCACGGACGCCTCGCGCCCGGCGGCCGCGTGCTGGCGGTCTTCCAGCCGCACGGATTCGGGCCGACCCGTTTCCTGAAGGACGCCCTGATCGCCGCGTTCAGCGAGCACCTGGCGCCGTCCGATGTGCTGTGGCTGCCGGAGATCTTCTTCGCCGGCGGGACGGTCACGCGCGACATCTCGTCGGCGGACCTGGTCGCCGGCATCGTCAAGGCGGGCCGCGACGCGCGCTTCGAAGCCGGGCGCGACCGCCTGCCGCCGCTGATCGCGGCCGAGGCGCGCTCCGGCGATGTGGTGCTGGTGATGGGAGCGCGCGATCCGTCGCTGACCGACTTCGGACGCGCCTGCCTGGCGGCGCTGGCGAAAACGGCGGACCGCTGAGCAGGCGCTGAGAAGTCAGGCCCTTGAAGTTCAGACGACCGGCGCGCCGGTCAGTTCGGCCACGGTGCGCAGCAGGTCGTCACGGTCGATCGGCTTGGTGAACGTCCGGTGCACGCCGAAGCGCTTCGCCCAGTCCAGGTATTCCTCGGGGCTGATGCGGCCGCCGCCGGAGATCGCGATGATCTTCACGCCGGCGCTCTTCTGGCGCAGTTCCTGGATCGTCTCGATGCCTTCTTTTTCGGGCATCACGATGTCGGTGATGACCAGGTCGTGGCGCGCGGGATCGAACATGGCCACCGCTTCGTTGCCGTCGGCGGCGGTATCGACTTCGTGACCGGCCCGTTCGAGCGTCAGCCGCAGGATCCGGCGGATCTGCTCTTCATCGTCCACAACCAGGATTCTGGGCATGACGGCCTTCCCTTGCGCGAGAGGCGCGACCGGACACGGACCATCCCGCGCCGGCGACACTAATTTTGATCATTAATGATCTTCGACCCCGTCACAAGCAACTTTAGGGTTCCTTAAGGAGCGTAACATCAAAAAAAGAGGGCGACCTGAAGTCGCCCTCTCCGTGCTTCCTGCTCGGGACGGTTCGTCACCCCGCCTTGCGGCGGGAATTCCAGACCATGCGCGCGCCGAACAGCACCAGCACCAGCGGCCACCAGTCGGCGAGCCAGTCCAGCGGGATGTCGAAGTTCAGGTCCAGGATGAACAGGAGCCCCACCGCGATCAGCAGGATCCCGTTGAACATCGAGCTGCGCGCCTTGGGCAGCGGGAACTCGTCGGGGAACTTCTCGGCTCCCAGCCCCGCCGCGACGCGGTTGAAGTGGTGCGCCCGCCGGTTGGCGTCCATCATGTTGAACATCCAGTAGAACGCCATGCCCAGCGCGATGAACGGCTCCAGGCCCTCGAAGTCGTTCGAACTGAGCGCCGTGATGCAGCCGGCGATCACCGCGATGTTGATGAAGCCCTGCTGGTAGTATCCCAGATAGATGTGGCCCAGGCCGGGCATCATCGACAGCAGCGTCGCCAGCGCGGCCGATCGCTGCGGACGCACCCATCCCGTCGCCATGGGGCCCGCCGCGGTGGGGCCCGTTCTGGTCGCGTCACGCTCGTCCCGACCCCCGGTGCCGGTGTCCTGGAAATCCTTCGGGAAATCCCTGTCGTTGCCGTTCATGTCCTACCCCTTTCACTCGCCGTTGCTCTGCTCTTCACCATGCCACCAAAGGGTCCAGATGCGTCGGGAGGCGTCGATGGTCCCCAGTCCTTCGTAGCCCGCCTCGCTGAAGCGACCGTTCTCCAGTTCACGCCAGGCCGAGCCCAGATGGGCGACCGCCTGGCCGCGGGCCCCGGACGTCCGCGTCAGGCGCGCGTCCATGTCGCCGTCTAATTCCGCCCACTGCCGCGCCGCGCCGCCACGCGCCCGCGCCACTTGCCCGTCCAGCCACGACGAAGCCTCGGCCACCGCGGGCACCGCGGTCGGCCCGGCTGTCATCACTTTCATCGCCGCACCCGGCACTCCGCGCAGCGGCGCGCCCGGCACCGCCGTCAGCAGGACCAGGACCACCGTCGCCGCGTAGGCCACGCGCGAGGCGAATCCAGGCGTCAGGATCCGGTCGCCCCACCAGCGGCCCAGCCGGTCCATCAGGCCGGGCACCCCGAGGGGCCGGGCCGAAGCCGGCGGCGCCGCCAGTCGCTGGCGGAGCGAGGTGCGCGCCAGCACGGCCGCGGTGAACGCCGGGCCCGGATCGACCACGGCCAGCTGCGGCAGCACCGGCTCGAGCCGGGCCATCGCCACGGCCAGCGAGCGGCAGGGCGCACAGTGTTCCAGATGTGCCTGCACCAGTTGCCGGTCCAGGTCCGCCAGCAGGCCGTCGTTCAGGTCCGGCAGCAGCATCTCGGCGCGCGCGCAGGGAGAACCGCTGGTGCGGGCCATCACGTCGCGCACGAAGCGCTCGCGGTCGTCGCGGTGGCTGTTCATGACGCCACCCCCACGCCCAGCCCGCCGCCGGCGGGTCCGCCCTCGATCTCGACGATCGCCCGCGCCAGTTCCACCCGCGCCCGGCTGCTGCGCGATTTCACGGTGCCCAAAGGCAGTTCCAGCATTCCGGCGATCTCTTCGAGGGGCAGCCCCTGGATGTCCTTCAGCACGATGATCTCGCGGTTGATGTCGCTGAGTCTCTGCAGTGCGCGGTGCACCAGCTTCTGGCGCGACGTGCTCAGCCACTGCTGTTCGGGATCGGGCGAGCTCGCCGACAACGAGGTCATTTCGTCGGCCGGGACATCCTGGCGCGGCGGGCGCGCCTTGCGCCGGCGCAACTGGTCGATGCAGGCGTTGCGGACCATGCGGGTCAGCCAGTGCTCGAAGCGGTCGGGCTCGGTGCAGGCGTCGAGGCCGCGGTACACGCGGACGAAGACTTCCTGGGCCAGATCCAGGGCCTCGTCCTGATCGCCGAGGTAGTGCCACGCGATCGCGCACACTTTTCCCTGATGCGTTCTCACGAGCACCTCCCACGCCAGTTCGTCGCCCGCCTGGCATCGTTGCAGCAGTTGCGCCTGGTTCATTCCGCTTCCATCGGCTGCGGTCGCCGCCCCATTGCGGCCCCGCCTGACTGCACCCATCAGCCCACAGACGCACCGGCTTCGTCAATGGTTCGGTGCCGGACAAAAAAATACGCGCTCCCGGCCGGTGCCGGGAGCGCCTGAGTCGCAAACCATTGGATCGTCAGCCGATCAGGGTGCCCGCCATGTAGATGGACAGCGCCAGACAGGCCAGCCCCATGGCCCTTTGCGCCGGTGACCGCAGCCCTGTGCGAACGCCGCCGAGCGCCCTGTTGACCGGATGCAGGCGCGACAGGTCGGCGATGACCGGCGGCCGTTCCCGGTCGTAGATGGCGAACCCCGCGGCCAGCCGGGGATCACGCGGCGCCAGGTGTTTGGCCTTCATCAGGTACCGGTAGCCGTCTTCGAGTTTGGCGCCACGCAGGTTGATGTAGCCCAGCGCGATGTAGCCGGCGGCCGACTTCGGCGCCAGACGCACGGCCTGTTTGGCGAGTTTTTCGGCCGTCAGGAAGCGCCCGCCGCCCTCGGCCGTGCACACGGCCAGGCCCGCCAGGGCTTCGTGGTCCTTGGGATGTTCGTCGATGATGCGGCGGAAACGGACCTCCGCTTCGGCGACGTCGCCCTCCAGCAGAACGCGGTAGGCGGCCTGCAGGGCGGGGCTTGCGAACATTTCGACCGTGAAGTTGCCACCACGGAATTCCAGGAGATGGCTCAGTTCGCTCATGTCGTCCATCCTCATCGGGCAGTTTACCCGTCCGCTCGGAGCGGTGTTTCGATTTGCCCGGCCCCCCGTTCCCCGTCATTCCCTGCGAATTCCCGGGAGGCCTCGCCTGCGCAGGAGATGCATGGCTGGGACCCAAGACGACGGTTTTCGGCCCGGCGGGCGCGAGCGACTGGAAACGCGCCCGCCGGAATGCCATAATGGGGAGGAATCAAGACCGCCGCGCCCCCACCTCTACCGGAGTGCCGCCATGATCCAGCGCAAACCGCTGCGCGACGAGGTCCAGAAGGAGATTCTGACCCGCCTGGTCGATCAGCGCCTGAGGCCCGGCTCGCGGGTGAACGAGTCCCACCTGTCGATCGAGCTGGGCGTCAGCCGCACGCCTTTGCGCGAGGCCATGCTGGGTCTGGAAGGGGCCGGTTTCCTGGGCAGCGACGTGGGACGGGGCTTCCTGATCCCCCCGCTGCTGGCCGCACCGTTCCGGGAGGGCCAGCAGGTCCTGTCCCGGCTGGCGCCGCTGGCGTTGACGCTGACGCCGCCGGTCCCGCACCGGGTCATGGATCTGCAGAATGTGCTGGGACGGGCCCGCCTGCGCCTGGGCGCGTCGCCGGCCGAACGAGCGGCTGATCTGGCGCCCGTGTCCCAGCGCTGGTCTTCGCTGTTGCTGGAAGGTTGCCCCAACCGGACGCTGGGGCGGGACATCGCGCGCCTGGAAGCCCTGGCGGTGCGTGGCTGGCGGGAGGCCCTGCGGCTCGGTTACGACCCGACCGACCAGGTGGCCTCGTGGAATGCGCTCTACGAGCAGGTGCGCGCCGGCCAGCGCGAAGCGGCCGCCCAGGCCTGGGGCCGCCATCTGGAACAGTACGGTGCGGCTGCCGCGGCGTTCCTGCCGGCCGCCGCCGCGGTCGCGGCGTCCGAAGCCTGAACCCCGGCGCATCCCCTGCAGTCGCGGACCTTCAACCGGAACGCCGACCCGTCAGACGCGCCGCGAATGCGATCCCTTCCGCCTCGGACGTGAACCTTCCGGCGAGCTGCGCCTCGTAGCAGCGGTCCAGCAGCTCGCCGAATTCCGGCCCCGGCTCCAGCCCCAGCGCGATCAGGTGGCGGCCCAGCACCACCGGCGCGGGCGGTCCGGTCTCCACTTCGAGCCGTCTGGCCGCTGCCAGCAGCCAGTCGCCGGCCGGGTACGCGTCCGCCGGCAGCGGAGGCCGGCCCAGGGCGTCGGCGCGGGCCACCCGCACCAGACGGTCGATGCGTCCGGCCCGAACCGCCAGCCGTCGCACGGCCGCGTCCGAAGCGCCCGCCTGGTGCAGCGAGCTCGGGCGCATGTGCTCGTGCACCAGCGCCACGACCTGCCCGATCAGCACGCTGCTCTCGGTCATCCGCCCCAGGAAGTTGCGGGTCAGTTCGCCGCCCAGCCCTTCGTGGCCATAGGCGCGGAAGTGCCCGTCCGTCAGACGCGTCGTGCCTGGCTTGCCCAGATCGTGGCACAGCACGGCCAGACCGACGACCAGATCCTCGCCGCGGTCTCCGGTCAACTCGCCCGCGAACACATCGAGGCTGTGGCGCGTGTGCGTCCAGACATCGCCTTCGGGATGCCAGCGCGGGTCCTGCGGACAGCCCCTGAGCGCCGCCAGTTCCGGATAGTGGCTGATCCACCCGGTTTCCTGCAGGAAATCCAGGCCCAGCGAGGGTCGTCCGCCCAGGGTCAGCAGCTTTTCCCATTCGCCGAAGATGCGCTCGCGCGCCAGACCTTCGGACGTCATCCGCCGGCAGGCCATCAACGTCGCCGGATCGGGCGTCAGTTCGTAGCGGCTGACCAATTGCATGCCGCGCAGCACGCGCAGCGGATCCTCGGCGAACGCGTCGGAAGTGTGGCGCAGCCGGCGCGCCTCCAGATCGTCCAGCCCGCGCCAGGGATCGGCCACCTCGCCGGTCAGCGGATCCAGGTAGACGGCATTGATGGTGAAGTCGCGCCGCGCGGCGGCCACCGGCAGCGGCAGGTGCGGGTCGGCGTGGATCTCGAAACCGCGGTGCCCCAGACCGATCTTGCTCTCGCGGCGCGGCACCCCCACGTCCAGCGGCCAGTCCTTCAGCTTGAGGATGCCGAACGAGCGGCCGACCAGGTCGAGCGCGAAATCCGCCTCGAGCACCGCCCGCAACCGGTCGGGTTCGAGCCCGAACACCTCCAGATCGGCGTCGCCCGGCGCCAGCCCCAGCGCGCAGTCGCGCACGGTGCCGCCCACCAGCCAGGCCCGGCCGCCCGCCGCGAGCACACGTTCGCACACGCCCCGGACCGCCGCGCCCAGCGCCGGCCCCAGCCCCGCGATATCGGGATGCCGTGACACCGCCATGAAAACCCGCCGTCCGTGCCGATCCGCCCGTTTCCCCCGACAGGATAGCCCGGCGCCCGTCCGATGGGAACAACCTCATGTCCGGAATGCGATTTGACTCAACAGGTCGTTTCCAGGGCCGATGAAGAACGCGGATCGGCGGGCCGGGAGGTCTGCCCACGCGGCTTCATGGAGGAACGCGATGTCCAAGCGGCGAAAGCTCAATCTGACTCTCGGCGGGGTGGGCGTGCTGTTGCTCGCCACCGGCGGCTTCATCGGCCTTTCCCACCGGCAGGGCGGCGACACGGCCGTCCAGTTGGAGGTGGCGGCGCGCCAGCAACTGCTGATCGACGCGCTCGTCGTCCACGCCGAATCCCTGGCGGCAGGCACCGAACGCGATCAGGTCCTGGCCGCGCGCACGGCTTTGGGACGGACCATCGTCAGCTTCGACCACGGGCTGGGCGCGCTGCTGGTCGGCGGCCAGGTGCCGCTCGACGATCAGGTCCCGTTCGACGACGGACGCACCCGCCACGTCAGCAAGGTCGGCGACACCGGCGCCCGGCAGGCGCTGGAGCAGGCCTCGCATGTGTGGATCCAGACCGGCATGCCGCTGGGCGATCTCGCCGCCGGCCAGTACTCGGCGTTCAGCGCCGCGGGCCAGCAGGCGCTCGAGGGGCTGCGGACCAACCACACGGAACTCGCGCAACACATGACCGAAGCGGCCGAGGGCATCCGGCGCGGCGCCGCCCGGCGCGCCGAACTGGCCACCTACGCCCTCTGGGCCGCCGCCGGCCTGGGCGCCGCCTGGCTGGCGCTGCTGGCCATCCGTCTTTGGCCGGCCCGCAAACCGCGCCCTCAAAAAGAGCGGACACCAGCCAACGAACCCCGGATTCCGACAACCGACGAGATGCGGTCGCCCGCGTACGCCACGATGTCGCCGGCCCGCGGCGGACGCCCGGAACGGAAAGCGCCCTACGCTCCGGCCATCGACTTCGACAACGTCAACGCCGCCGTCGACCAGATGTCCGTCGACATGAACACCATCGCCGGCAGCACCGACAAGATGCGCCAGGCCATCGATTCGGTCGGCTTCGCCCTGCAGGGCATGCTCTACTCCCTGAACGAGATGGCCCAGGACACGGCCGAAGGCCACAAGATCGTCCGCAATGCGAACAACGCCGCGGCGTTCACCGCCGACGCCTCCACCGAACTGGTGGAATCGGCGCGCGAAATGAGCCGCATCGTCGGCCGCGTCACGCAACTGGCGCAACGCACGCGCCAGGTGGCCGCCCAGATCGAGGGCGAGGCGATCCAGACCGGCCGCACCGGCGAGGCGTTCACTTCGGTCGTCGCGCAGGAGGTCAAGGGCCTGGCCCAGCAGACCAACCGCGCCACCTACGAGATCGACCAGACCGTGAACGACGTGCTGGCCACCGCGCGGCAGTATGAAGAAGCCATCGGGCTGATCATCAAGAACATCACGGCCATCAACAAGGTGTCGCAGAATCTCGGGCAGCTCATGCTCGATCCGCCGCTGAGGGTGCAGGCCGTCGCGGCGGCGCCGTTGATGGTGGAGCGTGAAGCGCCGGCTGCGGCCATGCCCGCGCCGGTCGCCGCGCCGACGCCGGTCGCGGCAGCGCCCGCACCGATCCCCGCGCCCGCACCTGCGGCAGCGCCCGCGCCCGCCGCCAGGGTCGAGGATGATCCGGTCGCGCCGGAACCCACGGCGCGCGAGGTGGCGCGAACGACCAGCGACGCCATCACCGCCGCGGCAGCGCAGACTCCGCCGACGGTCGCGCCGGCGGCGGCCGAGCCCGTCGCCGCGGCCAAGCCCGACAGCGGCAGCAACGGCAACGTCTTCATGCTCGGCAAGCCGCGCCGCAAGCCCACGGTCGAGGAAGTGCTGGGCACCGAACCGGCGGCGGCAGCGCCGACACCGGTCGCGGCAGCGCCTGCGCCCGCGCCGGCAGCAACGCCGGCCGCGGCGGCGACGCCGCCCGCGGCGCCGGAACCCCTGGTGGCGCCGGCGGCCCCTGCGGCCGCAGCGCCGGCAGCTCCGGCAGCTCTGCCCACGCCGCAGGCCGACGGCGGCAGCAACCGCAACGTGTTCCTGTTGAACAAACCGAAGGCGGCCAAGCCGGCGGCACCCACCGACGCTCCGGCGGCGGAAGTCGCCCCCGAAGCAGCGGCACCTGTCGCGGCTCCCGTCCCGGCGCCGGCGCCCGCGCCTGTCGCGGCGGCGGCCCCGGTCGCGGAGGCCGAGGCGGACGAAGAGCCGTCCGGCTCCAACATCTTCATGCTCAACCGGCCGAAGAAGAAAGCGGCTCCCGTCGCCGGCGCCGATTCATCCACGGCGACCGCCGTGGCCGAACCGCCCGCCGCCGCGCCGGCCGCCGCGGCGCCGCCACCGGCCGACGCTCCGGCGGAACCTCCGAAAAAGAACTTCATCATCCTCAACAAGCCGAAATAGCCGGCGCGCGCGGCGCGCGGGTTGACAGAATCGGTGCACCGGGTCAGGCTGTCCTGACCCGGTTCCGCTTCCATCCACCCGCCGACCGGAGCAAGCATGAAGCCCGACGAATTCCGCCAGCACGCGCACGAGGTGGTCGACTGGATCGCCGACTATCTCGAACACGCCGACCGTTACCCCGTGTGTAGCCGCAGCCGACCCGGGGACCTGCTGAACGCGCTGCCCGACGCCGCGCCCGAGGAAGGCGAGCCCATGTCGCGCATCCTGGCGGACTTCGAGCGCGACATCATGCCCGGCATCACCCACTGGAACCACCCGCGCTTCTTCGCCTATTTCCCGGCCAACAACAGCGGTCCGTCCATCCTGGGCGAGATGCTGTCGGCCGGTCTGGGCGTCAACGCCATGCTGTGGCAGACCAGCCCTGCCGCAACCGAACTGGAACAGCGCATGATGTCGTGGCTGGGACAACTGATCGGATTACCGGACGGATTCCACGGCGTCATCCACGACACCGCGTCGACCGCCACCTTCTGCGCCCTGGTCTGCGCGCGCGAGCGCACGACCAATTTCGCGATCAACCACTCCGGGTTGACCGGGGCGGCCGAACGCGGCGCGCTGCGCGTCTACGCCTCGCGTGAAGCCCATTCGTCCGTGCTCAAAGGCGCGCGCCTGGCCGGATTCGGGGCCGACCATGTCGTCGCCGTGGACATCGACGCGCAGCGTCGAATGGACGCCGCCGATCTCGAACGCCGGGTCACGGCCGACCGCGAGGCCGGCTTCGTCCCCTGCGCGGTCGTCGCCACGGTGGGCACCACCGGCTGCACCGCCATCGACCCGTTGACCGCCATCGCCCCCGTGGCGCGTCGCCACCGGCTGTGGCTGCACGTCGACGCCGCACTGGCCGGTACCGCCGCGATCCTGCCCGAGATGCGCTGGATCCTGGACGGCGTGGCCGGCGCCGACTCGCTCGTCTTCAACCCGCACAAATGGCTGCTGACGAACTTCGACTGCTCGGCGTTCTACGTCCGCGATCCCGACCATCTGCAGCGCACGATGTCCATCCACCCGGAATACCTGAAGACCACGCGCGACGCCGAAGTCGTCAACTACATGGACTGGGGAATGCAACTGGGACGCCGCTTCCGTGCGCTCAAGCTGTGGTTCGTCCTGCGGAGCTATGGGGCGCAACAGTTGCGCGAGATGGTCGCCGGGCATCTGGCCCTGGCCCGCGCGTTCGCCGCCCTGGTCGAGGCCGATCCCGAGTGGGAGCTCCTGGCACCGGTGCCGCTGAACACGGTGTGCTTCCGCTGGCGGCCGGCCGGCCTGGTCGATGCCGACACCCTGAACGAGCGCAACGCCGCGCTCATGGCCCGGGTCAATCTGGACGGCGTCATCTACCTGACCCACACGAAGCTGGACGATACCACCACACTGCGGCTGTCGGTGGGGCAGCGCGCCACCGGTCCCGAGCACGTGCAACAGGCCTGGGACGCGTTGCGGGCGGGTGCCCGCGCCCTGTCCGGAAAGGACGCCGATGAAGACGCCTGAGAGCCGACGCCGCGCACATTTCGCAATGGTCTTGATCCTGGCCGCAGCCAGCGGCCTGACGCTGCTCGCGGGCTGCCAGCGCGCCCCCGCCACCACGCCCGACTACGTGGCCGAAGTCGACGCCTGGCACGCCCAGCGGGTCGAACGCCTGCGCAGCGATACGGGCTGGCTGACCCTGGTGGGCCTGCTCGATCTGGACACCTCGCGGATCAACGCGGTCGGCTCGGACTCGACCGCGGCCGTTCACCTGCCCGCCAAGGCGCCCGCCGCCGTGGGTGAACTGGCCTTCGTCGACGGTCGCTGGGAATTCACGACCGCTCCCGGGGCGGCCGTCACCGTCGCCGACTCGACGGCAGCGGCCGTCATCCGGATGGCGCTGGCCACCGACCGCGACGGACAACCCACGACGCTGGCCTGCGGCACGCTTCTGTTCTACGTGATCGACCGCGACGGCGCTTTCTTCCTGCGTGTGAAGGACCGCGACTCCGATGTCCGGCGCAACTTCACCGGCATCGACCGCTTCCCGGTGGATGCGCGCTGGCGCGTGACCGCCCGTCTTGAAGCCGGCCCCGCCACGATCAAGGTCCCCAACGCGCTGGGCCGTGAAACCGACGAGCCCAGCCCCGGTGTCCTCGTGTTCAAGCTGGATGGCAAGCCATACCGTCTGACGCCCACCGGTGCCCCCGGCGAAGGTCTGTTCATGGTCGTCGGCGACGCCACCAACAACCACGGCACCTACGGCGGCGGCCGTTTCCTGTCGGCCGATGCACCCGGCCCCGACGGCTCCGTCGTGCTGGATTTCAACAAGGCGTACAACCCGCCCTGCGTTTTTACGCCCTACGCGACGTGCCCGCTGCCGGGCGCGCACAACACGCTGCCGGTTCCGATCGAGGCGGGGGAGAAAGTTTGGGGGGTGCATTGAGAGAGAGAAGCAGACGCGCCGGGGTGGTTGTTTTCACCGAGCTCGACCGGGATCGCGAGCAATCGCTGCCGTGAGTCTGCCTCCGTTGCAGACCGAATGGCCGCAGACCGAATTGCGCCGGCGCAGGTGTTGCGTAGGCGGATACTTGCGACGGCACAATGGCATCTCTCGCGAAATCTCTCCGATTTCGCAGCACCAAGAGCGGCAAAAATTCGCACCCGCGCGTGTCGGGTCATCGGGATCAGCCGGCGATGGCGCCTGCGGTGCCTGTGCCGACGGCAGGCCCATTTGCGCGCGTGCCTCCTCCAGCAACTGCAACGTCGCACCCGCCGGACCCGCCGATTCCGTCACCGCCGCACGCAGCGCCGCGTTCGGCGCCAGCACGCCGCAGTAGAAGTTTACAGAGGCCCTCGGCCGTTATGGCACGAGGGCCTTCTTGGAAGTGCGCTGAGCGTGCGCGGGTTTTCGGCCCGTGTCGGGGATCCTCAGGGAGCCGACTGCCCGTAGTGCCGGAGCAATCGCTCGACGTCCGCGGGGTCGCAGAACAGCCGCGCCCGGCGCAGATCCTGGACCACGATGTCGACGTGGGCGATCACCCAATCCGCGTAGCGATCTTCCCTGTAGGCGCGGTAGATCTCGTTGTTGACCAGGCCATCCAGGTTGATCACGGTGAATCCGTCGTAATGGCCGGCGACATAGGCCAGGGCGCCGGCGTCGAACGCCCCGATCCGGGCTCCCTCGGGCATACGGTCCCGCAGGCGGTCCAGGGACGCGCGGAACTGCTTCTCCGGACCGCGGGCGCCGAGGCTGATGCGTGTCAGGTAGAGAGGGTACTGGGCCATCTGGACGAGCAGCAGCAGCCCGACCGTCATCGCGGCGAATTGGCCGGCACGATGCCCGCGCCCCGGTGCCGACTGCCCTTGCGGCCCGTAGGAGCCGGCGATCAGGACGATCAGCAGGGCGAAGCAGCCGTGCGCATACCACGTGGCGTAGCTGCGCCAGACGAATCCGAACAGGACCGTGTGCGTCAGAAGTGTCGCCAGCGGGAAGACGAAAACGGCCGCTCGCCAGGCCCCGTTGTCCCGTCGCCACCGCGCTCCCAAAGCAACGAGGAAGAGGACAAGCGCCTGCGACACGAGCGCGACGGGCAGGGCGAACGCCCCACCGTCGAACTGCTCGCCACAGAGGTACTTGGCCGAGACCAGCATCGTCGGGAACAGCATGTGCAACAACGTGAGGGTGGCCGAGCCCATGTCACCCCAGCCCCACGGCAGGCCCCCGAACAGTTCGTGAACCTGCAGCTTCACCTGACCTGAGACCTGGACCAGGCTGCCGAAATGGACAAGGTTCCAGATGAACCAGGGAGCCATGACCAGGGCCGTGGCGGCGCCGACCACCGCGAGTCGGAGCCCCACGGCCCCGGCGCGCCCCGGGGAGTTCCGCAGCACGGTGCAGGCGACCACGGCCACGCCGGCGGCCGCCAGATTGTCGGTGCGGGCGAGGCCGGCCAGACCGAGCCAGACGCCGGTCATGGTCGCCGAACGGAGGGAGACGAAGGCCGCTCCCTCCAGCCTGTCCAGATGCCGCAACAGGAGCAGGAGCATCAGGGTGCTCAGGGAAGCCTCAAGTCCCTGCAGTCCGAGCAGAGCCGTCGGTGGCAGGACGAACCAGGCTGTTGCCGCCACGGCGGCGACCATTCGGCCGCGGTGCCGCCTGACCAGATCGTGCAGCAGCAGTCCGCTCGCGAGGTCGAAGAGAACCGTCAGGCTGAGCGCGGTGCGGACCGGCAGCCAGAGGTCGCCGGGGAACACGTCGAAAACGGGAACCACGGCCAGCATCCACAGGGGATGGAAGCCGTTCGTGATCGCCAGGCCGTCGAACGTCGGGCCTGCGCCGGCGGCCATGTGGCGAGCCGTGACGAAGTAGTAATAGGCATCGTCGCTGATCAGGTGGGTCTCCGGCAGGCCCAGCCAGACGATCACGAGCCTGACGAGTGATGCCAGTACGGCGACCGGCAGCACGGACCGCAGCGGGCTTGTTTCGGCGGGCCGCGAGGGCATTGATCCATCCGCTCCCGGGCTGGGTCGTGGCCAAAAGAACCTGACCGCCGCACCCGGGCGACGGTCAGGTCATCGTAGCACGCCGGCGGCGGGGCGCGTCAACACCCGGCGTGCCGGGGGCCAGCACCTCGCCGCCGCGCGCCGCGCGCACGGGCCAGTAGGTGAAACGGTCGGTCCGGTCCATCGGGCCCACGATGAGTCCCGGGCCGGATCACGCAGGTGCGGCCGGGGCAGGCCTTCTCGGCGGCCTGCTCGCAGAGGGCCTTCAGGGCGCCGTAGTTCTCGCCGGTGATATTCTTCTGCGTCTTCGCGGCAGCCAGCTGCTCGTCGGTGACGACGGCCACCGGCGATTTCTCGTTCAGGCCCCGCTTCGAGAAGTCGGCGTACACGGAGATGGAAGAGATGAATATGTACTGGCCGATGTTTGGACTTCCCCCCGGCTGGCCCCTTGCTACGCCACGTCCATCAGGTATTCATCACGGGCGCGTTGCCGAGGTCGCGCGTGCGCAGGCCGACACATCGAACCGTCTCCGCGGCGCATGCACAGCGGTGGCATCCTGATGCCCTGATGGCCGGTTTACATCGATCGCTCAATGCCATATGATAATTATCCTGTATGATCAGGTTCCGAATTGCGGGGAGGGCGAAACATGCGCCGACAGATGCGTCGCGATTCCCGTAGCTGGTTGCCGCATCATCTGTTGCTGCTGGTCCTGGTGGCTGTCGGGTCAGGGCCGGCCTCCTTCGCGCAGGAGTCGTGCTTCGATTACACCCAGCTGCCGCACCTCGAAGGGCGAACAGCCCTGGCGGGAAGGACGCTCGGTCTCGCTCCCTACGGCGATTTCGTCTATGTCACCGCCCACACCAGCGGCTTGCACACCGTCGACGTCAGCGACCCGCAACATCCCGTACGTCGAGCCACCTTCAATTCACCCGGTGAGGCCCATGATGTTGCCGTCACGGGCACACTGGCCGTCCTGGCCGACGGCAGCCGCGGCCTGACGGTCCTTGACCTCAGTCGGCCCGAACTTCCCACGTTGATCGGCCAGCTCGACATTGCGCCCCATCTCAAGCGTGTGGCGATCGCAGGAAACCTCGCCTGTTTCGCGGCCAGCGGCGGCGCCACCGGACTGGTGATCGTCGACCTGACCAACCCCGCCTTACCGACCCTGATCGGCTCGGCCCCGACCACCAGCTATGCCCTGGACATCGCGGTGATCGACGGGCATGCATTCCTGATCGACACGTACAAGAGGCTGTATGCTTTCGACATCAGCACGCCAACCACTCCTGCCCTGGTGTCCACGTTTCTGTTGACCCACACACCGACCTCGCTCACGTCCTACGGGAACCATCTCTACGTGGGTAGTATGGGAGGCGGGGTCATGGTCGTGGACGTGTCCGTACCGTCGGCTCCCGCCGATGTCGGCAGCTTCGCCGCGCTGCGTGTGGGCGGAACGACGGGCACGTCGATCGTCGACGTGACCGTGGTCGGCGAGCGCGGCTGTTTCGTCAACGTCGACCGTGAGCTCGGGATCTTCGATTGCGCCGATCCGGCCCGCCCGCGAATCCTGACGGGGATCCGCCTGGCCGGCGGCCCGTCGGCAGTCGCCGCCGGCGGCAACCTGCTCTTCGCCTCGCTCGACAACGACGGCGTGCAGGTCATGGAGGACAACGGCTTCACGCTGCCGGTGCCCGTGAGCGCCCTGCCGGCGGCGGCGGATTTCGTTCCCGGCCGGGTCAGCCTCTGGGCCGGCCACGCCTATGTGGCCTCGGACAGCCTGCGGGTGTTCGACCTGTCGGCGCCGGGCGGACCCGCACGGGTGGCCACGATCGCGGTCGGCGGCGCCGCGGACATCGATATCCAGGACGGTTTCGCCTACGTGGCGTGCGCGACGGGATCCCGCCTCCGGGTCTATGACCTGTCGGAGCCGGGCATGCCCGTCGAGATCGTGGACCTGGCCGCCACCCCGAGCCCGAGGCGCGTCCTGGCCGTCGGGGATTACCTGTACTCCGGCCCCCACAACAGCACGCTGAACGTGTTGGACATCAGCATTCCAGCCGAGGCCTCCTACAAAGAGGCACAGCCGGACTTCGTGAACATCCCGAACTGCTTCGCCGTTCGCGGCAACCGCCTGTATGTGGGCAGCGGGCCGTATCTCCAGGTGCTCGACATCTCGAATCCGGCCATGCCCGTCGTGCTCAACACGATCGTCGGCTACGGGTCGGTGCGCGACATCGTCCTGGCCGGTGACCGGGCCTACCTGGCGAGCACCGACATCGGGCTGACCATCGTCGACATCACCGTGCCGACGTTGCCGGCGCTGGGCACCTGCGCCCTGCCGGCCGCCGGCGACATCTCCCTGGCCGGCAACCTGGCTTATGTCTGCGACGCGATGATGGGCGTGGCCGTCGTGGACATCTCGGACGAGACCCAGCCGACACTGCTGGGCATCAAGCGCGGACGGGCGACCTCCGCCGAGATCGTGGGTGACCACCTGCTCGTCTCCGGCGCCGGCTATCAGACCGGGCTGGAGATGCTGCCGCTGCATTGCGACGGCCTGAGCCCCGTCACCAATCCGCCCGCGACGGCAGCCCGTCTACGGTTGCAAGCCGCTCCCGATCCGTTCAACCCGCACACGCAGTTCCGCTTCAGCCTGGGCGTATCGGGCGTGGTCGACCTGGTGGTGCACGACATCTCCGGGCGCAGGGTCCGGCACCTGCTGTCGATGGACCCCCGCGAAGCCGGTGATCATGTCATCACCTGGGACGGTCGCGACGACCACGGACGTCAACTGGCCTCGGGAAAGTACTTCTGCAGATTGAGCGCGGGAGCAGAGGTTGCGCTCCGCTCGGTGATCATGTTGAAGTAGGTGCTGATGTCGGAGGCGCCGTTGCCTCCTCGCCGGTGATCAGCCGGATGCTCCGCTGGCAGGTGAAGTCGGCGAACGCGCCGGCAACACCCGGGGCGGCTGCGTGGGCTCGCCGAGGTGATCGAGGATGCGCTTAATCGTCGGGCGGTCCAGCACGAAGGCGATGATGCGCATCGGCTCGCCGCACGTCGGGCTTGTGGCGCATGTGCCAGCGGATCCGCCTGGGCATCGACATTACCCACTGCCGGTGCTGCACGCGCGAAAGCACCTGATCGACCGTGTGGGCCGACACATCGACCATGCGCCGGGCGCCGCACGCGGTCCGTTGGTGACAGGCTGGCGCTGCCTGAAGCGATGACACCAAGTCGTCCTCCTGCCAGGAGACGGACGTCGCAGCGACCGGGACCGGGGCGCGTCGTGCCGCGTGAGGCGATCGAGTCATGAACCCGACGCGCCGGTCCGGACTCGTGAATGGTCGCAACCATGACGACGCGTCCGCCGCTTCCCGACTTGCGCCGGCGCAACTCCCCCCACCATGTCCCCGCCGAGCGAAGCGATGGCAATGTGTGTCAAACTTCCCCGGCCGTACGTGCGCCCCGCAACGCTGCGCCTGCCTAACAGGGACAGCCGGACAAACGGAGGCCGGGACCTATCCGCAGCCCCGAAGGGGCGAGGACTGGTCCCGGCCTCCGTTTGTCCGGCTGTCCCTGTTAGGCCGACGCCTCCCAGCGGCGATTACGATCCACAACCCCCGCAACCCCGATCAGCACCAGCATGATCGCCACCCCGATGTAGACCCACGAGGGCACCGCCATCGGCTCGCCCGCCGCGTAGCTGTGCAGGCCGCTCAGGAAGTAGTTCACGCCGAAGTAGGTCATGATCACCGAACTGATGGCCGCGGTGCTGACCGAGGCGTTCAGCCACACCGAGCGCATGGCCGGCATCCAGCGGAAGTGCAGCACCACCGCGTAGACCAGGATGGTGATCAGCGCCCATGTTTCCTTCGGGTCCCAGCCCCAGTAGCGGCCCCACGACTCGTTGGCCCACACGCCGCCCAGCAGCGTGCCCACCGTCAGCAGGCCCAGACCGGCGATCGTGACGTGCTTGTTCAGGTTGTCCAGTGTGCCGATCGCGTCGCGGACATTCTGGCGGCCTTCACGCTTCGTCATCAGCAGGATCAGCGTGAGCATGCCGATCAGAGCCGACAGCCCCAGGAAGCCGTAACTGGCCGTGATGATGGTCACGTGGATGTTCAGCCAGTAGCTGACCAGGACCGGTACCAGCGGGCCGATGGCCGGGTCGAAGGTCGACAGCATCGACACACCCAGGATGATCGTCGTCAGCAGGCCGCCCAGCGAGGCGGGCACGGCCAGGCGGTACACCAGCTCGAAGATCAGGCCGGCCAGCGCCACCGCGAGCGCGATGAACAGCAGCGACTCGTGGCCGTTGCTGATGGGCGCGCGGCCCGAGGCGATCCAGCGCATCACATACGCAGTGATCATGCCGGCGAAGGCGAAAATGTACATCGCCACACCGGCGGCGTAGAACGGGTTGCGGAAACTGAGCCGCTGGTTCCGGTTGCGGAACAGGTTCCACAGGTAGACCACCATCAGCAGGCCGAAGGCCCCCAGCAGCGGCAGCATCATCCAGGAGAACAGGTGCGAGCGGTTGTAGAACAGCTCGGCATTCAACGCGCGCGTCGTCGGCAGCACCTTCGCGCCGTACTGCCGCTGCAGCGCGGCGATGCCGTTCAGACCCGCCATCACGCTGGCGTTGTCGCCGGTCTGGACGCCGCGGGCCAGGCTCACGGCGGCCGCGTCGTACTGCTGCTTCTGGGACGCATCCAGACGCGGCGTCACCTGGCCGATGTCCTGCCAGGTGTTGTTGGCGTCGCCGGGAATCGGGAACAGCCGCAGCGTCGTGCCGCGGAACGTCATGTACAGCATTTCGAAGCGCTCGTCGAAGCTGATCAGCTGGCGCTGCAGCTTCGAACGCTCGCGGTCCGGCGTGCGGTGCGCTTCCTCGACCGCCTCGGTCAGCTTGTAGCGCCCCTGCGCATCGAACAGGCTGGCCGCCGACACGTGCTTGATCGAGGCGTCCACGCCCAGCATCGTCTTGAGGCCCGGGTGCTTCACCTGGATCAGCGGCTTGTCCCACCAGAAATTCGGATTCAACGACCAGCTCAGGTACTGGTCCACCGGCTCGCGACCCTCGAACTTCGAGCGTTTGGCGACCTTCATCACCATTTCGCGGGCCAGGGTGTCCAGCGGCTTCATGCGCCCGTTGAAATCCTGGATGATCAGCCGCGAGGCGGCTTCGCGGGCGGGGTTCGACAGGGCGACGAATCCGTTCGACACCGCGTGGTTGTGCCCGCTGTGGTCCTGGCCGTCGTTGGGGTCATGCGCCTGGGCCAGCGCGGACCGGGGCGCGACCAGCGACAGGGCCAGCAGCAGGCCCGCGCCGGCGACCGCGGCGGCGGCGCCCTGGCCCGCCTTCTTCTTGCGCGTCGGGAAGATCAGGTCCTTCAGCATGATGAGCACGAAGCCCAGCGAGATCATGCCGTAACCGATATACGTCGGCAGCTTGCCCGGATCGTGGTTGACCGACAGGATGGTGCCGCGCCGGTCACGGTCGTACGAAGACTGGAAATGCTTGCTGCCCCGGTGGTTCATCGGACTGTTCATGAAGATGTGCACCTTCTTCCCGCTGACCCCCATCTCCGGATCGTTGAGCGAAACGTAGCTCTCGTAGGTGGCCGGATTCTCGCTGCCCGGGTAGGTCTGCAGGACGAAGTCATCCAGCGTGACGGTGTACGGCAGCTGCTGGATCAACGGCCCGTACGACAGTTCGAAAGTGCGGCCACCGCCCTGCACCGACACGGGGCGATCCTGCTCGATGCACACGGCCGTCGCCACGTCGTTGCCGGAAGCGTCGCGCAGCACGATGCGCGCCGCGGCCGGATCGTTGCCGCTCTGGCTCAAGGCCGGCCCCAGAACGACCGACTTGAAGGTTTCGACGGGAACCAGACCGAAATCGTTCTCGGTGTTGCGGTACAGCGCGTCCATGGTCACGTCGAAGACGGAGCCGGCCGGAATCTGCGTCTCGGCCTGCGTCTGCATGTCGACGAATGTCAGCGGGAACGAGGCCCGGCCCTGCACGCCGGTCGCGCCGCCGCGCGTGAACTCGACGCCGCGGTTGACCTGGAACACCATGTCGAGCTCGGCGAAGTTCTCCTGCCCGCCGCTGTGCCCCATCGAGAAGTCGGGATGGTAGGCGAACAGGAGACGCTCACCCTTGCGGCCGTCGGGCGCGGTAATCGCCACGCGGATCATCGGATTGACCATCGGGCCTTCGGGATCGGAGACGACGCCGACCTGGAACTTCGTCTGGAATTCGGTGATCTGCAGCCGGTAACCGCCGCAGGTCACGACCGGGTTGGCCGTCGGCTGGACCGGGAAGGTGCAGGTTTCGCCGCCGATGCGCAGCCGCAGATCCCCGTACCTGGAAGTGGCCATTTCACCGGCGAACGGTTCGGTCAGGAACCGCGCTTCGGCCTGACCGACCATGGCGCGCTCGCCTTCGCGGATCATCTGTTCGGCCATCTGTCCTTCTTCAAGCGAGCCGAACTTCAGGGCAGCGGGGCCGCCTGGCCCCTCGGTCCACGATTCGGTGTAGTGCGGCCAGTACTCCGTCACCGCCAGCTGGTACTGCTGGCCGCCGAGCGAGACCTTCTTCTTGTGGTCGTTCGTCCCCGCCTGCCACAGGCGCACGCGGAAGTCGGCCGATTGGCCGTCGCTGGCGACCGTCACGTGCTTGTGGTTGGAGTAGATGAAATCCGAAGTCGCGCCTTCGCGGATGCTCATGATGCCCTCGTAGCCGTAGTAGCGCGTGATGGCGGCGCTGACGAGGATCAACACGATCGACAGGTGCACGAGCATGAATCCGTACTGGCGCGGACGATAGGGCCAGCGTTTAAAGAACAACAGCAACAGGCTGATGCAAAGCAGGGCCAGCACCGCTTCGAACCACCGGGTGTCGTACACCAGCGCGTACGCTCCGTCGCGGCCCACGGCGGACTCGATGAACGTGCCCTTCGCCGAAGCGAAGGCGACCACCGCCATCAGGAACGCGCTGAGTTTCAGCGACGACAGGAAGGCGATGACCGGGTTCTTGAAGAGACCTTTCACGGTGACCATCCAGGGTTGCCGGGTCCCGGACCGCACGCGACAAGCGCGATGAGGGGTGCCCGTCCAAAGCCAAGCGGCGCGCCAAATATAGTGATCGTCGGACGTTGCCGCTTAAAAATCCGACTGGACTCCGTGGTGATGCCTTTTTGCATTTGGTCAGTGCCCCCGCCCGCGCCGGGCGCCCGGCGGCAATTGCTGCCCGGCTGCCGTCGCCCAACCCCCGGATCAGCCGCAGGTTCCCGCCGAGAGGACTATTCTGCCGGGTCCCAACGACGACGGCCTGTGACGCCGGCCGTGTGACACATTTATATCATTTCATCAAAATTGCAATCTGCTTCAATGTCGAAATCAATATCATAATCGCACGTTATCGAGCCAAAAGAAAAATACGCTTGACCATTTCGTGAGCCCAGTGCTAGTCTCCGTTCAAGACGAAAACGCCCCGGGGCGCGGACCCGACCCCCGCTGCCTGGCCGACGCGAGAGCGCGATCCAGTGCTGATGCGGTGATGCGGTGGCCCGCCCGGCCGGACGAGACGGATCTTGTCGGACCATCGGGATTCAGCTCCCCCTCCCAGGAGCCGCCATGGACCGCTTTATGCCGCGACGCCGCCGGACCGCTTTCCTGTTGGCGTGGATGCTCTGTCTGACCCTGTTTCCCGCCACCGTCGGGCAGGCCAGGCCCCCGATGATCAGCGACGAGCCCGCCGGCGATCCCGGCGACGGCGTGCTGCGCCCGGCCGACGTGAACTCCTACTACCCGACGCCGACCGTTCAGGGCGAATCCTCGGCGACTGCGGGGACGGCAGCTTCGACGCTCGTTTTGAGGACCTCTTCGGCCACGTACATCCTGATGCCCTGCCTGACGCCCGCCGGCCATCCCTGGCCGCTGACGTTCCGCCTGATCCGCGTGGATCAGGCCGAAGCCGGCACCTGGACCGCCTCCTTCGCCGGGAGGTGGCACCGTGCGCCCTGACCGTTTCCACCGCGAAAGGGCCGAAGCTGCGGCCCAGCCCGCCGCCGGCCGCGGCATCGACGTGGAGCCGACCACCGCGGGACGCTCCGTCCGCGACGCCCGCCACCTGTACCGGCAGGGCCGGCACCGCGAGGCGCTGTCCGCGCTGGAGGCCACGCTGCAAACCTCGTCCGATACGGGCGAACGCCGCGCCGCCGCGCTGCTGCGCGCCTGGTGTCTGATCGAACTCAAGAGACACGACGAACTGCGCCGCTGGCTCGATGGCGCCGTCGCGCGGGACGGCCTGCGCGCGGACGATCCGGCGCTGCGGGCGCTGGCCCTGAATCTGGCGCTGTTCGAGGGACGGCAGGACGAAGTCGCCGTCGAAGCTGGCGTTCTGCTGGAAACCGTGACCGACCCGACCGACCCGGTGCACGCCGAACTGCGCCTGCTGCTGGGCGCCGCCCTGCGCTGGCAGGGCCACCTGCAGGAGGCGCTGGGGCACGTCGAGTTCGCGTGTTCGGCATTCACGGTGCTGGACGAACCGGTGCGCGGGGCCGTCGCCGCCAACTTCCTGGGCTGGACCCATCTGTCGATGGGACGTCTCGACGAATCGCGCCGCTGGTTCGAGAAGAGCCTGGCCATCAACAGCCAGCTGGGCGCGCGGGCGCGTCTGGCGCAGAACTACCAGAACCTGGCCATCGTCTGCTACAAACAGGGCGACTACGAGCCGGCGGCCGAACTGCTGACCTCGGAACTGGCGCTGGTGACGGCGCTGCCGGACATGACCTGCCGCGCCCGTCTGGCGCTGGGCAACGTGCGTCGGTTGCGTGAAGAGTTCGCCGCCGCGCGCGCCGACCTACTCGAAGCCTACGCCCTGGCGAAGGAACATGCGTTCGTGCGCGAGGAGACTCTGGCCCTGGAATTCCTGGGCGATGTCTGCCGCGACGAGGGCTGCCCCGCCGAGGCGCGCGTCTACTACCGCCGGGCGATGGGCCTGGCCCGCCGGCTGGCGCCGCGCGGCGACCTGGTGATGGAGCTGCTGCGCCGCGAGGGCGAGTGCCTTGACCTCGAGGGCCGTCATGCGGATGCGCTGCGCGTGCTGGATGAAGCGCTCACCCTGGCTCTGGAGATCGGCGACCGCTTCGAAACGGCCGTCATCCGCCGTTGTCTGGGCCTCAATGCGGCGCACCTGGGCCGCCTGCCGGTGGCACGTCGGGAACTGGAAGAAGCCGCCGGCGAGATGGCGGCGATGACCGCCCGCCACGAAGCGATGATCTGCGATTACCACCTGGCCCGGCTGCTCGGGCGCGCTCCCGAAGGCGGCGGACCGCAGGGCGCCGGCCCTGACGCGCTGGCCGTCGCCTGGCGCAGCGCGCTGCGCGCGCAGCAGGCGAGCCAGGATCTGGGCGTGTCCGGCCTGGCCGGCGAGATCGCCGCCGTGGTCACCGAACTATCGCGCCTACGCCTGCACGACGGCGTCACCGAGCCCCTGTGGCGCACGTTCTCGGCGCGCCGCGCGCTCGGCACGCGCGTGGTCGCGGTGTCGCCGGCCCTGCAGCAGGCGCTGCGGCGGTGCGACGGCTTCGCGCGCCACACCGGCCCCGTGCTCATCCTCGGCGAAGAGGGCACCGGCCGCGCGGCCCTGGCGCGTCGTCTGCACGAGATCGGTCCCCGGGGCGCGCAACCCTTCCTGCGCCTCGACTGCGCCGGCGGCGACAGCGCTACGCTGGCCTGGGAACTGGAAGGCCAGGCGGGCGACGGTTCCGGCGGATTGCTGGCCCGGGCCGCCGGCGGCACGCTTCTGCTGACGGGCATCGAGGCCCTGCCACCGGCGCTGCAGATGGAAGTCCTGCGGTTGATCCGGGACGGTGTCTGGCGGCGGCGCCTCGACGGCAGCGAGCATCCCCTGGACGTGCGGGTGGTCGCGACCGCCGGCGAAGGCCTGGCCGCGCTGGCCGAGGCGGGGCGGTTCCGACCCGACCTCTATTTCCGCCTGCGGTTGATGACGGTGCGGGTGTCGCCGCTGCGCGAACGCCGACGGGACGTGCTGCCGCTGCTCGACCATTTCCTGACGAAGCTGGAAGGTTCGACCCTGACGGCGCGCTCGGTGTTCGACGTGGCCGCGCTGGCCCTGCTGGCGGAACACACCTGGCCCGGCAACGTCGCCGAACTGGAGACCCTGGCGCAGCAGGCCTGGCTGTGCCGGCGCCACGGGCTGGCGGTGGTCGTCACGCGGGACGAAGCCGAAGGTTGTCTGTTCATCGACGACGGGGCGACTGCGGCCGCCGATTCCCGGCAGGCGCGACTGACGGGGTCGGCGCTGCAGTCGCTGATCGCCCGCACCGGCGGCAACAAGGCCCGCGCGGCGCGGCAACTGGGTGTCTCGCGCATGACGCTGTACCGGTGGCTCCGACAGGCAGACCCGACGGCGCCGTGAATCCGGCGGCGGTTACCGGAACATCGCCTTGACCGAACCGAAGCTCTCGCTTTCGGTCGCCACGGCGCAGTCGCTGATGAAGTCGAACGTGTAGTTGCCGCAGGCGCTGGTGCCCCAGCCGTCGATGACCAGGTACACGATCCGCATTGACGATGAACCGTTGGTCCAGGTCACGGTCTCCTGGCCGCCGCTCAAGGTGGCGTCCGCATAGTCCAGACACCCGAAGGCGCCGCCCGGCGCCTCGCAGCTGTCCAGCAGCCACAGCGCGCCGTCGACCGTGTCGTACGTCACGTTCGCGGTGAAGAAGCAGCCGGCCGGCACCTCGATCTCGTAGTAGTGTTCCAGGCCGTTCTCGGCGTATTCGGCGCACTCCAGCAGTGACACCGTGTTGACGCCGTCACAGGTGTTGCCCGTGAAGTGCGTGCCGAAGCCCTGGTAGACCGCGGCGCAGAAATCAACCGCGGTCGGCGTCGGCGGCGAGTTGTACGAACCCACGCGCACGGCGTCCAGATAGTGGTCGGCGCCGTCGTCGCCGGCGTAGCGGAACGTGAACCGCGGCGTCGTGCCCTCCCAGGCCGCCAGATCGATCTGCACGTATTCCCAGACCCAGGACGCACCGCCGTTAGCGGAGTGGAAGTCGTACACGGGAACACCGCCGACTTCGACGGTGAAGTTCGCGTTGGCCGACCACGGGACGCTGCCCTGCGTGGCGAAGTACAGATCCTCGTCGGCGGCCACCGGCCAGCTGAACGAGAGGCTCTCGTCCTGCGGCGCGCCGGCCTGCCAGGAGACCCGCGCCGCGGCCGTGCCCGAGTAGGGCACCAGCGTGTCGCGCATCCAGGTGTGCGTGGCGTTGGTCACGCCCTGGGACCAGCCCGCAGGCGGGAACGCGCCTTCGAATCCTTCGAGCACCTGGAGTTTGTCGGCGGTGTACGCCGCGCGCCCGCCCGGCGCTTCCCGCGGAGGCAGCTTCGCGGCCGAAGCGACGCCGGCCAACAGGCTCAGCGCCAGCACACTCATGATCATCTTCTTCATCGGTCTTCTTCCCATTCCCGGTAGACGTCCGGGGCAGACGTAAACAACCGGCCGCGTCACTGCGCCGGCCGGTCGGGCTTCATGCCTCGATTGGGTGAGAATCCTTCTCGTGCCATGAAGTTACGTAAACCTGAGATCCCAAATCAAGACGATTCCCCGAATGGCCGGATGTTTCCATGTTTCAATCGATAAATTGATGGCCAAAGAGGCGGCGGGACGGGCCAGGCGCCAAGCCACTTCGCATCTAGTCTATTTTATCGCAATGCCTTACAAGAATCGCCGTCAACGTCCATTGCGATCGCGGCCGGCGGCGCCATGCGGCGCGGTGTCGGCGGGCGCGCTTTCGGCCGCGTCGTTCCGATGCGTCGGCGTCACCGGCTGGCCGAACGGCCGGAAGCCCGTCACCGGCTGGTCGATCTCGGGTGCGGCATCTTTCTCGACCGGATGCTCGCGCAGCACGGTGATGGTGATGCGGCGGTTAGCCGGCGCCAACGGACTGGCGGGCGCCGCCAAGCGGCCGTCCCCGTAGCCGACGACGCTTTCCACGCGCCCGCGCGGCAGTCCCTTCGCTTCGAGATGGCGACGGGCGGCATTGGCCCGGTCGGCCGACAGTTCCCAGTTCGAATAATCGACCCCGGGCGGATAGGGCCGGGCATCGGTGTAGCCTTCGACACGCACCGAGTTGGGCAGGCTCTTCAACTGGGCAGCCACCGCGTCGAGTGTGCGTTCGAACGAGGGATTCATGTCGGCGCCGCCGACGGCGAACAGCTCCTGCTGGGAATCGTCGGTGATCTCGATGACCAGCCCGTCGTCCGTCAGGCTGATGCTGACCTGGTCCTTCATCTCGCTCAGGCCGGATTCGCCGCCCTCTTCCAGGGCATCGCCCAGTTCCTTGGCCGTCATCTCCAGCGTCTGGGACTCCTCGACGATGCTGTTGTGCACCGGCATCTGCATGAAGCCCGGCCCGCCGTTCATGGTGCCGGTCATGCTGGCGCCGCCGCCGTCGCGGATGTTCCCCTCGTTGCGGAAGTACTGGGCGATCGCTTCCTTCTGTTTGGGCGAACTGGCGGCCAGGATCCACATCAGCATGAAGAACGCCATCATGGCGGTGGTGAAGTCCGCATAGGCGACTTTCCAGGCGCCGCCATGGTGCCCGCCGGCGTGGGCGCCGTGACCGTGGCCACCGCGTCGACGACTGGACTTCTCCTTGCCTGACATCGGTCCCGTTCCCCCTGCGCGCTAGACCCTGGACTTGATCGCGTTGACAGCTTCGGCCACATCGACGGTCGTCGGCCGCTCCGTCGTGAAGATCACGCGGCGCACCTGCTCGATCGCCGTGCGCGGCGAGGCACCCTGCGCCGAACTGATCAGCCCGACCATCATGCACTGCATGTACTTGTTCTCGTCGCGCGCGATCGATTCGACAGCCGCGCCAAGGGGCTGAATGAATCCGTACGACACGAGAATGCCCAGGAACGTGCCGACCAGCGCGGCTGCCACGTGATGGCCCAGCACTTCGGGCGGGGCGTCCAGGCTCTGCATCGTCACGATGATGCCCATGACGGCGGCCACGATGCCCAGCGCCGGCATGGCGTCGCCGACTTTCTGCAGCACGCCGGCCGGCAGAGCGCCCTCTTCCTGCTGCGTGGCCATGTCCGACATCATGATGTGCTCGGCGTCGCCGGCATCGGTGCCGTCGATGAGCAGCTTCAACGAGTCGCAGAAGAAGGTGACGGCCTTCTTGTTGCCGAGGAACTTCGGGTAGCTCTGGAACGTGGGGCTGGCGTTCGGGTCGGCGACATCCTCTTCGAGCGCGAGCAGACCGTTCTTGCGCATCTTGGAGAAGACCTCGAACTGCATCGTCAGCAGCTCGATGTACGTCGCCTTCGTGTAGGGCGAACCCTTGAAGATGATCGGCATCATCCGGCCGAGCTGCTTGAGAACCTTGATCGGCGTGCTGATGAGCACGGTGCCGAAGCCGGCACCGAGAATGGTCACCAGCTCGGCGGGCTGGTAGAGCACGGCGAAGGGACCCTTCGCCATGCCGTAACCGCCGAGCACCGCGCCGATGACGACGAGAATTCCAATGATCGCCAGCATGTTCCGGGGCCGATCCTTCCGGGGCAGTGGTCCATCCGTGGCCGGGCGGACATCGCGTCACGCCGGTTCCCTGCCCTGTGCGGATTCATCGACCCGGGGGTATCCGGCTTGAGCGGAGATTGCGGTATTGAATCGCGGATCCCGTTTGCAATGCAGAACTTGCGATATCGTCAGATCTGCCGCGGAACGCCAAATCGCCGCCCCCGCGCCCTGCGGATTCGCGCCGGCTCGAGGGCCTGAACAAGCGGTTGAACCGCAACGGAATGGCCCCCGACACCTGCGGCGCCGGGGGCCTGGGACTGAAGGACAGCGGACCGAACCGGAGTCCGCTAGGCCGATTGTTTGACCAGCGCCTCCACTTCGCGCACCAGCGAGACCTCGGCCCCCAGCCTCTTGGCCTCCTGGCGAACCTTGCGGGCGCCGTCGCGGTCCAGGCCCGACAGCTTGCGGCGCGCCTTCAGCATGGCGTGCAGGCAGAGCAGGCAGATCACGTTCTCGTCGGCGCCGTCTTCGACCAGGCGGCGCAGTTCGGCCACGAGCGCGTCCGGCACCCCGAGGGACGACAGCTGGTCCAGGGTCAGGTCGGATACGGACGACATCGGGTCCTCAGCCTCGATCCCACCATGCGAACCGGGGCTGAACATGGGAATCGCGTCATTTGCGGCGGGCGGCATATTGAAGGCCACACGGCACGGGAGCACCGAACCGAACCCGTGCGACCCCGCCGCCATCATCTGCGCAACGCGTCTGAGATTCGGCTGCCCGTCGGTCCTGTCGCGTTCGGCCCGCTCGGCCACGACCAGACACGATGTCCACGGGCTCATCAACTGGCAGCGCAGCGCCTCGTCGGTCAGATGCTTCTTCCCGACGGTGGTCTGCTTCGCGAACCGCGCGTCCTGGATGGCACCGGCCACCAGCAGGCGGTCCAGCAGGTCGGCCATCGCCACACCGCCGTCGGTTGCGACGCGGCGGCCGCAGGCCACGGACTGGCGGCATTCCCGGCCGTCCTCCGACCTCCACATGATATCCACCGTCCCGTGTTCACCGGCCGGCGCAGAACGCTCGACGTCCGCCTTCGACAGCCGCGCCAGCACATGGACGGTGTCGCCGGCGAAGATGCCGCCCTGGCGGTCGCGACGTTCCAGCAGCACGGCGCCCGGCCAGTCGATCCTCAGGCCGTGCAACCGCGGCTGGTACAGCCGCTGGAAGTGGCGATGGATACGCCCGGCCATGTCGTCGGTCGGCGTGACGAACTCGGCGGCGCCGCCGGTCGCCTCCGAAAGCGCAGCCAGCAGGCTTTCGCCCGGAGCGCAGCCCACGCCGACGGTGAAGACGCGGTCGCCGGCCACGCGCGCCTCGTCCACCAGTTCGGTGTCGAACAGTTCACCGTCGGTGATCAGGAGGATGTCGGCGGGCACGGGCTCGGTCCCGTGACCGGTGGGCGCCTTCAGCGCGGTGACCACCTGCAGGGCCGTGCGCAGTTCGGTGCCTCCCAGGTCGGCGTGCACGGTCTGGACCGCGGCGCGGGCCTGCCCGATGGCCGTTGCGTCGGCCCGCTGCGCCGGCGGCGTGACGAAGCGGTGCGTGCTGCCGAAGGCGACGATGGTGAACCAGTCCTGCGGCCGCAGCGAATCGAGGATGCGCCGCAGCGCCTCGCGCGCCTGGTGCATGCTGTCGCCCTGCATCGAACCCGAACAGTCGACCAGCACCTTGACGAAGCGCGGCGCCGGCGCCACGGGGGCGTCGATCGCGGGGCAGATCGTCAGCAGCGCCGTCAAGTTCTCCGAACCGGGCACGGAGTCCAGCAGCGCGCTGCCGGCATCACGTCCGGGCCGGCGGCGCAGGTTCAGGATGATGTCGCGGTCCATGCTCTGTGCGTCCAGCCCGGCAAAGCTCACGGCCGCCTCGTCGACCTTGCGGTCGATCTGGATCTCGTGCGTGGGGCAGGTGATCTCCGCCTGCTGCAACCGGCCGCGCACGGCGATGCGGATGTTGACCTGCAGTTCGGCCGCCAGGTCGGTGAACGGGACCTGATGTCCCTGCAGGCCCGCCGCCGCCGGATCGCCGTAGCGCGGCGCGATGACCGTCGGCATCGCGAACCGCAGCGTATCGTCGGCCCAGTACTGCAGCTGGGCGTAGCGGTAGCAGAGTTCGATGCGCTCGTCCGGCAGCAGGTTACCCACGTTCACGGTGTACAGGCCGGGGCCGGCCTCCTGCAGCAGGACGGCCGCGTCGCCGTCGGTGACGGCCTCTTCGTAGTCGTTCTCGGCCTGGGCCGCGGGCAGGATGCGCCCGACCAGGTCACGCTTGCCGATGCGCGCGGTGAACCCCAGCAGCACCGCGCCCACGGGCACGGGAAACGTGTAAACGGCTTCGATAGGCACCCCGTCACGGTTGCGGAACGACTGCCGCACCTCGGTCCGGCCCAGCAGGTCCTCCAAAACGGCGTTGATCTGTACGTCTTCAAGCACCGGCGCCAGGCGTTCGGGGGCGATGCACTGCAGGGCGGGGCGATGGGTCTGCGGCTCGGGATAGGTATTCATGATGACTCCTTGGAGGAACGGACACGGTCCACCAGCAACGCGCATTCATGGGCAAATTCCCGCAGCTGAGCCGGCGCCAGCCCGGCCCGCGCGGGGTCGATCACCAGTTCGATCCCTTCGCCCAGCACCAGATGGCTGAGCACCTCGATGCTCCCGACGCGGCGCGGCGGCGCCGGAATCTCCATCTGGTCGCACACGCCGCGGACCAGTTCGCGGATACGGTCGAGCGTCAGCCCCGCCGATTGCCACCGTCGTATGGCCAACAGCTGCTCGAGGTGCCCTTCGTGGTACCAGGCGCCGCGGCGGATCCCCTCGGGCCGGTCGACGACCCCTTCCTGGATGTAGAACCGGATCGTGCGCGCCGGCAGGCCGGTCAGACCGGAAAGCTCCTCCAGCGAAAACCGGCGGTTCACGGGTTCGGGCAGCGGCACGGTCATGATGGAACTCCCTTCCCTGGTTGATGGATTTATAATACACCTTTACTGTCGCTAGTCAATGGCACAAATTAAGCAATATTGCAGGAAAATTCTATTCCCTTGTATATAAACAAGTTAGTCGTCGTTCAATATCGTGATCGCCGTTTGTTTCCCCGCCGGAAGGGCGGTGTGCAGGTGTTGATGGGGGCAGGTGGAGGTTGATGCTTATAGTGCGCGTTCCATCGCGCACTATAAGCATCAACCTCCACCTGCCCCCATCAACACCTGCACACCATCCGCACTATCAAGGCAAAGAAACGGGCCCCGCGGAATCGAATCCGCGGGGCCCTGTTTCGAAGCAACACCGCAACGGAACCGGTGGGCTATTTGCCCCGGTGGTCACCGCTCATGCGCGGCTTGCTCTTGTCCGGATAGGCCGGCACCGGCGGGATCGCCCACTTGGCGCCGTTTTCGCGCAACTCGGTCAGCAGGTGCTCGATGGCGAAGTCCAGCTGGGTGTCCTTCCCGTCGACGACATCCTTCGGCATGTTCATGACGATGATGTCGGGCTCCACGCCCCAACCTTCGATCGGCCACTCACCGTCCAGGGTGTACATGCCGAACTGCGGCGGCGTCGTGCCGCCGCCGTCCACGAAGTCCTGGTGCGCCTCGATGCCGATCGATCCGCCCCAGGTCCGCATGCCGATGACCTTGGCCAGGCCGCGGCGCTTGATCGTCTCGGCGAAGAACTCGCCGTTGCTGCCGGTGTCCTCGTTGATCAGCACGACCATCGGGCCGTGGAACACGCGCTCGGGGTTGCGACCGTCCTTGCCCTCGCGCGGCTGGGTGATCGACCACAGCACGCGCTCCAGCCGGTCGACGATCATGTCGCCGGTGAAGCCGCCGCCGTTGTAGCGCTCGTCGAAGATCAGGGCCGGCTTCTCGGTCTGGGCGTAGTAGCTGCGACCGAACTCGACCAGGCCTTCTTCGCCCATGTTCGGGATGTGCAGATAGCCGATGCGGCCTTCGGTCTTCTTCGTCACGTAGTCCAGGTTCCTGTCGACCCAGGCACGGTAGCGCAGGCCGAATTCGCTGCGCAGCGTCGGGACGCGCACGGTGCGGGCGCCCTCGGCGGTCGGTTTGCCGTTCACGGTCAGGGTGACCATGGCACCGGCCTTGTCCACCAGGTGGGCGTAGACGTTGGCCGGGTACTTGACCTCGACGCCGTCGATCGCGATCAGCCAGTCGCCGTCCTTGACGTCGACACCGGGTTCGGTCAGCGGCGAGCGGTACTGCGGATCCCAGGCAACGCCCGGCACGATGCCGGCGAACCGGTAGTACGGCTGCTTCTCGTCGCGCGTGAAGTTGCAGCCCAGCAGGCCGGTGCGGATCGGGGCCGGGCCCGGCTCCATGTCGCCGCCCATGACGTAGGTGTGGCCCAGGTTCAGTTCGCTGATCATCTCGCCGATCAGGTAGCTGAGGTCGCCGCGCGAACCGCACCCGGCCACGAACGGTGCGTACTTGTCGTGCATGGCCTGCCAGTCGGTGCCCTGCATGTTCTTGTCGTAGAAGAAGTCGCGCTGGATGCGCCAGGCCTCGTCGAACATCTGGCGGAACTCGGCCAGGTGATCCACGCGCAGCTTGACCCCGTTCGTGGCCAGCTTGCCGTCACTCGACTTGGCGGGCTTGCCGGCGTCGACGATGCCGTACTTGCTGCCGGCGCGGTAGATCAGCTTCTTGCCGTCGGCGCTCTGGTGGTAGTTGGCGATGCCGCTCATCAGGTCGGTCGTTTCCTGGTCCTCCAGGCTGTACTTGACCAGGTCCAGTTCGCCGCCCGTGCGGTCGTCCACGTGCTGGTACTTGAGGAACTCGGGGTCGTTCTTGCGCAGCATCAGGAAGCCGCCGTCACAGGCCTCGAGGCGGAACCAGTTGCCGGCCTCGACACCCTCGCAGGCCAGAATGCGGTTGCCGATCCCGGCCAGGTCGATCTCGACCGCCGGCACGGCGGGCTTGTCGGACTTCTTCGCGTCCTTGCCGTCCTTCTTCGCGCCGCTCTTGCCCTCTTCGGCTGCCGCGGTGACCGGTACCTCGGCGTCGGCCTTGTAGAACGGCGAGCGTCCGCCCGCCTGCAGCAGAACCACGTACGGTGTCGTCACATCCAGGAAGATGTGCTGCTGGTCGACGCGGCACATGATCGGGTTGAACGTGCGCATGGACAGGAAGTACAGGTGCTTGCCGTCGCTTGAGAAGCTGGGCGACCAGCTGTTGTACATGTTGTCGGTCACCATCGTGTTGGCGGCCGTCTTCGTGTCGTGCAGCCAGATCTCCTCGTTCATGTTGCCGGTCTGGTTCGTGTAGGCCACCCAGCGGCTGTCCGGCGACCACACGTAGTCCATGATGCCCCAGCGTTCCCAGGCGTCGTCGTAGTCGCTGTGGGCGATCTCGGTGGTCTTGCCGGTGGCGACATCGACCAGGTGGAGCTTCAGGAACTTGTCGGAGAAGATGATCTGCCGGCTGTCGGGCGACCACACGGGCTGCTTCGTGAACCCGTAGACACCGCTGGTCAGCTGCTTCCAGGCGCCGCCCTTCGGGCCGGCCACGTAGAGCTGCTCGTCGCCGGTGCGGTCGCTGATGAAGGCGATGTGCGCACCGTCGGGGCTCCAGGTGCCGTATTTCTCGCGCGAGGCGCTGGTCGCGGTCAGGTTGACGGCGTCGCCCTTCTCGGCGGGCAGATTCAGAAGTTCGCCGCGCGACTCCAGCACGGCCCGTTCCCCGCCCGGCGACAGGCCGAAGGCGCCGATGCTCGGCGCGTCGTCGATGAACTCCTCGCGCACGTGGCGGCGGTCCGAATGCACGCTGATGGGCACCTCGCGCACCTGGCCGGTAGCCGTGTCGCACACCTTCAGGCCGGCGCCGTGCTGGAAGACGATCTTGCCGTCGCCGTACGAGGGCCACTTCACGTCGTAGTCCTTGAACATGGTCAGGCGCCGTACCTGCTTCGTCGCGGTGTCGTAGGCGTAGAGGTTGAGCGTGCCGTCTTCGCGGTCGCTGAGGAAGTAGATGGCGCCCTCGCCCCACATCGGGAAGCTGTCGTTGCCGGTCCAGTCGGTGATCCTGTCGATGGCGCCCGTCTTGAAGTTCTTCACCCAGATGTCCTGGGCCATGCCGCCCTCGTAGCGCTTCCAGGTGCGCGTCTGGACGTTGATGCGGTTGTAGGCCAGGGCGCTGTGGTCGGGCGCGACCGAGGCCAGCGAGCCGCGGTCCACCGGCAGCGCCATGTCCAGGCCGCCGTCCAGGAACACCTTGTACAGATGTCCGCGGAACGGGTACTCGCGGCTGCTGGTGATGACCACGCCGCTGGCGTCGGGGCACCAGTCCAGCATGGTGTCGGGGGCCGGGTGCCAGGTCAGGCGCTTCGGCTCGCCGCCCACGGCGTCCATCAGGTAGATGTCGTTGCCGCCGTCGTATTCGCCGGTGAAGGCCAGTTGCTTTCCGTCCGGGCTGAACTTGGCCATCACTTCGCCGCCGGAGTGGCTGGTCAGGCGGCGGGCCTCGCCGCCGGCTTCGGGTACCAGCCAGAGATCGCCTTCGTAGGTGAAGACGATGTTGCCGCCGCCGATGTCGGCGTAGCGCAGAAGATAACCGGGCTGATCGGCCGCCTGTGCGGCGGCAGCCCCCAGCAACACGACAAGGGCAAGGGAGAACAGGCTCAGGCGCTTCACGGAAAACCTCCTGGCGGTGGGAAAACAGCGGGCGGCCGGGCAAACAGGTTTCATGCGCGGTACAGGGAAGAATGTTGCACGAGGGATCCCGGTGGGGCAAGGTTCGCGGCGAAGAGCCGCCGGGATGGCGGTCCGTGGACCGGTGGGCGACAGCGGGGGCAGAACGCGACATGGCAGGAAAGCGCAAAATCGCACACGAACCGGGGCCCGGGCCGGGCGCGGAAGCGGGCGACGGTTCCGTCCAGAGCCTCTATGCCGACCCGACGGTCTACGACATCCTCTACACGCCCGGCACCGCCGCTGAAATGGACGCGCTCGAGCGGGTCGAGCGGGCGCTCGCCCGGACGGCGCGCCTGCGCGAAGACCGGCTGTGGTTCGAGCCGGCCTGCGGCACCGGACGCTGTCTGCGGGTGGCGGCCAGGCGGGGCCGGCGCGTGGCGGGATTCGACCGCGAACCGGCGATGCTGGAATACGCCGGACGGCGGCTCGGCCCGAAGACACCACTGGCGTCTCCAGGGCGCCGGGATCCCGCCGCCCCCCGCCTGTTCCAGGCCGATCTGGCCGACTTCGCCCATGCCGCACGCAAGGCCGGCCTGAAGCCCGGGACGGTCGACTTCGCTTTCGTGACCGTGAATTCGCTGCGCCACCTGGCCACGGACCGCGCCATGCTGGCCCACTTCGCCCAGATGGCCGAACTGCTGCGCCCCGGAGCCCTGTACGTCGTGGGCCTCAGCCTGACCGACTACGACTGGCTCTGGCCCGACGAGGATCTGTGGACCGCCGCCCGCGGCCGCTGCCGGGTCAGCCAGCTCATCAACTGGCTGCCGCCGGAGCCGGGCACCGTCCGCGGACGCCGCGAACGCGCCATCAGCCACCTGACGGTCGAGCGCCCCGGCACTACCGGACACTTCGACGACGCCTACGACCTGCGCTGCTATGACCAGCGCCAGTGGCGCGCCCTGGTGAACAAGTCGCCGCTGGAACACGCCGGTAGTTTCAACGGGCTGGGCCGGCCGCTGCCGCCCGGGATCTGGCCCTATCAGCTGGAGGCCTTGCGGCGGCCATGAGCGGCGGGGATGTGCGGCGGGGATGTGCGCCGGAAATGAAAACCGGGCCGTCGTCACAGGGACGACGGCCCGGATCAGCGATCCGACTCGGTGCAGGACACGGACCGCATCCTAATGTAAGGATTCTGTGAGCGCCTGAACAGACCCCGTCACCTGTTTTTCGTCCGCCGGCCCTATTTCCGGCTGACCGTCACCGACCCGCTCCCGGTATCCAGCGTCACTTCGGCAGCCCCGTCGCCCACCACCAGGCGGCGGCTGCCGTCGTCCAGCTTCTCGAAATGGGCGCCGGGCACGCGACTGTCGATGTCGCCGCTGCCGGTGTCGGCCGTGATCTTCGCCGACGCGTCCGCCGGCAACTCCAGTTCGACATTGCCGCTGCCGGTGTCCACCACGAACCGTCCATCCCCCATACGGTCCAGGCGGAACGTCACCCCGCCGCTGCCGGTGTCGATCTTCGCCTCGTCGGCGGTCACGCCGACAGCCGCCACCTCACCGCTGCCGGTGTCGATGTCCAGGGTCGTGCAGCGCAGCCCCGCCACCTCGACCCCGCCGCTGCCGGTGTCGATCCTGGCCGTCGGGGCGACGCAGTCGCGCAATGCCACTTCGCCGCTGCCGGTGTCCACATCAAGATCGCCCTCGACATCGGAAACCACGACGTTCCCGCTGCCGGTGTCCGCGCGCAGATCGCCGCCCAGGCGCTCGACGCGGATGCCGCCCACGTCCGTCTCCAGGTCCAGATCGGCCCGCAGGTCGGCCGCCGTCACTTCGCCCACGCCGTGGCGCAACGTCAGCGTCCGGCCCGCCGGCACTTCGATGGTCACATCGGCCCACATCTCCAGACCGTTGCCCGAACCGCGCACGGTGACGCGCCTGCCCGTCAACATGCCGAACGTGCGCCGAAGCCACGACTTCTCGGCCGTTTCCTGGTCGTGGATCGAGAACGTGGTGCGCGAACCGCGCCCCATCGCCGGATACACGTATTTGTCGTGTTCCTCCAGCGGGAAACGTATGCGCAGCGCGCCGGTCTCCTGCTCGAGCTTGATCATTCCGTCGATCAGATCGTCGCCGCGCAGGTTCACCGTCACCTTGAACGCGTCGCCCTGACCCTGCCGCACGTCGACGGCGCCGATCAGGTTGCCCACGTACAGATCGGCGGTCGTGAACGTGAATTCGCGCGTGATCTCGGCCGCCCGGGCCGGAGAGGACGGCAGCAGGGTGGGCAGACAGGCGATCAGGACCAGGCACAGGGCCACCGGAGACAGGGGGCGGCGGTTCATGGCGCTCCTCCGCGGGCTGGGGCGGAAATCCGGGCCCCCGAACGGGGGCCGACCCACTACAGACGCACAGGTCCCCCGCCGGGTTGCATCACCGGCCGGGATCCGCGGCGGCACCGTCGCTGGTGGGATCCAGCGCCAGGCGGATCGCGTCCGCCAGTCCGCGGACGGTGAACGGTTTCGCCAGGAAATGGACGCCCGGATCCAGCACGCCGTGGGTGTCGATGATGTTGCCCGAGTAGCCGGACATGAACAGGGTGCGCAGACCGGGGCGCAGTGTCCGCAGCCGGTCCGAAAGTTCGCGACCATTCATGCCGGGCATGATCACATCGGTGATCAGCAGATCGATCCGACCGGCGTGCCCGGCGGCCGACTCCAGCGCCTCGTCAGGAGACGCCGCGGCCAGAACCCGGTATCCCAGCCTTTCCAGCATCGAGTGCGCCATGGCCAACAGTCGTGGTTCGTCTTCGACCAGCAGCAGCACTTCGTCGCCGCGGGGCATCGGTTGCGGCGGCTCGGCTTCCGGCATGTCATCTTCACTGTCCAGATGCCGCGGCAGGTAGACCCGAAAGGTCGTGCCGACCTCGAGTTCGCTGTACACCTTGATGAAGCCGCCGTTCTGCCGGACGATGCCGTAGACGGTGGCCAGACCCAGACCCGTGCCGCGCCCCAGCGTCTTGGTGGTGAAGAACGGTTCGAACAGCCGGGCCTGCGTTTCCCGGTCCATGCCGCTGCCGTCGTCGCTGACCGTGAGCAGAACGTATTCGCCCGGCCGGAAGCCCGGATTCGCGACGCACCAGGCCTCGTCGAACGTGACGGTGCCTGATTCGATCGCGATGTGTCCGGTTCCGGTGATGGCATCCCGCGCGTTCACGCACAGATTCGTCATGATCT
>JAIFKS010000059.1 GCA_020049465.1 bacterium | reverse complement strand
CGCACCAGCCCCCGCAACAGCCGACGGCGCCGCGCGGCGAATTCCGGCCCGAAGTCAAGGCGGATCGATTCCAACTCGGTGAGCAGGCGGCGGGGAGTCGGCGGCATGGGGATCCTCCGGAAGCGTGAGCCGGGACAGGTGGGCGAACCGCGCGATACTAGGCGCAGAATGTGGCCGTTGGCCATCGCGAACTGGAATCGCCTGCGGCACCGCCGACAAGACCGGCCCGTCGGGTGCGCGGTGCCGTGGCGGTTGGCCGCCGCGGCCTCGTCGCTTGAGCATCATCGCTTGAGCATCACCACTTGCGCCGGCGCAAGTCCAGCGACGATGTCCGGCGCTTCAACGTCTACATGCGTCCTGCAACATCACCATCCCTTCGTGTTCATGCACGAACCCATGGCACCGGCTGCACAACGTCGTCAGGTTCTCCGCCCGGTTCGATCCGCCGAGCCGACGCGGCAGCACATGGTGCACTTCGAGGAACCGCGTCGAGCGGCAGCCCGGCGCGGCACAGCGATGGCGATCGCGCGCCAGCACGGCCGCCCGCACCGAAGGCGGTATCGTCGCGCGGTTCGGCCCGCCTTCCCGCCGCACGCGCGCGTCACAGGCCAACGATTCCACTTGCGCCGGCGCAAGTCGCTTCTCGCCGCGGCCCGCCAGCACCAGGTCCAGACGATCAGCACCCTCCGGCGCCAGGCCGAGCTTGTGCGCCTTCTCGACCAGCGCCTCGTAGCGCGCCAACCGGACGCCATCGGCGCGCAGGCTGATGATCGACGGCGGATCGGCGACGGGCGATGACGCCACCTCGAAGTCCAGCTGCACCTCAGGCACCGGCGGTCTCCGTGCGGTCGCCGCCTTCACCGCGACTTCCAGCTCGCGCCGTCCGATCGACTGCGCCTTGGCCACCCACACATCCTGTGTCTCGGCCGTCGCGACCCGCGCGACCTGCCGGGCCTTGGTCCAACCGATCGTGCCCGTCGCCACGGCGTCGCGCAAGACCGGCAGGCGCTCGAGATCGTCGGCGAGACGTTTGAACAGCCAGTAGCGGTTGTCGCTGAAACCAAGCGCCTGCACGGCGTACATCTGCAGGCTGGCGAACCCGAGCTGGCGGTACAGCCCGCGCCGCTGCACCTCGGCGAACCAGAGCACGGCGCATTCCTGCGCGCGGTCGCAGGCGTAAAGAGCCTGGCGCAGCGAGGCATCGACCATCGCGGCGGGCTGGTCGGCGGCGAATTCGGGCAGGGTGACGGCGGCCATGGTGTGCACCTCTCGGGGAGGAAAATATCGCAAATCGCGAAGGCGATAATATAGCGAAAAGAAATCGTAACAGCAAGGGGTTCATGGAGATATATCCAATAAAATCCAACCCGCGGACAATGTGCCATCCCAAACGGGATGCTTCAGCGGGCTTCCGCGAACTCCCGCAGGCGCCCCGCCATTCCTGCGGACAATTCACCCCGCGCCACCCGCGCGTCGACCCACCGTCGAAACCCCGCGAGCCCTGGTCCAAGCACGGCAGGTGGGATGCCCAGGGCGTCGCCTTCCGGGACCCGCAGTGCGCATGCCCCGTCCAACGCAACGGCTCGCGTCAACTGCGCAGCGGCCTGTTCGTGATTCCCCGCTGCGATGTGCAGCACTGCGGCATACATCAGCGCCTCATGGACGGAGCCCCAGGCCTGGAAGCCCTTGCTCTTTTCGCAGACCACAAACCCGTCGGCCGGCGCTGTAAGCAGCGATGCCGTCCAGAGGACCTCGCCACGACCGCCGAAAGCCAGGTCCGCTCCCAGAGCACCGGACAGCGCAACGTATCGAGGCGTTTCCATGGCTCTTTCGTCGGCGTGTTCGCGCGCCCCGGGTTGCCCCGACAACTTCGGCTGGAAGATGACCAGGGTCCGCGCGTCCCCCGCGAACCCCGGCGGCAACGCCGCCGCGATGGCCGCGGCCGTTTCGCGCGCCGCCAGCGCCGCCCGCACCACCGGGTCTGCGGGCAATCCGTCGGCGCCCGTGGCCGCGATGCGGCCGCGCATGCCGACCTGACCCCAGAGGACCGTCACCACGAACATCGCGGCCATGAGCACGGGCCCCGACCGCAAACGCGTCGGCCACCAGGTCGCCAGGGTGAGCGCGCCGGCCGCCGCCGCGAGGTAGCCCATGTACGGCCGCGCCTGGTTGAGAAGGGGCAGCGCCGGCGCCAGGCTCAGGAGTGCGAAGAACCAGGCCGCCAGCCGCGCACGGGATCCCCGCCGCCAGGCCAGGGCGCCGGCCACCCCCCAGGCAGCCAGAACCGCGAGGCCGACGCCGGCCCTGGTCCAGTCCACCTGCGCCGTGAAGACCGGGCCCGGCGTGGGAAGCCACCAGCCGAATTTGCCGAGGTTCCCCAGCATGACCAGGGGCCCGCCCAGCGCATAGGGATCGCCGGAACCGGTCGCGAAGTGGCGCGTCACGAGAAATGCCTCGCTCGCTGCGACCACCACCAGGCCCGCCGCCGCGCTCCGGCGCCATCGTCCCAACGCAACGGACGATGCGCGAGCCGGAATCAGCGACGCCACGAAGAATACAGGCAGTGCGAACGCCGCTTCCTTGGACAGGATCGCCCCCGTGCCGAACACGAACGCCGCCACCGCCCCCGCGCGTCCGCCGGCCAGCCAGCGCTCGACAGCCAGCAGGGCGAGTGTGCCGCCGAGCAATTCCTGGATGCCGGAGGCCCAGTAGATGGGCGTGAAGGCGATGGGCGTAGCCGCGAACATCAGGCCCGCGAAGAGCCTGGCCATGGGCGGCAGTCCGGCCCGGAGCGCGATACGGGCCAGCGTCACCGCGGCGAGCGCGTGCAGAAGGATGCGCGCCCAGGCATGCGCGGCCGCGTCGGCGCCCAGCAGCGGCCAGGTCAACGACCACCACGCCTGCTGGCTCAGCCAGCGGGCGGGAAGGCCCCTCTGGCCGTCCAGCAGACCCGCCGCGCGGCCGAGCTGGCCCCAGTCATCCAGACACCACCAGGTCCCGAGTGCCGGCAGGCGGGCCGCGACAGCCGCGCAGGCCACAAGGCCCGCGATCAGGACGATGCCGCCCTTGCCTCCACGCAAGGCCGATTCCTCGCGTGAATCAGGATCTGGATCGACTTTGTTGGCGGTGGATTTCATGGCCCGGTCCCCGGTTGCTGATAAGCACGGACACGCCGCCCGGAAGTTTCTCGACAGCGGCCGCGCCCACGGCCATTTTCGCATTCCGAATCGGGAAGAACCACCTCAACCTCATCCGGGATGTCCTGCATGCCGCGCCAATCTCCGAACACTCCGCAACCCTCTCCTGCCCCAACCGTATCCAACCGGTTGCGTCCTTCAGCCCACCCCACGGAGGAGTCCGCCATCGTGCCGCCGCATCGCACGTCCGCCCAGCGCACGTCCGCAAGACAATGGGCCCCGACCCTGGCCACCATCCTCCTGCTCGCGGCGTCCGCCGGCTTCCCGGCTCCAGCCGACGCAGCGCGACCTTCAGCGCCCTGGCAGCCCGAACGCCATCCGCGCCTCGAGACGCGGCGCGCCGCCGGGCCCATCGACGTCGACGGCGTGCTGGACGATGCCGGCTGGCAGGGCATCCCCCGCGCCGGGAACTTCGTCGAGCACGCGCCCGGCGACCAGACGCAGCCGGCGAACCCGACCGAGGCCATGCTGACGTACGACGACGAATACCTCTACGCGGCGTTCATCTGCTACGACGACCCGGCCGCCGTGCGCGCCTCGTACAGCGAGCGCGACCGCATCTGGAACGACGACTACGTCATCCTGGCGCTGGACACCTTCGGCGACCAGGCCTGGGCCTTCGAGATCGCCAGCAACCCGCACGGCGTGCAGGGTGACCTGCTGTGGTCCGCCGGCGCCGGTGAAGACATGACCTACGACCTGCTCTTCCACTCGTCGGGCCGCATCACCGAAGAGGGATGGCAGGTCGAACTGGCCATCCCCTGGACCAGCCTGCGCTTCCCGGATGCGCCGGCGCAGGAGTGGCGCGTCGACTTCTGGCGCAACGACAACCGGCAGGTGCGCGGACAGTCCTCCTGGGGCATCTACGACCGCGACCAGGACTGCTGGCCCTGCCAGTGGGGCACGGTCACCGGGATCAACGGCGTCAAGCCGGGCAGCGGCCTGACCGTCCTGCCGGCCATCGTGGCCTCGCAGGAGGACGGACGCGGCGCGGACGGCGACGGCGCGGCCGGTCCGCTGAGCGAAGGTGCGATCATGGGCGAGCCTTCGCTGGGCGTCGCCTACGGGATCACGCCCAGCATCACCGCCGAGGCCACGCTGAATCCCGATTTCTCGCAGGTCGAGAGCGATGCGGCGCAGATCGACGTCAACTCGACGTTCGCGCTGTCCTACCCGGAGAAGCGACCCTTCTTCCAGGAGGGCAGCGACCTGTGGGCCACCAACTTCGACGCCGTCTACACGCGTTCCATCAACCGGCCGTTCTGGGCCGGCAAGCTGACCGGGCGCCCCGGCCGGACGAACTTCGCGGCCTTGGTCGCGCAGGACGATGCGTCGCCGTTCATCCTGCCGTTCGGCGAGGGCAGCGCCCTCATCGAGGGCGGCCGCAGCTGGTCGTTCCTCAGCCGCGTCCGGCAGTCCCTGGGCAGCCAGTCGCATGTTGGTTTCATCTCGACCGCGCGCTGGCACGAGGGCGGCGGCTACGGGGCCGTCGTCGGCCTTGACGGTCGCGTGAACCTCACCGGCAACCTGCGCTTCGAGGCGCAGGGTCTGGTCAGCACCACGTCGGAGCCCGTGGCTCCGGAACTGACCGCCGATCTCGACGGCGTGACCTTCGACCGTGGCCGCCACACCGCCGCCTTCGACGGCGAGTACTTCACCGGCCACGGTCTCTACGCCAGCGTCGAGCGCTCGACCCGGCACTGGAACTTCGATGTCGACTACTGGGAACGCAGTCCGACATTCCGCGCCGAGTCGGGCTTCGAGCCGCGCAACGACCAGCGCATGGGCACCGCCTGGACGGGCTATACTTTCTACTTCGAGGACGGCCTGTTCGACCGCGTCGAACCATCGCTGAATGTGGGCCGCGTCTGGGACTTCGCCGAGGTGAAAAAGGACGAGTGGCTGATGGGCGCGCTGCGGGCCTGGCTGCGCTACGCGCAGACACAGGTCTGGGTCGAGGCCATGGGCAGCAACGAGCTCTTCCACGGGATCCAGTTCGACGGCATCACCAGCCGCGAGGCCGGCTTCCAGATGCGGCCGTCCGAGGCCGTGGCCGGCGGGGCCGAGATTTCGTACGGCCACCGCATCGCCCGCTTCGACGAGGTGATGGGCAAGGAGCTCCGCCAGTCCTATTGGCTGGACCTCCGGCCCTGGAGCCGGCTGCTGTTCGAGCAGCGGCTCAACACGATCCGCAGCGACGATCTGGCCTCGGGCGAACGCCTGTTCGACGGTTTCATCTCGCGCTCGCGCTTCAATCTGCAGCTGTCCCGCGAGTGGTCGCTGCGCCTGGTCGTGCAGTACGACGACTTCGACCGCCGGTGGAATGTCGACCCGCTGCTCACGTTCCGGCTGAACCCGTTCTCGATCTTCTACGTGGGCTCGACCCGCGACTACGCCGAGTTCACCGGCCCGGTGCCGGACCAGGACGAATGGCGTCTGGCGGGGCGCACGTATTTCCTGAAGCTGCAGTATCTCTGGCAGATCTGATGAACCGCGCAAGCGGCACAAGAAGCAGGGGCCGGATCGTTCGCGATCCGGCCCCTTGTTCTTTCACACCTTCGGCACCGGCGCTCACTCCGCGCCGCAGTCGCCTTCCAGGATGCACTTGACCTTGAAGCTGAGCGCCATGAGGCCCACGACCAGGCGCTCGTTGCGCACGGCCACGGTCTTCGGCACCTTCAGGTCGGTGGGGGCGAAGTTGACGATGCCCACGATGCCGCAGGTCACCAGCCGTTCGGTCACCGCCTGCGCGTGCTGGGCCGGCACCGTCAGGATGGCGATGCGGATGCCCTCGCGGGCGATCACGTCCTCGAGCTGATCCATGTCGCGCACCGGCTGGCCGCTGATCTCCAGACCGACGAGACGCGGGTTGGCGTCGAAGACGCCGCGCACGGGGAAGCCCTGCACATCCAGGTTGCCGTAGTTGGCCAGGGCCTGGCCCAGGTGCCCGGCCCCGATGATGGCCACCGGCTGCGGCTCGGACACGCCGATGATCTTTTCCAGCGCGGGCACCAGCTTGCCCACCTGGTAGGGACGGCCGGGCCGGCTGAAACCGCCGAAATAGTGGAAATCGTGCCTCAGTTGGCTCGCTTTGATGTCCAGCGATTCGGCCAGCTGGCGGCTGGAGACGTCCTCCACCCCCACGGCCTGCAGCAGCTTGAGCTTCTCGAGATAGCGCGGCAGCCGGTGGATGGTCGCCTCGGGCACCTCGGAATGCCGCCGGATCTTGCGCAAGGCCTGCCTCCGCGGAACGGACCGACGCCGGGAAAGTTCGTCACAGGAACCTGCCCGGCAGCTTGTTACGGGTTTGACGATTTACCATATTCGATATGTAATCACGTGTCAACCGGTTGACAGGTCGTCCCCTGGACCGTTCGGACGCCCGCGGCGCCGATCCTGTCCAACCCGATTCCGCCCTCTCAACAAGGTGGACGCCGTGTCCCTGTCCAGCCAGTACCGCCTGACCGATCCCTGGCTCCTGCAACCGCTCCCGGCCTGGGGCACATTGTCGGACGACGACTACGCCGCCCTGGGCTTCCGCTGCGGGCTGGAGATCCACCAGCAACTGCTGACGGCGCGCAAGCTGTTCTGCCGCTGTCCGGCCGGCCGCTACAACCGCGACCACCACGACGCCGAGATCCTGCGCCACATGCGCCCGACGCTCTCGGAGATGGGCGAGTACGACGGCACCGCGCTGATGGAGTTCAAGACGCGCAAGGAGATCGTCTACCTGCTGAACCGCGAGACGGTCTGCACCTACGAGATGGACGATGCCCCGCCGTTCGAGATGGACGATCTGGCCCTGGACGGCAGTCTGCTGATGGCGATGCTGCTGGGGTGCAACGTCGTCAGCGAAGTGCACATCACCCGCAAGCAGTACCTGGACGGCAGCATCCCCACCGGCTTCCAGCGCACCGCCATCGTCGGCACCGACGGCGAAGTGCCCTTCGGCAACCGCTCGGTGCGCATCCGGCAGATCAGCATCGAGGAGGATTCCTGCCGCGAGGTCAGCGACCGCGGCCACCGCCGCGTCTACCGCACCGACCGCCTGGGCATGCCGCTGATCGAGACCGTGACCGACCCGGACATGCGCACCCCGCAGGAGGCGATGGCCGTCGGCCAGATCCTCCGCTTCCTGGCGCGCTCGGGCGGCATGGTCCGCACCGGCGCCGGCGCCGCGCGGCAGGACGTGAACGTATCGGTCACCGGCGGTACGCGCATCGAGATCAAGGGCGTGCCCAGCCTGCGCGAGGTGGGCCGGCTCACGCACAACGAAGCGCTCCGGCAGCGCTCCCTGCTGGGGATCCGCGGCGAGCTCGCGCGCCGCGGCGTCACCGCCGAATCGATCACCGACCGCCTGGTCGACGTCACACCCCAGGTTCGCGGCACCGCCTGCGGGTTCATCGCCCAGGCCGTGGCCCAGGGCGCGGTCGTGGGCGCCTGTGCGCTGCCGGGCTTCCAGGGCCTGCTCGACGTGTCCACACAGCCGCGCACCTCGTTCCTCAAGGAATTCAGCGACCGCGTGCGGGTCATCGCCTGCCTGGACGAACTGCCGAACCTGGCGCTGTCGACGCAGAACGTGCCCTCGCTGTCGAGCGCCGAGTGGGAGCGCGTGAGCAAGGCCTGCAACGTGGCCGCCGACGTCCCGGTTATCGTGGTCTGGGGCAGCCGCGCCGACATCGAGACCGCCTCGCGCGAGATCGCCATCCGCGCCCGCGACGCGACCCTCGGCGTGCCGAACGAGACGCGCCAGGCCCTGGACGACGGCACCAACGGCTTCGAACGCATCCTGCCGGGCGCCGACCGCATGTACCCGGACACCGACCTGCCGCCCATCCCGCTGGCCGACGCCCGCGTCGACGCCATCGCCGCCCGCGTGCCGCTGCGCCCGTGGGAGCGGCTCGAACGGCTGCGCGCCCTCGAGGTGGGCGCCGACCTGTCCGCGCGCCTGAGCCGGCACCGGGCCTGGGACCTGTTCGCGCACCTGGAGGGCCGCCTGCCGACGGACGGCGCGTTCGACGCCGCGGCGCTGGCTTCGCTGCTTCTGGACCGCTCGTGCCCGCGGCCGGCCAGCCTGAGCGCCGCCGGCCCGTGGTGGGAACACACCGTCGACGCCCTGGCCTGCGGCCGCGTGATTCCCGAAGCGGTGTGGAGCGGCGAAGACGAACCGACGGCCCGCCTCGACGACGGCGAAGCCCGGCGCCTGTTCGAGGACGCCCTGGCCTCGCTGCCGAACCCGCTGCCGACGGCGGCGGACAAGCGCGCACACGCGATGATGGGCGCGGTGATGCCGGCGCTGCGCGGACGCGTGCCCGGCAGCCTGGTGCGCCGCTGGATCGACGAAACCCTGGCGGAGGTCCGGTCATGACCGCTGACAACGACGATTTCAAGGGGTACCGAAGCCCGACGCTCGATCTGCTGCAGGCCCAGTCGGCGCCCGTGTGGAGCCTGGCCACGCTGCACACGACGCGCGGCGACTTCTCGGGGCTGATCCTGCCCCGCAGCGTGACCGCCGACGCCGACCACATCGTGCTGAAGCTGGACACGGGCTACAACATCGGCGTCAGGCACGACAAGGTGCAGCGCATCACCGTGCACGGCCGCAAGGAAGCGAAGTACCAGATCCCCGAGCGCGCCTTCCCGCACGACCCGAAGAAGCCGCGCGTGAAACTGCTGGGCACCGGCGGCACCATCGCCAGCCGGCTGGACTACCGCACCGGCGCGGTGATCCCCGCCTTCAGCCCCGGCGAACTGTACGGTTCGGTGCCGGAACTGGCCGACGTCTGCAACATGGAGACCGAGAAGCTGTACGGCGTGTTCAGCGAGAACATGGGACCCGAGGAGTGGATGGGCACCGCCCGGGCCATCGCCGCCGAGATCGAGAAGGGCGTGGCCGGCATCGTCGTCGGCCACGGCACCGACACCATGCACCACACCGCGGCCGCGCTCAGCTTCATGCTGCAGGACCTGCCGGTGCCGGTCGTGATGGTGGGAAGCCAGCGCAGCAGCGACCGCCCCAGCTCGGACGCGGCCATCAACCTGATCAATGCCACCCGCACGGCCGCCACCAGCGACATCGCCGAAGTCATGGTCTGCATGTTCGGCCCGACCAGCGACCAGTACGGACTGCTGCACCGCGGCACGCGCGTGCGCAAGATGCACTCGAGCTACCGGTCCACCTTCCGCACGCTCAGCGACATTCCGCTGGGGCGCGTCGATCTGACCGGCGTCACGCCCTACCGCGACGACTACCGCCGGCGCCGCAGCGAACGCAAGGTGGACCTGAAAGCCGTCTTCGACGACCGCGTGTCGCTGGTCTACTACTACCCGGCCATGAAGCCCGACATCATCGACTCGCTGATCGACAACGGCTACAAGGGCATCATCATCGCCGGCACCGGACTCGGCCACGTGAACAAGCCGCTCTACCCGGCCCTGGACCGTGCGCGCACGGCGGGCGTGCACGTCTACATGACGGTCCAGACGATGTGGGGCTACGTGCAGATGTACGTGTACGAGACCGGGCGGGAACTGATGGGGCTGGGCGTGATCCCGGCGGCGAACATGCTGCCGGAGGTGGCCTACGTGAAGCTGGGCTGGGCCCTGGGCCAGAGCCAGGACCACGACGAGGTGCGCCGCCTGATGCTGACACCGGTCAACGGCGAGATCACCGACCGCGAACCGCACGACGGCTACCTCGTGCTGCAGGGCGGCAGCCCCGAGGTCGCGGAGTTCATTTCCTCGCACTGGAAGTAGGCGCGTCGGCGACGCTTCAGCGCACCACGGCCAGCTTCCTGACCGACCGCCGGCCGTCCAGTTCCAGCGCGGCCCAGTAGACGCCGCTGGGCAGGCGCGCGCCGTCGTCGGCCCGCACGTTCCAGCCGAACTCGTTCGGACCCGGCGCGCCCGCCGGCACCGCGCGCGAAGCGACCTTCAGGCCGCGCGCATCGTAGAACGTCACCACGCCGGGCTTCGCGTCGTTCAGCCAGAAGCGCAGCACGACCCAGTCGCCCGCCGACGGGTTCGGGTAGACGCCCTGCAGCCCCTCGCTGATCGCATCGTCGCCCAGCGGCGTCCACAGGACCCAGCCGTCCGGATCCAGGCGCGCTTCGATGACCGGCGTCGGGAACTCGAACACCGCGCTGGCCAGCGCCCCGTCCAGACGCAGGTTCACCGTCTGGCCGCCGCCGGCGGTCGTCACCACCACCGGGTACACGTTGTCGAACAACGGCAGCTGATGCTGGGACAGCGTCACGCGCAGGCGCGTGCCCGGGCCGGCGTCGCCGTCCTCGACCTGCAGCTGCGCATTGATCCGCGGCAGTTCCATGCTCTCGAGGTAGGGCCGGAAGAAGCCGTTCAGGTCCTCGCCCGCCAGGGTCGACGCCAGCGCGATGAAATCTTCGGTGACCACCGTGCCGCCGGGCCGTCCGCCCCCGCTGCCCCAATCTTGCAGGAACCCGAAGAACGCGGCGTCGCCCATCCTGCCGCGCAGCATGTGCATGATCCAGGCGCCCTTGTCGTAGATCACGCGCCCCGGGAAAACGGGCATCGGGTCGTAGACCGGCCCGTCGAGCAGCCATTCGGCCTCGTTGCGGGCCCGGTCCATGAAAGCGAGATACGCCGTCGGGCCGTCCCGGTGCTCGTACCACAGCGCTTCGGTGTAGGTCGCCAGCCCCTCGTTCAGCCAGATGTCGGCCCACTCGCGCGGCGTCAGGCTGTCGCCGAACCACTGGTGCCCCAGTTCGTGCGCAATCAGCCAGTCGCGCGACCGGTCGCCGGACACCGAACTGGAACCGATCGAGGTGATGGTCTGGTGCTCCATCGCGCCGGGCCAGATGAATTCGGCGTGCCCGTACTTCTCGCCGGCGAACGGGTAGGGACCGAACCACTGTTCACACAGGTCCATCATCTCGCACATGGGCGCGAAATCCACGGCCGCGTCGGCCGCGTCCTCCGGAAACACCCAGTGCCGCAGGGGAACGGCCGTGCCGCCGCCGGTCAGGCACTCCTCCTGGAGCAGCGTGTAGTCGCTGATCGCCACCGACACCAGGTAGGCGGCAATGGGATAGTCCTCGCGCCAGCGCCAGGTCTCGCGTCCGTCGCCGGCGGGGGTCACCCCGAGCAGTGTGCCGTTCGACACTCCGACCAGCGTATCGGGCACCGTCAGCGCCATGGAGACCAGGAATTTGTCGCCGGGCCGGTCCTTGCAGGGCCACCACGACTGGGCATGGGCCGGCTGGCTCATGTTGGCGACCACGGGCGCCCGCACCGCGGGCTGCGACACCGGATCGGGCGTGTGCTCGCGGTACATCAGGCCGCGGTTGACCAGCGGCTGCAGGGGCTGGCCGCCGTAGCGGATGGTCACCGAGTCCAGCGCACCCGTCGCCAGGCCTTCCGGCAGCGTGATGGTCACCGAGTCGCCGGCGTGGGTGAACGGCAGTGCGCCGGACACATGGTCGACCCCCGCCACCGTCAGTGTCTGGCGCAGATCGCAGACCACGTCGCGCAGGCCTTCCCACCGGCTGGCGAACACCAGCTGGACCGAGCCGTCGATGGACCGCGTGCCCGGATCGATGGCCAGGTCCAGCGCACAGCGCAGCACGTCGTAGCGGTCGCTGGTGACCGAGGCATCGCCCAGTTCGCCGTTGCGCTTGTCTTCCCCTGCCGCCTTGGCTCCGGTGACGCCGGCTTTGGCGAGCTGGAACCCGGCGCGGGTCAGACCGGGATGAACCGGTTCCCGGCGGTCCGCGAAATCGTCCGCCGCCGCCGGCGAGGACAGACCCAGAAAGATCGCCGCCGTTAGGACGGCCCCGGCGGCCGCGGGGCCGCGCCTGGATTTCCCGTGTAAGTGCATCATCGTCCCATCATAGCATGCCGTATCCGTGCCGGTCACGCCCGGCCATGCCGTTCCGCTCCCGGAATCCGGCCGTGAATCGTCACGATTTCAGGATGCGCGCGCCGGCCGCCACCGGGGCCGTGATCCAGACACCGCCCCCGATGACCGCCCCGGCACCGATCACCGTTTCGCCGCCGAGGATGGTGGCGCTGGCGTAGATCGTCACACCGTCGCCGATCGTCGGATGCCTCTGGCCGCCCTTGACCAGCGTGCCGTCGGCATTGCGCGGAAAGCTGAGCGCGCCGAGCGTGACGCCCTGATACAGCTTCACGCGTTCGCCGATCCGCGTGGTTTCTCCGATGACGACGCCCGTGCCGTGGTCGATGAAGAATGAACCGCCGATCCGCGCACCCGGATGGATGTCGATGCCGGTCTGGCGGTGCGCCCACTCGCTCATCATGCGCGGCAGCAGCGGCACGCCCAGTTCCTGCAGCGGGTGGGCCAGCCGGTGCACGGTGACGGCGTACACGCCGGGATAGCAGAGGATGATCTCCTCCCAGCTCGTCGCCGCCGGATCGCCTTCGAACGCGGCGCGCACGTCCAGGTCGGCCAGCCGGCGGATGGCCGGCAGCCCGGCCAGGTATTCCAGGGTCAGCCTTCGCGCGGCCACCGTGTAGCGGTCGTCGCCCGACGCCGGGCCCGGCAGATCGGCCACCGCGGGCGCCCACAGTTCCTCGCAACGGCTGCCCTGCCGGTGGCAGAAACGCAGGATGTCGGCCAGGACCCCGGCGAGCTGCCGACTGACATTGTCCAACCGACCGCCCATCTGCAGTTCCAGGTCGGCGCCCCGCGGCACCGGCGCCCCGTGGTAGCCCGGATAGACCAGGGCCAGCAGCTCTTCCAGCAACTGGACGATGGCCTCCTGCGACGGCAGGTTCTCCTTGCCCAACCGGTTCAGTCCGCCCAACTCACGGTAGCTGGACACCATTTCACGGGTCAGGTCGCGCAGGCGTCCTCCGCGTTCCTCGTCGGTCACGGGTGCTCCCCTCGCGGTCCCCGGCCCGGACAGGGGCGGGCGACGGCGCGGCGCCAAGATAAACCGGCCGGCGGCCGCACGCATGGCCGGACTGGGCGGCACAGGGGAAGGTCCGCCGCCCGTTCACCCCGTGGCGGCGCCCCATCGCCTCGGCCGTCAAGGGCCGGGGCTTGCCACGGCGCCGGTTCGGGGCCATCCTGTCGGCCAGGGTATTTCCCGGAACCGGCGCCGCCGGACCGGGTATTATCATGATCACCCGTCCGGATTGGCCGGCAACCCGTGTTCAACCATCTGGAGAGTTCCCGCATGCGCCGAACCCCGCTGTTCTTCATGCTGCTGCCGGTCCTGCTGCTGGCCGGCGCCGCGTCCGCCCAGAGTCTCAAGCTCGATCCCGCCAGCATCGAACTGGGCACGATGCGGCAGATGGAAACACGCACGGTGACGGTGAAGGTCTCCAACGTGGGCGCCGGACTGCTGGTGATCGAGGATGTCCATGCCGATTGCGGCTGCACCGTGCCGGAACTGAAGGTCAAGAGCCTCAAGCCGGGCGAAACGACGGACATGGTCGTCCACTTCGACAGCAAGCAGTTCTCCGGCGTGCAGCACAAGCTGATCAAGATCACTTCGAACGACCCGTCGCGTCGCCTGGTCGAACTGCCGGTGACGGTCGACGTGAAGGTCGTGCTCGCGGTCGATCCGGTCGCCGAACGCGTCGGGTTCCAGCGCGCCCTGGTCGGCGAGGTGGCCATGCGCCCGGTGACGTTCACGGCGCCGGACGTGAACCTGCGTGTGCAGGCCGACAAGACGCAGAAGGGCCTGTTCGACATCAAGGTGACCAACAATGTCGGCGGCGACCCGCACAAGTCCGCCCTGGAGATCACGCGTCCGGCCCGGATGGCGCCGGGGCAGCATCAGGACGTGGTGCGCGTGACCACCAATGTTCCCGAGCGACCGACGGTGGACATCGAGATCCGGGCCTGGATCGCCACGGAACTGAGCGCGTCGCCCGACATCGTGAATTTCCGGTACCAGCCGACGTTCAGCCAGGACGTGAAGATCTACGCGGCCAACCCGCCGCTGGATTTCAAGGTGCTGCGCGCCGAGATCGACCTGCCGGAGATCACGTTCGAAATCGTGGAAACCGTTCCGCGCCAGGAGACCCACATCAAGCTGAAGGGCGCGCCCATCACGAAGATGGACAAGCGCGCGGCCGCCTCGCAGGGCCGCATCACCGGCACCCTGAAGGTCTACACCAACCTGAAGTCCGTGCCCGTCATCGAAGTGCCGGTCTCCTACATGATCCGGATGTGACCCGATGGCGCGCACCTGGTCCCAGGCCGAAGGTTCATCGGCACGTCCGTCCCTGTCGGCGGCCGTGCGTCAGGCCCTTCTGCTGCTGGCGCTGAGCGCGGCGCTGGCCACCGGTCGCTGGGCTTTCGTGGGCGAACGGCTGCCGCTGATGGCCGACGCCGCCGACTATGAACTGGAGCTGGCGGCGCCCCTGATCGACGTGGCGCAGGCGCGCCGCTACTACGACGAGGGTGTGCACCTGTTCATCGACACGCGCGCATCGGGTCCCGGCATCGCCGACTCGGTGCCGGGCGCCTTCGTGATCCGGCCCGGGTCCTTCGACGACGACATGCTGGCCCTGCTGGACATCATCGTTCCCGAAGACCGCCTCATCCTGTTCGGCGACGGCAGCCTGGCCCTGGCCAACAACGTGGCCTCGCGGCTCCTACAGCGCGGCTACCCCAACGTCGAGCTGCTGAAGGGCGGACTGGGCGCCTGGCGGGCGGCCGGCGGTCCGTTGTCGCCGCGGCGGGAAGCTGAAGCCTCATGATGCGCTGGCTGTCGCTGCTGTGCCGGCTGGCCGTGGGCGGGGTCTTCATCTGGGCCTCCCTGGACAAGCTGGCCCACCCGGCCGAATTCGCCAAGGCCATCCACCACTACCGGCTGGTGCCCTACGCGCTTCTGCACCCGCTGGCTCTGCTGCTGCCGGCCGTCGAAATGGTGGCCGGATTGGCGCTGGTCGCCGGCTGGCGCCGTCGTGGCGCGGCTCTGCTTTGCCTCGGCATGCTGGCGGTCTTCATGATCGCCATCGGCGCGGCTTTGGCGCGCGGGCTGGACATCAGCTGCGGATGCTTCAACACCGACGGTGGGCATGGGGTGGGGATGGATCTGTTCTGGCGCGACCTGCTCCTGCTGCTGGCCTGTCTGCCCCCGCTCCTGACCGCGCGCGGGGGGCCCGGCGTGGACCGGGACCGTTGACAAGGCCAGGACCAGCTCGCGGATGATTCGCATAATCACTTGTCAACAAACAGGTTGACCTTCGAATTGAAAAACATTGTCGATTTGACAGGCCCGCCTCAATAGCTCATATTCAGCGACGTCACCGCCGCCCCCTGGGTGCGGCGCCGGACCCGTCCCCCAGGAGGATCTCGAGATGCCCGCATTTGTCGACAAGAGCCTGTGCAACGCCTGCGAAACCTGCATCGAAGCCTGCCCGACCGAGGTCATCTCGATGGTCGACGGCAAGGCCTGGGTCAATCCCGAGGAGTGCATCGACTGCGAAGCCTGCCTCGACGCCTGCCCCGAAGACGCGATCAGCATGGTCGACGCCTGATCTGTCCGACCCCGTCCGGCCGCGCGGCGGGATTGATGACACGGCGGAGATGATGATGCGAAGAGGGCGCTCCACCGGAGCGCCCTCTTCGTTGTCGGCCGTTACGGCGGTTCAAGGCCGGTTCAAGGCAGATCCTCGATGACCACGGCCGTGCCGTAGGCCAGCAGTTCGGCCGCGCGGTCCATGATCTCGGAAGAAGCGAATCGCACCCCGACCACGGCGTTGGCGCCGTTGGCCTGCGCCTGGGCGACCATGCGGTCGAGCGCCTCCTCGCGGGACTCGGCGATCATCTTCGTGTATTCGATCACCTCGCCGCCCACGAAATTCCGCAGGCTGGCCATGAAGTCGCGGCCGGCATGGCGAGAGCGGATCGTGTTGCCCTTCACCAGCCCGATCGTGCGAACGATGCGCTTGCCGGCGATCTCGTGGGTCGTGGTCACGATGATGGGATCTTTCAAGGTCGGCTCCTCAACGGACAATGTCGTCGTAGCGCGTGCGCTTGCGTGTGTACAGACGCTCGCGCAGGACCGAAACCAGCAGCACCAGCAGCCCCGTGGCACCGGCCAACAGACCGCCCTTGACCACAACCGGAAGCTCGGCCGCCGAAACGGCGAGCGCCACTTGCCACAGCCCCCATAGACCGGCCACGGCAACGCCGACGATGACCAAAAGCCAGCCCAGCGAGCGCTCGGATCGGTTGTAGATATTCCGCCAGAATGTCTCCCAGTCCTCGGGCGGCGCTTCGCGCAACCGCAGGCCGGCGGTCAGGGTCTTGAAGGCGCGCAGCCGATCGACCTCGGCTCGCGCTTCGGCGCTGGCCGCCAGATGGGATTCGACACGGACCAGATCGGCGCCGTCCAGTTCGCCGTCCACGTACGCCGACAACAGCGGCGCGTCGTTCACGGGGTCGAAGGGAAGCAGCCCGTTCATGGCGCCTCCCCCAGTCCGGCGGCCGGACGCAGACGCAGCCGTGCCGCATGCAGCCTCGACATGACCGTGCCCAGGGGAATGCCCAGCGCATCGGCGATCTCGCGGTATTTGCGGCCCTGGAAGTGGTACATCACGAAGACGGTGCGCATGTCCGCCGGCAGTTCGGCCAGGGCCCGGCCCAGGCGCTCGCGCAGATCGCCGGCCTCGGCGGCAGCCAGCGCGTCCGGCGCCGTAT
>JAIFKS010000154.1 GCA_020049465.1 bacterium | reverse complement strand
GGCGCCGACGACGCCAACCTGGAGTTGTCGCAGCGCCGCGCCGCATCGGTGCGGGCATGGCTGGCGGAAAAGCACGCCGTTGCCGGCGACCGGCTCGAGACCAGGGGCCTGGGAGAAGGCAAACCCATCGACGGCAACGACACCGCCGAAGGAAAGGCCAACAACCGGCGGGTGGAGCTGGTCAAGCTGTAGACGCCGCCGCGCGCGACGAGGACGGCCGCACCTGCGCCAGGTGCGGCCGTTCGCGTCGGTGGAGCCGCATCGCAGGGCGCGATCTGCGCTTCGGTGGCCCTTCCTGGTGATTTGGCAATCCGGATTCGATATCATCAAGGGTCAAAACAACCCTTGATCTTGCGGATAACGATCGGCTAATATCATAGTGCAATAACGGAGATTCATCGCCGTCCGCGGCTAGCCCACATCCAAATCGTTATCGGAGAACAACTTATGCGCACGTTGACGCGCGCCCGAATCTTCTTTGTCGTTCCCGTCCTTCTGCTCGCCGCGTCAGCCCTGGCCGCCGAACCGGTGACCGGCCCCCGCCTCGGGGATGTGCTGGCGCCGGACGGGTCGCTGCCGCCGGAGGCCCTCGGGAGCTTCGACGCCCGGGGCTGGAGCCTGGAAACCGGCGCGGACGGTGCGCCCCGTTTCGTGCCCGACCTGAACACCGAAAAGAGCGGCGACAAAGTCGCCTGCAGCGACGGCTGGGACGATCGCTTCACCTTGCGCGGCACCGATGCGCAGGTGACGGGACTCGCGGTCATCGGCAGCGACGTCTATCTCTGCGGCACGTTCGACATCGCCGGCGATGGACACTACCGCCTGGCGCGCTGGGACGGCGTGGACTGGTCCGATGTGGGGACGGGCGTCAACAACGGGGTCAGCGATCTGGCCACCGACGGCGTCAACCTCTACGCAGCCGGTTTCTTCACGGAGGCCGGCGGCGTGCCTGCCAACCGCATCGCGCGCTGGGACGGGTCGAACTGGTCGGCGTTGGGAACAGGATTCACCTCCGCGACCATTCAGGCCCTGGCGGTGTGGAACGGCGACCTGTATGCCGCCGGCTCCTTCACCGCGGCCGGCGGCGTGACCGCCAGCCGCATCGCGCGCTGGGACGGCGCCGTGTGGGCACCGTTGGGCGACGGCCTCAACAACACCGTCTATGCGCTGGTGGCCGGCACCGACGGCCTCTATGCCGCCGGGAACTTCACGGCTTCGGGCGCCACGGCGCTCACCCGCATCGCGCGCTGGGACGGCACGGCGTGGAACCCTCTGGGCGCCGGCGTGAACAACATCGTCACCGCTCTCGGTGTGCAGGGTGACATCGTCTACGCTTCGGGAAGCTTCACCACGGCCGGTGGCGTCAACGTCAATCGCATCGCGCGCTGGGATGGCAGCAACTGGTCCGCCATGGGCAGCGGCCTGAGTGCCAATGCCGCTCGCGCATTTGCCGTGCTGAACGGCGACCTCTACGTGGGCGGCAGCTTCGACTATGCGGGCGGCAACTACGCCCCGAAGCTGGCGCGCTGGGACGGCACGGCGTGGTCGGCGGTCGGCGAGAGCATGACCGGCACCGGTTCCGCCAGTGTCGACGCGCTGGCCGTGATGCCGGACGGCCTGGGAGGCGGCAGCCTTTTCGCCGCCGGAGGGTTCCGCACCGCCGACACGACGTCGGTGAAGAACATCGCCCGCTTTGACGGCACGGCGTGGCATGCAGTCGGCAACGGCCAGGCGCCGGACAACACCGTCTGGGAAGTGGGCGTGGGCCTCGACGCCGAAGGCGGCAAGGTTATCTACGCCGGCGGATTGTTCCTGCAGGCCGGCTCAAGCGCTGCCAGGTACATCGCCGCCTGGGATGTGGATGCCGGCACCTGGAAGACCGTGGGCACGGGCATCAATGGCGAGGTGCGCACGGTCGCGACCAACGGCACCGACCTCTACGTGGGCGGGGTGTTCACCACCGCGGGCATCTACAACGCGTACAACGTCGCGCATTGGGACGGCACCGAGTGGACACCCCTGGGCTCCGGTACGAACGCCAAGGTGGAGATTCTCGAGTTGTGTCCGAACGGCGCCGGCGGCTACGACCTCTACGCCGGGGGCAATTTCACCATGGCCGGCGGTGTCGCCGCCAACCGCATCGCGAAGTGGGACGGCACGGCCTGGTCCGCGCTCGGCAGCGGCTGCAACGCCTGGGTCGAGTCGATCGCCTTCGCGGACAACGGCGCCGGCGGCTATGACGTCTACGCCGGCGGCCAGTTCACGACCGCGGGCGGCCTGCCGGCCACCGGCATCGCGAAGTGGGACGGCTCCACATGGTCGGCCGTGGGCGGCGGCCTCACGGCGACCGGCACCGGGTTCCCGGCCATCGGCGAGGAACTCTACGTCGCCAGCGACGGCATCGACGGACTGTCGCTGTACGTGGGCGGGCTGTTCACCGCGGCCGGCGGCCAGCCCATCAACTTCATCGCCAGGTGGGACGGGACGACCTGGCATCCCCTGGGCACGGGGCTGGAATGGTCCGCCTTCGGCATGGACATGCGGGACGGCCTTCTCTATGTGAGTGGCACTTTCGCGACCGCCGGTGGCGTGGCGGCCAACGGCCTGGCCATCTGGGATGGCGCCGGCTGGTCCGCCTACGCGGGCAACGCCCCGGTTGCCGCGAACATGATCCTCCTCGACGGGAACGAACTCTATGTCAGCGGCCTGGGCACCGTGAACAGCTGCGTGACCTCGTACAACTTCGCGCATCACACGCCTTCGACAACCTCGGGCGTGGGCCTGCTGCCGTCGGCGGCCGGCGCACTGGCCCAGAACGCGCCCAATCCCTTCAATCCTCTGACCGAGATCGCCTTCCGCCTGGACCGCAATGCGCATGCGGTGCTGCGCGTGTATGATGCACGCGGCCGCGCCGTGACGACGCTGCTCGAGGGCGACCTGCCGGCCGGCGACCACAACGTGCGATTCGACGGCAAGGGCCTGGCCAGCGGCATGTACGTGTACCGGCTGGAGATCGACGGCGTGGCGCAGGCGCGGAAGATGATGCTGGTGCGCTGAGCCGCCACGATCCTCAGCGCACCCGATCGGCCGGAACGGCCGGCACGGAGAACAGCCCCGGCGCCGAGACGACGTCGCCCGTGGCCGTGGTCGCCACCACACGCCAGGCGATGACGCCGGAAGGCGTCAGGCCCGCCGGCAAGGCCCCGGGGCGAACGGTGAACGTGGTGTCCGCCTGCGGGGAGGTCTCGCCCAGCACGGCGCCGTCCGTCCCCAGGAACCGCAGGTGGTACGAGTCGGCGGCGGCCAGCGTGCCCCAGCGCAGTTCGAGCGCGCCGTCCGGCAGCGAGCGGGCCGCGTACAGGGACGGGGCCGCGGGTGCGCCGTCGCCGCGCAGAACGCCGGGCGCGGGTCGCGCACGTTCGGCCTGATCACGCGGCGCCAGGAAGACGATCGCCACCACGGCAGCCGCAGCCAGGGGCGCCAGCAGGCGCAGGCCGTACACGGCGCGGCGGCGCGACGGGGCGCAGGCGGCCACGATGGCGCGGTCGAGCTGCGCGCGCGCGGCGGAAGCGGACGCGGGCATGGCGTGCGCACCGGCCGCCTCGCCGTCCATGAAGTCGCGGTACTCGAGCCAAGCCGCGCGGCAGCGCGCGCAGGCCTCGACATGGCGGCGCCTTGGGTCGGCGTCGGGCAGACCGGCCAGCGCGGCCAGTTCGGCAGCGGGAATGCAGTCGTTCACGGCTCGTCCTCCCTGGGCCGCGTTGCGTTCCGGGCATCGTAGGCGGCGCGCAGCTTTCGGCGGGCGCGTTGCAGGACCGCCCGCGCACCCGAGGCTCCGGGCAGGTCGAGCAGGCGCGAGATCTCCTCGACCGACATCTCTTCGTACGCCTTCAGCCAGAGCGCGGTCCGCTCCTCGGCGTCGAGCACCTGGTTCATCAGCTCCAGCACCAGTTCCTGCGACTCGCTGGCCAGCAACCGCGCCTGCGGGTCGTCCGCGCCGTCGGGCACGTCGCCGAGCGCCGTGTCGTCGCCGGTCGCGCGCGGCCGCGCGCGCAGGGTGCTGATGCAGCGGTTGCGCGCGATCGCGAACAGCCACGATGAGAACTGCGCGCGACCGCCGAAGCCGGGCAGCGCCGCGAGCGCCGCCAGCAGCGTCTCCTGTGTCACGTCCAGCGCGAGATCGGGATCCCCGAGCCGCCGTGCGCACCACGTGTGCACGCGATCGCGATAGCGCTGCAGCAGCGTCGAGGCGGCGGCCAGCCCGGCGGCGCCCGCAGGGTCGGCCTGGAACGCGGCGACCAGCGTCATGTCGTCAGGCACGTCGTCGTCCAGGGTCGCCCTCTCGATTCCACCGGTAATAGGTCGCAGGCCGCGGCGATTCGTCACGATGAGGCTCCCGGATTCCTGCCGTGACCTGTGGCGGACCGCCGCCGGACAGTCAGCGCGACCAGAACCAAAGCCAGCGCCACCGCAGCGCCGGTCGCGACCGGCGGCAACCGGCGGTGCCCAGCGAGGGCAAGCCGACGATCAGGGTCGCCCACGACCACGAATGCGGACCAGTCCGCGAGCGCCTCGCCCTGCCGTGCGGATTCCGCGCGCGCCTCGCGCAGCGCCTGTCCCACCGTTGCTCCATCGGCGAGCCGGTCGTAGAAGCGCTCCATCAGGCGCGCGGTGGCCAGGTCATCGACCGGCCACAGCGTGGCGACCAGCGTGGGCACACCCGCGGCCAGGAAGGCGCTGGACAGGCCCTGCAGGCCCTCGCCCGCCAGCACCGCGCCGCCGGCCGAGGCGCAGGCCGACAGGACCACCAGTTGCGCGTCAAGCGGTTGGGCGGCGAGATCGCCGGCCCGCAGCCAGCGCGCCGGGCGACCGGGACCCGGTGCCGCGACGCAGCCAGCGCGCCGGGCGACCGGGACCCGGTGCCGCGACCACCAGGCCGGACCGCCAGGGCCGCTGGTCGTCGAGCGCGGCGTGCGAGGCGAAATGCAGCAGATCGAAGCCGGCCAGCAAAGCCGCCGGATCCGACTCCACGCTGTCGGGCGGCGCCTGCCACATGGACAGGCCGCGATAGCGCCGGGCCAGCCGCGCGGCTTCCTCGCGCGCGCCGGGCAGCGGCTCGCCGGCGTCGTTGGCGTCGGCCACGACGATGGCGCCGACGGCGCGTTCGCCGCGGGCAGGATGCGGCGCACGGAGGCGGGCGCGCGCCAGCAGGTCGGCCGAAGGGATACGGGCGACATCCGGCCACGCTTCCGCCGTTCCGATGCTGCGCGCAGGCGCCAGTCCGGCCAGCAGCACGTCTGCCGGCACCAGGTAGAAGGGGCCGTCCGGGCTGACGAACACGCGCCGCGCGGCGGCCAGTGGCGCAGCCAGCGCGCCGGGCGACCGGGACCCGGTGCCGCGACCACCAGGCCGGACCGCCAGGGCCGCTGGTCGTCGAGCGCGGCGTGCGAGG
>JAIFKS010000106.1 GCA_020049465.1 bacterium | reverse complement strand
GGCCCGGATCGCCCCTGCCCGGTCTTCCAGTTCCTCGGCCTCGTGGTGGCGTCCGGTCGCGCGGTACAGACCGGCCAGATGGTCCAGCCCCCCGGCCACCTGGTGGTGGCCCGGGCCGAAGGTATTCTCCCAGATCTCCAGCGATCGCTTCAGCAGCGGCTCGGCCAGGGTGTGCTGGCCCCGCTCCAGCAGGGCCGCGCCGTCGCGCGACAGGACCAGGGCCATGTCCAGGTTGTCGTGGCCCAGCGCCTCTTCCATGATGCCCAGCCAGCGCATCAGCAGCGGGCCGACGCGCGCGTACTCGTCGCGCGCGCAGTACAGCCAGGCCAGGCTGTACATGACCGCGGCCACGCCCGGGTCGTCGGGGTTCTGGTGGTTCTCCAGGATCGTCACCGCGCGCTGGTAGTGCGCCTCGGCCTCGGTCAGACGGCCCGTCTTCTCGCAGGCCCGGGCCAGCCCCGTAAGCACCTCGGCCACGCCCGGTTTGTCGGGCCCCAGCCCGCGTTCCAGGATGTGCAACGCGCGCTCGAAATACGGCTCGGCCTCTGAGAACTGTTCCTGCGCGTTGTAGATGTGGCCGAGACTGTTCAGGCACTGCCCCACGGCGGTGTCGTCGCGGCCGTAGGCCCGCTCCAGGATCGACAGCGAGCGCCCGCAGACCGCCACCGCGCTGCCGTACCGTCCCTGCGAACAGTGCACGCGCGCCAGGTTCTCCAGCCCGCACGACAGGTCGGGATGGTCCGGGCCCAGCGCCGCTTCCCACACTTCGATGGCCCGCGCGTACATCGACGCCGCCTGCTCGTGATGGCCCTGCATCTCGTGCAGTCCCGCCAGGTTGTTCAGGCACATGGCCACGCTGGTGTGCACCGGACCGTAGTTCTTTTCCCAGATGGCCAGCGCGCGACGGTACAGCGGTTCGGCCCGCGCGACATCGTTCTGGCTGTGGTGGAGCCCCGCCAGATTGTTGAGGCTGACCGCCACCTCGGAATGGTCCTCGTCCAGGAGGTCTTCCCGGATCTGCAGCGCGCGCTCGAAGAGCGGCGCCGCCGCCGCGTAGTGTCCCTGGTGCGCGTGGTAGGTCGCCAGGCTGTTCAGATTCTGCGCCACCTCGAGATGGCGCGGCCCCAGCGCCGCTTCGCGGATGGCCAGCGCACGCTTGTAGTACGACACGGCCGTGTCGTAGCGGCCCAGCGCGCCATGGATCTCGGCCAGACAGCAGAGGCTGGCCGCCACATCGCGGTGGTCGGCGCCGACCTCGGCCTGCGCCACCTCGAGCGCTCGGCGGGCGAAGAACAGGGCTTCGGTGTAGCGGTGTTGTTCGTAGAGATCGCGGACACGGCGCGACAGGCTGGACCATTCGCTCTTGGGTCCCTGGGCATGGCCGACCGTTCTGGTCGCCAGGATGCCGATGCAGGTGGCGGTGGCAATCCTCATTCGGTTCATGGTTGATCCTCCCCCGTGCGGAGAGCGTTCACGGTCACGACGCCACGGGCCGAACCGGAACTCATGTCGGGCGAGTTGGGATGGTGCAACACAACTAAGCCCAATTCTGCGCGCGGCAACGGACGACGGAATGGCCGATTCAGGCGCGCCCGGCAGCCTGTGGATGACCTGACCTTGGCTGTCCGATTTCTTGCGATATTACCTGAAAGCCACGTATCATTCCATCACGTCAATTGCTTTCCGGTGTGTTTTTTATGCGCGGTATTCTAAATCATCGGGGCGCCCGGTCCGGACGCCCTTTCGGCGCAGCGCGCCCCGCCGGAACGGGCGCCGCCTGAATCAGGCTTCTTCCTCATCCTCGTCGTCCCCGGGGAAGCCCGGCACCACCATCGCGAACAGCGCACCGGCGCCGCCGGCCATGAACCGCGCCATGGTCTGGACCTGCCCATCGAAGGTCACCAGCATGGTCACCACGACCGCCGTCACGTAGAGCCGGCCGTACATCGTGGCGCTCTGCCGGTTCCGCACGACCACGGCCAGCGCCGCACCTGTGAAGGCGGCCGCCGCCATCGCGCCACTGACCAGCATGATCGGCGACTCTTCCAGCACCGCATAGCACACCCCGCCGGCGATGATGCCCCAGGCCGCCAGCGCCACCAGCAGCCGCCGCCGGTACACCGCTTCCAGGATGATGCCGGCCAGCACCAGCGTGCCGCACAGGTTCAGCCACAGGAACAGGCCGGGCGTGATCAGCCAGTAGGTGAACAGTGTGTAGATCGCCCCCGGACTGAATACCGTCGTCGGATTCAGCGCCAGTGGCAGCCACACCTCGTCGGGCAGGAAGGCGGAGAAGGTGCCGGGCAGCATCAGGAAACAGAAAAACCGCGAGAAGGGCGTGGCCCGCTGCAGGTAGGCGGCCAGGTCCTTCAGCATCGCGCGCTCTCCATCCCGCGGTTCAGGGCTTCGCGTCCCGGTGGAAATCCGGATACAGCCTTTTCATGCAGTCGGGACACACACCATGCGAGAACTGTGCCCCGGTATGCCGCGCAACGTAGTTCTCGACCTGCTCCCAGTAGCCGCCGTCGTCCCTGATCATCTTGCAGCTCGAGCAGATGGGCACGATGCCCTGCAGGGTCGTGATCTCCGCCAGCGCGGCGCGAAGCTCGCGGATCGTCTCGTCACGCGCGGCTTCGGCCTGCTTGCGCTCGGTGATGTCGATCATCACGGTCAGGAAGAACGTCTCGCCCTGGCACTCGATCATGTCGCCGGAGAACAATCCGTCCAGGATGCGGCCGTCCTTGGCGCGAACCTTCATGTCCACTTCGCGAAAGAAGCCCTGCCGGGCCAGCATGTCAGCGGCGCGCTCCTGCTGCTCCGCGTCCACGAACATCCCCAGATCCTGGCTCGATTTGCCGATCACATCGGCGATCGAATAGCCCATGGTCCGCTCGAAAGCCTCGTTGATGTCGATGAACGTGCGATCGGGCACCTTGCTCACCGCCATCAGCGCCGGATTCATGCGGAACAGACGGTCGAACTTCTGCAGGGCCGCCTGCTCCTTGCTGAGATCCTTGGACAGCCCGAAGATGCAGTCGGTGTCGTTCCAGCGGCCGTGCCAGATCCTGGTCTCCACGGGGACGACGACGCCGCTCTTCGACTGCAGCGGCAGCGGACACGTCGACCGCTTCCCGGCCATCATCTCCGTCAGAATGGCCAGGGCCTCATCGCGCACGAAATCGGCATGCAGGTCGAGGATCCCCATGCCCAGCAGCTCATCGGGCCCATAGCCCAGGATGGCGGTGGTGGCCGGGTTGGTGTAGAGCAGGTGCCCGTGGTGATCGCCGATCACGATGATGTCGTTGATCGTTTCGATCAGCGCCCGGAAGTTGGCCTCGCTCTGCGCGAGCGTTGTTTCGACGACGCTCTGTTCGGTGACGTCGACGGCATGGCAGGCGATGTGCCGGACCTTGCCCTCGTTGTCGAACACGGGCGTCCGCGTGATCTCCAGCAGTCGCACGTTTCCCGACGCATCGGGAACGTGCTCCCTGCCCACAACCACCCTGCCGGTCCGCGTCACTTCGCGGTTCAATTCTTCGCAGATCGCGGCCGTACTGGCGCCCAGCACCGAGCGCAGCGGCTTGAACTCCAGGTCCGCTTTCGGCCGCCCCATGAAGTCCGCATGGCACTGATTGACGCGTCCGTAGGTTTCACAGTCCACCGCGACCCACATCTGGATGGGCACCGAATCGACCAGCTGGTCCAGCTGTTCGGCCCGCACATGGAGTTGTCCGCTGTTGTGTTGGTTCATGCTGCCCGTCTCCGCTCCCGACCCGTCCGCCACGCGTGATCAATCGTATCACAATATCGCAACGACAGGCTCCATGCGAGCGCGGAATACGCGCAACCCGCACTTTCATGGCGCTTTCACAGTGAAAGAGTCTTTGTTCACGAAATGATCACAACGCCGACGGCATTCGATATTTCACTGGCCCGGCACCCTTCCCGGGAGTAACCTGCGCCCATGAACACTCAACGCCAGCCCCTGCAAGCCGTTGTCGTCGGCGCCGGTTACCTGGGCCGCTTCCACGCCCAGAAGTACGCCGCCCTGCCCGATGTCGACCTGGTCGCCATCGTTGATGTCGACCTCGATCGTGCCCGCGCTGTCGCCGCGGAAACCGGCGCCCGGCACGCCTGCACCGCGCTGGCCGACGTCCCCGGCCATCTCGATGCCGCCTCGGTGGTGGTGCCCAATGAAGCGCACTTCAACGCCACGTCGGCGCTGCTCGAACGCGGCGTCCACGTGCTGGTCGAAAAGCCGGTCACCGGCGACGTCGCCCAGGCCGCCCGCCTCGAAGCGATGGCCGACGAGCGCCGCCTCATCCTGCAGCCCGGCTTCCTGGAACGCTTCAACCCCGCGGTTCAATTCCTGCGCGAGCACGCCCCGCACCCCCGCTTCGTCGAAGCGCACCGCCTTGGCGGTTTCAAATCGCGCGCCACCGACGTCGACGTGGTGATGGACCTGATGATCCACGACATCGACATCGTCCTCTACCTGATCGACGCCCCCGTCTGCGAAGTGCGCGCCTCCGGCACCGCCGTGCTGACCGGCCGCCTCGACATCGCCAACGCCCGCCTCGAGTTCGTCGGCGGCGCGACGGCCAACCTGACGGCCAGCCGCGTCTCGCTCAAGGACATGCGCAAAGTGCGCGTCTTCAGCGAAGGCGGCTACGCCGCCGCCGACTGCGCCACCCGCGAGAACGTGCTCGTGCTGCGCGGAGCCGACGGCTCGCTGCCCATGACCCCGGCCCCGCAACTCGTGGCGCATCCGGCCTGCGATCCCCTGCTCGACGAAATCACGGCTTTCCTGGCCGCCGTGCGCGGCGACCGTGAACCGGCCGTGGCCGCCTCGGCCGGCCGCGCGGCGGTGGCCGTGGCCGTCGCGGTGAACGAGGCGATTGCGCGGCAGAACCGGGTTTAGGGGCGGCACTTGCGCCGGCGCAAGTGGGCGCGTCCTCCGTCGGGGCACGGCAGCATTGGCGCAATGTGTCCGCGGCCAGCGCACCGCCCGCGCCGGC
>JAIFKS010000010.1 GCA_020049465.1 bacterium | reverse complement strand
GAGCATATCGGATTGGGATAGGGTGCCGGGCGCAGGCGAGCGCGGTGGACGGGAACGTGTGCGTGCGGAGGGGGGGCTTCGCGGCTGCTGCGGCGTGATTCAGGGCTGCGACGTTGCGGGAATGGGCCGGATTGACGGGAAGGTGGGTGTTGTAGGACAATCTTGCGGTGTCGGGGGGCCGCGATCGGGGGGAATGGTGGTTGATTCGACTATCCCCTGACCGAGTCACCCACGTAACCGTGACGAGATGACATCATGACTCCAGCCCAGCAACCACCGTCGCCCATCCGTACTGGACCGCAGGCCCGAGGGAGCAATGCGATGAGAATCAAGCCGGGTGTCGTACTGGTGTGCATGCTGGTGGCTTCGGCCGCCATGGCGCAGGACATGGTGTACCTGGAAGTCACCGGATCCTGGACGCCGGCCAACTTCTACGTGCAATCCACCGGCCCGACCATGGGCGCACGCGGGATCCCCCAGGAAAACGACGACATGGTGTTCGGCGTGGCTCCTTCCGCCGGATCCACGACCTTCACACTGCTGGTCGACACCAGCACCGTCCAGTACTTCCCCACGGGCTACCAGGGCACGAAGCATCCTTGGTACGGATACAACGGCGTCCGGGTGGTCGGCACGCACCGCTTCGGCACGGCATGGTGGACGACCGAGAGCATCCTCACAGGACTGATCGGTCCCGGCGGCGCGCGCGCCACTCTCTGGACGAACAAGGACCTTCGCACTGCCGACCCGACGCTGCTTTCGATTCGCATGTTCGGGCACTGGAACGGCCACGCCGCCGACCTGTTCGTCGGCAGCAGGACCAACACGATGATCCTGGAAACATTCATGCTCGCGGAATACTACAACGGCGAACACCTGATTTCAGAGTCGAATGCCGCCGTCTCGATCCTGGCCGTCAATGTCGACGTCAAGCCCGGGAGCGACGACAACACCGTGGGCTGCGGCGGCGGCCACGGCGTCATTCCCGTCGCCATCCTGACCACGCCGCAGTTCAACGCGCTGGACATCGATGTTGCGACTGTCCGCTTCGGGCCGGGCCAGGCCGTTGAAGTCCATCGCACGGGACCGGCGCACCGCGACGGCGATCGAGGCGGACAGGGACGGCACGAACAGGACGTCGACAGCGACGGCGACCTCGACCTGGTCCTCCACTTCGCGCGCGACGCCGCCGGCATCGCCTGCGGCGATACCGAGGTGACCATGGTCGGCGCCACTGCCGGCGGCCGGCGCATCCGCGGCTCCTGCGCAATCGACACCACGCCGCGCGACGAGCCGACTGCGGCCCCGCGCGACGACATCGCCGTGTCGCCGAACCCGTTCAACCCGACGACAAGTATCTCCTTCACGTGCGAGGTGCCCCAGCGGGTCAAGGTGGGGATCTATGACCTGGGCGGGCGCCTGCTGGCGCTCCTGGCCGACGACGACTTCGACGCCGGCCCGCACAGCGTGGAGTGGCGCGGTCAGGACCAGGCCGGCCGGCCGGTCTCCTCAGGCATGTATCTCGTGCGCGTGGAATTGGGTGACCGGGTCGAAGTGCTCCGGGCTGCGCTGATGAAGTAGCAGGGGCCGCCGTGGGGTGGGTGCGCTTGCGCCGGCGCAAGTGACGAACGTGCCGGCCGACCATGCCGACTGGCGCCCGCCTACCCCACGTCCGCCGCTGAGCCAGGAGCGGCTCGGCCGACTCAACGACCAGACCCTGGTCTACAGCCTGCGCCGCCCGACCGCCGACGGCCGCACCGAACTGCTGCTGACCCCGATCGAGTTGCTCGACCTGCTGTCGCAACTGGTGACCCCGCCGCGGCTGCACAAGCACCGCTACTGCGGGGTGCTGGCGCCGAACGCGGCGCTGCGCGAGGCGGTGACCGCGTCGGCCGGGCCGGCGGGTGCGACGTTGCAGTTGCTGGAGGAGGCGCGCGCGAGCATGGGCCTGCCGTCGGCGCAGACGGCGCCGGCGCCATCGCCGGCTGAGCCCGATGATCCGCCACCATTAGCCACCCTCCGCCGCGCAGCCGCCCAAGGTGCTGCCGGCGCGCTCGCCGCCGCAGCTCGCGTTCGGGTTCGACCAGACGCCCGCGACCACGGACTGGCCGGAGATGGACCAGACTGCGGGACAGGCTGACGACTGGGAGTGATCCACGAGTACATCGAATTGGGATAGGGTGCCGGGCGCAGGCAAGCGCGGCGGATGGGGACGTGTGCGTGCGGAGGGGGGAATTCGCGGCTGCTGCGGCGTGATTCAGAGCTGCGACGTGGCGGGAGTGGGCCGGATTGACGCGAAGGTGGGTGTTGTGGGACAATCTTGCGGTGTCGGGGGGCCGCGATCGGGGGGAATGGTGGTTGATTCGACTATCCCCTACACTCGCGCCTGCCGCGCTGCTTCCAGTGTCGCCCGTCATGTTTGATCGCAAGGCAGGCTGCCCGATGCAGACGATTCCCTGTCGCGCCATGGTTGGGCTCTTGGTGGCGATGACGCTGGCCACCGGTTGCTCATTCCGTGAACTGGCCAAGCACGAACGCACGGGCTCCTCGGCAAATCCGCAATTCATCTTCAATGGCACGCCCATGGAGCAATCGGAGATCATCATCGGCGGCGTGGTGCTCGGGTCCCGCGCCAGGCTGGACAAACTGTGCGCCGTCGATCCCGGTATCACCGAGGGCGACCTTCTGGCGCAGGCAGACGGCTGGTCGCACAACCTTCGCGCGCCGCTGATCGTCGTCTCCGACCGCGTTACCGTCTGGCCGTGGCCGGAAGTGCGCGATCGCGTTCCCGAGTCGGAACTCGTCGCAACCCTGGAGGTCTTTGCCAGTGGTGGCATCCTGCGCCCGAACCGGCTGGCGCCGATTCAGGCGGCCTTCCCCACAGCCGACCATCTGGTGATCGCGCGGGTTGACTACAACCTGATGGAGGACCGTTCGTTGATTCAAGCGAGCGGCCTTCGGGGCAGCATCGGCCGAACGATCGAGGTCACGCTCGAATGCTACGACCTGAAGACCGCGACGTCGGCTTGGCGTGTCACGAAGCGGCGCCACAACTTTGGCAAACACCTGACCCAGGACAATCCCGACGAACACCATGTCAGCGTCCTGCGCGACACGGAAGGGAATGTCGACCTCGAGGTTCCCGGCGTCACCGCCAGCGCGCCGGGACTGGAAGACATGATCGCTGAGACCATCGACGTGCTGGTGCTCCGCCTGCTGGATGCGACGCGCGTCCAGGGCGAGTGGGAATTTCTGGACTGAACTCGCGCACCACGCCAATCCCAGCAACCTCAACGCCAACGCCGGCCGCGTCCATTTTCACTGTCTGTAGGCCGACGGCGCCGAATCGGGCGCCCAGTGGCGCGCCGGGACTGCCCTGGCGGATCGTCGTCTCGACCGCACCAGGAAGATTGCCCGGAGGCCGCATTTCAGGTGCCGGCGCTGCGCGGCTTCGACAAACGTTCAGCGGGGCGCCACGGCCGTTAGGCGCACGCGCAACCTGGCGCCATTCGGCGGTGGGAGGCGGTGATGCCGACGGTCAGTTGCGCCGGCGCAACTATCGCGGCCGCGTAATGCTTCCGCGTGGGACCCGCCGTGCTCACCGACTTGCGCCGGCGCAAATTCCAGCGTGCCGTGCCGACACGAGCCTGACGCGATGGCGCCGACCCGGCTCGACCTTGCCCGCGCAGCGCGCCACGACGGCGGGCTCGCTCAGTTGCACAGTCTGCGCATCTACGAATGCCTCCCTTTGCGATGCCCGAAGTGCGGCGAGCCGATGCGGATCATCGCCTTCGTGCTGGACCGCCCGACGATCGAGCGCATCCTCGATCACATCGGCGAGCCCACGCAGCCGCCCAAGGTGCTGCCGGCGCGCTCGCCGCCGCAGCTCGCGTTCGGGTTCGACCAGACCGTTGCCGGCACCGATTGGCCGGAGATGGACCAGACGGCGGAGGCAGGCGACGGCTGGGAGTGATCCACGACCAGGCCAGGTACGCGTGGTGCGAAGCGGGACGGCGCGATCGCGGGTGGATTGGGGCCGGCTGATTGACCGGCGGGGTGCGCTCGTGTCAAGATGAGTGGGCGACGAACGGGGGGATGGGGAGAAGCGGGTGGTTGGATGTCCTGCTCCCCGGAAAGGCTGCTCTCATGAATCCACGCATCGTCGATGGGCCGTCGCGCGTCCTGGCCGGGGTGCTCGCACTGGCCGCCACCGCCGTGCTCCTGTGCGGATGCGACGATGATCCGCCTCCCGCGCCGCCGGTACCTGCCGAGACGGAGTACGTCTTCACTTCGGACCGCTACCTGAACAACCGCTTCTTCCGCCTGGACCTGGCGGATTCGGACGGCCGGAGCGTGCACGATGTGCCGGGGCGCGACGAGTCCCAGGAGCGCATCCGTTTCACTTCGATCCACGTCTTCCGATTGTTGCCACCAGGGACCGAGCCCCAGCCCGTGGATATCGCCTACCTCGCCGCCTACACCGACACGACGGGCGTGTTCTGGACGAAGCCCGGCTGCCCGCCCAACGATTTCGCTGCGCCTTCGGTGTACGGGTATCTCTGGCGGGAGATCGTCGCTTACGACCCCTTGCTGGACATGGACGGGAACCTGCTGGGGATCGACCTGCGCGCCGAACTGGCGGACGCCGACGTGCTGGCGGTGTGCTACGATGTCGAGGACCTCGGCGGCTCCATCCTCTACCGGATCGGCGACGTGCTCCACGCTCCCCCATCGACGGAGATCCCCGGCGAGGAGCACTTCTACCATCGCGCGAAGCTGCTCAAGGCTCCCGCGACCACGGCGATCCATCCGTTCCACTACGTGTTCAGAAACATTTATTCGCTCGGCCGGGCCAACATCGATCCGGACTCGTTCCGGCTGTCGATCGAGGGAGATGCGCTTTCAGCGTTTCCCACCGAGGACGAGAACGGCCTGCCCTACATTCACCTGTTCGGCCTCGACCAGTGCGACAACTCGGGACTCGCCGGCCCGGATGGCCTGGTGGACATCGCTGACGTATCCATGTTCGACCTCGGCAAAGGGCTACTCCGCTTCCCCATGGAAGAGCCGTTCCATGCGGGAGAAGAGGTCCACACGCTCTTCGCCGATTCCCTCGCCTTTGTCTGGGACGGCACGTACCTGATGAACCACCAGGCGGCGGAGTTGTACGATCCTCTCGTGCCGCCGGCCGATTACCCGCAGTACGGTCACTTCACGGTGAGGGCGGTGTATGGTGATGATCCCGGGGGGCGGTGAGCCGGCGCGCGGTGACGGGCGGCTGTCGTCCCGTGCTTGAAAGATCAGGCCATCGTCCGGCTGCGATACAGCGCCACCAGGGCCGCGCCGATGGCCTGGGAAAGCTCGCCCAGTTCCGCCGGCACGATCTTCAGCGTCTCGCGCTGTTGCGGCCAGAGATAGGGTCGGGCCGCCTTCTCGATGAGATTCAGGTATCGCTCCCGGAACTCCGGCGTCGTGGCTTCGTGATCCATCAACCCGCCGCCGATGATGAAGATGCCCGGATCCAGGGCCATGACCAGGTTGGCGACGTGAATGCCCATGACCTGGGCCTGGAAATCGAAGATCTCCAGCGCCAGCGCATCACCTTCCTGCGCGCGGCTGCGGAGCGAAAGCACCTGGTCCTTGAGGGGGGCACCCGACCTGGCGAGCTCATGATCCGGGTGGCGCTGGCTGAAAATCGCCAGCAATTGTCCCAGGCCGGAAATGGAGGTGTACGCCTCCACGCAGCCCCAATCGCGGCCGCAGCCGCAGGCGAGGGGCTTGCCGGTCAGTCCCAGCAGTTGCAGCGGCACGGGCATGTGGCCGGCTTCCATGCCGGCCAGCGTGTCGCCATCGAGGCAGAGGCCATCGGCGCCGACGAACGCCGCCCCGAGCCCGGAACCGGGCATGAGCATCGCCACCGAGGCGCGGGTCCTGCCGCGCGCCAGCTGCGCCTCGGCCACGCCGCCGTAATTGCCGTCATTGCCGACCGACAGCGGGACGTGGCGGCCGATCGGTCCGGCCAGCGCCTCGCTGAAATCCTGATGGACATCCCAGCCGCAGAAATGGGCGGGGAGGTTGGGCGATTTCCCCCAAACGCCGTAGCGCTCGTAAGGCCCCGGAATCGCCAACCCCACGCCGTGAACCTGCGGCCACTGCAGGTCATTCTGTGCGAGGAACTCGCCGATGCCCGCGATCCAGCCGTTGATGACCGCCTCGCGGCCATCCTGTGAATTCGTGGGTCGCTGGAGCACCCGGGTGGACACCGTCTCGCCATTCTCGTAGACCGCGCAGAACTTGGTGGTGGTCGCGCCACTGTCCGTGCCGATGAAGATTCTCTCGCTCAAGATCTGCGCCTCCGGTTGCGGACGTCTGCAGCATGGGCCTGACCTGCCCCCGGTGATCGTACCACGTCCTTCGTCAGGCTACCCGCATGGAGAATCCGCGCCTGCGGAATTGCGCCGGCGCAACTCCGATCCGCGCGTCGCGTGCATGACGGGTCCGGCGGGCGCGACGTTGCCGCTTCGCCTCGACCGACAAGCGCCGCACGGGTTGCCAACAGCAGGGAGCACCGTGTGATCGGCCGCACCGTGTCCCACTACCGGATCCTCTCGGAACTCGGCTCCGGCGGGATGGGCGTGGTCTTCCGCGCCGAGGACCGCGCTCCGCACCGGCCTTTCGCCTGAACTTGACGCAACCGTCGGCAGGTGCCTGGCGAAGGAGCCAGAACGCCGTTATCAGCACGCGGACGACCTGGCCGTTGACCTGAGACGGCTGCTTTCCCGCCTCGACCTCACCCAGGTCTTTCCGGGCCTTTTCCGAATACATGACCCGATCTGACCCATTTCTGCGTTATCCTCTAGAGCGCCCCTCGCGGCTCCAGCAGCCGATCCCCGCGCTTGCCTTTGTGAAACCCGATACCCTGCGCCCGCTTCGGGACAGCTGGAGGAAAGACATGCTCCGATCGCATACCATGGGCCCCATCGGCCGGTTTTGTCGCCCGGCGGCCCGGACGACCCGCGGGGCCGTCGCTTTGTCAGCCCTGGTGCTCGTCTGCGCCGCCCTGGTGCTCGTCCCAGCCGTCCAGGCCAACTGGAGTCAGCAGTACCTGACGCCGCTGGTCTACTCGGCCGAGTTCAGCCTCGTGCCGGATTTCGACCAGCGCCGGGACGATTTCATGAACGACGGGGCGATGCTCTGCGTCCCGACCGCTGCCCTGAACTGGATGGCCTACATCGCCCACCACGGCTACCCGTTCATCGAGCCGGGCGATCTCACCCGGCAGGAGTGGCACTCCGAGGATTCCTACCCGACCGTCAACTCGGCGCTCAGCCTCATGAGTTCGCTCATGCAGACCAACGCGATCAACGGGACCGACGGCTTCGAGGCATGGGAGGGACTGCAAGGGTGGCTGAACGAAACCGGCAGCGGATACTTCTTCACCATCAACTTCGTCTGGCTGGAGGCCAATACGCCGAGCTTTGACGGGATCGCGAGCTGGGTGAACATGGGCGTGCCGGTGATGGGCGGGGTCGGCTGGTACGACGACGACGGCACCACCATCGTGAGGGACGGCGGACACATGTTCAGCGTGGTCAAGGTCGAACGCTCCGGCGACCAGCGCTGGCTCACCATACACGACCCCGCCGACGACGGTGACCTCGACGCGCAGTCGGCGCCGAGCGTGCGCACATATAGTATCGGACGGCGGGTGCGGGTCGCCATGGGACTTCCCCGGATCGTGGACAAGGTCCTCGACTACGGTTCCGGCTACATCGACGGCTACTTCGCGATCCGCCCCGTGTCCGGCCTGGCGACCTCCCACGACGGCACGCAGTTCTTCATGATCAAGCCCGTCCGGTTCTCCTTCGACAACAGCCCGACGCAGACCGCCATCGCGGCACCGCTCGGCGCACCGATCGTCGGCATCGTCGGTGATGCCGTGTCGCCATCCGTTTTCCTGGCCACCGAGGCGGTGGCGGGGGTGGCACCGGCCAGGCTCTGGCGCTTCGACCCGGCGACCGGCGAGTATACGGATCTGGCCCCGCTCGACGATCCGGTTGCCCTGGAGATCGACCGGTTCGGACGCCTCTACGTGCTGGACGGACGCACTTTGCGCTGCTGGGAACTGGGCGACGGTGTTCCGGTGGAAATCGCCTCGATCCAGCCTCCCCTGCCGTGCACCGACCTGGCGATCGATGACGTGAACGATCTGGTCCTCGCCCTGTGCGACGGCAGCGTGCTGCCCTACGACCCGCGAACCCTGGCCGCCCGCCCGGCGATCACCATCCCGTCCGGGGTGGACCTCGGCGGGGCGGGCTCGCTGGCGGTGAGTCCGGTGGATGGAGCGCTGATCCTCACCAGCGAACTATCCCCGGCCGTCTTCCGGCTCGATGCCCTGGGCGGCGTGGAAGTCATCGGCCGCAACCTCGTTGCGCGACCGCGCGACGTGTCGGTGGGCGACGGCGACATCGTGTACGTGGTCGACGGAGCAACGAACCTCACCAGGGCATTCGCCCGGGAACCGCTATCGGGCGAGTGGGCCGAGACCGCGACGCCTCCCTTTGCCGGCCTCGAGGTCGGCAGCCGACTGCGGATCGCCCATTCCCGCACGAATTTCGATCCGTTGCTCCATGCCGGCCCCGACTACCGCAACGTGCTGCCGCCGCTGGCTGCCAGCGCCGTTCCCGGCGAACCCGGCTCCCGCGCCGTGGCGCCCATGATCGGCATCGCCGGGGTCTCGCCCAACCCGTTCAACCCGAGCATGACGGTGTGGCTCGAGGCGATGCGGGCAGGCGAAGTGACGATCAGGATCCACGACGTGCGTGGTCAGCTCGTGCGCACGCTCTACCAGGGGAACATCGACGCCGGTCGCCATGAGGTGGCCTGGGACGGCAAGGACGCCGGCGGCGGTTCCGTCGCCTCGGGCGTCTACATGGTGCGCCTGACGACCGCCGACGGCGCAAGCCGGACGGTGAAGATCACGCTGACCAAGTAGCGGTTCGGGAAGGGAGCCGGCAAAGCGAACGCTGCCCGGCCCTGCGCTTCGCCAGTCCTGGAACGAACGGGTGGCGGGCTGTCCGCGGCGCCGAAAGCGCAGGGACCGCCCGCCACCCGATTGTCCACGTCCGCTGCCGGACCCTATTTCACGAGCGTCATTTTCCGCGAAGACGTCGACCCGTCGGTCGTCATCCGGCAGAAATAGGTGCCGGACGGCGCCTGGCTGCCGTTGTCGTCAAGACCGTCCCAACGCGCGGTGTGCGGACCCGCGGCGCGGGACTCGTCCACCAGGGTGCGCACATGGCGCCCCGACACGTCGAAGACCTCGAGCTTCACCTGTCCGTCGCGCGCCAGCACGAAATCGATGTTCGTGACGGGGTTGAACGGATTGGGGTGGTTCTGCGCCAGGTGCAGCACTTTGACCGGCAGTTCGTCCGTAACCGGAGCCACCGGCGAGTACAGCGCGTTGGCGGCGTCGGTGGCCTGCTGCAGGTCGGCCAGCGTCGCGCCGTAGACCAGAGCGTAGGTCACGACGGCCTGGCCGCCGTTGGCCGGCAGATCGACGACGCTCGAGGTGAGCGCCGACCAGTCGTCGGCGGCAGGCGTGGTCGGCACGGTCAACGTCGCCCGCAGGAACGGGAAGCGGTTGGCGTTGTCGATCGTGGCATTTGGATAGACGTAGGTCTCGTTGTTGATGAACGTCAGGTTCGTCGCCGGAGCGCTGCCCAGCAGCGCGATGCCGAAGTACGGCCCGCCCGCGACGTACATGTAGGTCAGCTTCCTCGAGGCGTCGGTGGCGCCGAGATTGGCCGCCGAATCGACGATGTCGAAGTCGCAGTAAACGCCGTTGTACATCGCCGGAAACGCCGTCGCGCTGTTGTTGGTCAGGCGGTACTCCAGGATGACGAAGCGATCGTCGTTCGGAAGCGCGAACGTCATGCTGGTCTGTTCCACCTGCAGCGGCTTCGGCGCGGCATGGCCGGCGTCGCTGAAGACGGCCCGGAAGGTCTGGTCCGAGCCGGTGGCGCCCAGATCCTTCACGCGGCCATTGGGCGTCGACGTCTCGACCCATTCGTAGGTCTCGAGCCCGTTGCCGCCGAAATCGCGGGCACAGACGTAGTTGCGATCGGTGCCGGCCCAGAACGAGCCCACGAACAGGCCGCTGGCTCCGCTCTGGTAGCTCATGCCCGAGCCCTCGGCGACGGCATCGGACATGGCGCCGATGATGCCCTGGTCGGTCACGGTCAGCTTGATGCCGCCCAGGTCGTGCGTGCGGTAGGCCGGCAGTCCGACGTACCAATCGTAGTCGATGGTACGCTGGAAGCCATCCGCGGCCATGATGGTCAGCTTCAGCGTGAAGGCGTAGCCCTGGGGAGTTCCGGCGGCGATGTTCAGGCCGAACGTGTCGGCAAGATTGTCGCCGGTGCCGTCGTTGGTCGCCAGGTCCGGGAAGGTGGCGGAGCCGTCGGCGATGGTGATCCACGGGTTGGCCGCGATCGTCAAACCGGCCGTGACCGAAGTGCCGGCCACCAAGTGGCTGGCGTTGCGCAGCTCGAAGGCGACCTCGTTGATCTGACCGGGATCGAGGATCGTGTCGCCGGTGGGGTCGGGCAGGAAGCTGACCACGGTGATGTCGGGCCTCTGGACGGCGGGCACGGCCTGCACGGCCAGCAGCGCGTTGATCAGGCCGGAGCCGAAGACGTTGTCCTTGCCGGCGGCGCCCAGCCCCAGAGCGGTCTGCTCCATGAGCGAGTCCAGGCCGGCGGGCGAAAGCGAGGCATTCTTCTGCAGCATCAGGGCGGCGACGCCGGCCACGTGCGGGCACGACATCGAGGTGCCGCTCCAGGTGTTGCCGCTGTAGCCGCCGCCGGTGACCGTCGAGTTCACGTTCACGCCCGGGGCGCAGATATCGGGTTTGGTCAGGCCGGTGCCGGGCAGGTACGGCCAGTCGTTGTAGGGGTCGACGTTGTCCCACTTGGCCGGTCCCCACGACGAAGAGGCATACACGCCGTTCGTCAGGTAGCCGGTGCCGCCGACCGAAACGACGCCGCCGGTGCTCGTGTACGGCACCGCGCCGGCGATCCAGGGCGCGGGCACGCGGGCCGTGAGGCCCAGCTCGATCGGCGGGTTGTAGGTGGCGTGCGCATTGCCGGCCGAATTGAACATCAGGACGCCGGCATTGCGGAGATTGACGCAGACGTCGCGCTCGGCCCGCATGTAGCTGGCGGGAAGGTCGCCCTCGAAGCCCAGCGACATCGTGATGACGCGGGCGCCGTTCTCGACACAGTACTGTTCGGCCGCCCAGACCATACCCAGGCTGCCGCCGGAACCCGCCGCGTTCCACAACTTCATCGGTATCAGCTTGGCGCCCGGAGCCACGCCGGTCTGCACCGCGCCCGTGCCGTCGCCGATCACCGTGCCGGCCGTGTGCGTGCCGTGGCCGCCGGTCGGCGAATCATCGTTCGGGTTGTTGTCGTTATCGCCGAAATCCCAGCCGCGCCAGTCGTCGATGAAGCCGTTGTTGTCATCGTCGATGCCGTTGCCGGCGATTTCACCCGGATTGTTCCAGATGCCGCCCGCCAGGTCGGGGTGGGTCAGCCACACACCGGTATCGATATGGCCGACGACGACGCCGGTGCCGTCGAATCCGAGCTGGGTCCAGACCTTGTGGGCGTTGATGTACTTCACGCTCCACGCGGTGTCCGTGGATGTCGGGACGAACGAGCGGCCGTCGTCGGCCGGACGCACGGCGTCATAGGTCGCACGTTCGCTGTCGTGGTACATGGTGGCCGCATCGGGCAGGGCGCCCAGGGCGTTGACCACGGCGGCGGTGCCTTCGAACGATATCGCGCCGGCCAGATAGATTTCGTGCAGCCGGTCGACCTGACCGCTCAGCCCGGCGCTGTTCAGCAGCGATACGGCTCCGCTCTGGGCTTCCCGCGTCCGTGCCTTCAGCTCGGCCACGACCTGGTCACGGCGCTGTTCCGGAGTCAGACCCTCCAGCTGCGCCAGAAACGACTCGGGCAACCGATGGCTGTCGCCGTAGATCACCAGGACCGGCACGCGCGCGTCCGCGGCCTTGCCGGCCAGGGCTGCCGTCAGCCCGGGATCCACTTTCATGGCGAATCCGGGTACGGCCGCAGCCAGCACCAGGCCCACCAAACCCAGAGCAAAATAGTGTGAATGTTTACGCGACATGTTGCCCTTCCTCCGCGCGAAATCGCGCTGTGCCCCCCCAAAACGACGGGAATGGAATTCCGGCGCCCACAACGGGGCGTTGGATCGGTGAATCAGACATGCGAGCAAGTGAACCGCGCCGTCTCCCATCCAGCGCCGTGCCAGCCTATCAAAAATATATTGAAATTGCAATTGCGATTCACCGGAGCCCGGACGGCCCTGCCCAGGGGCCGCGACCTCGGCCTGTCGTGCGCCACGCGGCGATCGACCTGGAACGGGCGGAAAGTGCGCCGCGCAGATCGGGACTGGCGGCAGGCGGGGACTGGGGGCGGGTCGATTGACTTCCGGAGTGGGAGTAGGGGATATTCAGAAGGAGTTATGGCACTTCAGCCGGGGGGCAGACCATGTCGCTGATTCCGTTGCTGATCGTGTTCGGGTTGACGGTCCCGTTGACGGCGATTGCGCAGGACCAGGCGCCAGAGCCATGCGCGGCGCTGCCCGCGCGGCCCGACACGTCGGGTTTCGCGGCCGAAGTGGCCACCTTCAGGGCGTTGCCGGAGCGCGAACGGGCGGCGCGTGTCCACGAAGCGGGCTTGCTGGCTGATCGCTGGTGCGGTCCGGTGCCGGAATCGGAGGCGAAGACCCGCTCGACGCTGCGGACCCGGCTGGGCGCCGCCTGCGGCGCCGCGTTCCAGGACCAGACGCGCGGCGAATTGAAGCCGCGCGCCATCGACGTGCTGGGCGCCGCGATTGCCGATCTGCGGGAAGCGGCGCGGCTCGATCCCGCCGCGGCACGCGTGCAGGTGGCCCTGGGCTGGCTGCATTTCCTGGTCGGGGACAACGGCGCGGCCATCGACGCCTCCACCCGCGCCCTGGCTTTGCTGCCCCGGCCCGATGTCACGGGCGCCGGTGCAACGGGCACCATCGAAGCCGTGGATCGCGAACTGGGGCGGATGGCCGCCCGGGATCTGGCCCTCGCTGCGCGCGAAGCCGGTTGCTGGGAAGTGCTCGAGTCGGCAATCGCGGCGGGATACGCGTTCGCACGGTCGGAGAGCGAGCGCGAACCGTTCACCGTCCTGCGCGGCCTGTGGCTGGCCGGCAGCGGCCGCACGGCCGCGGCCATCGACCATGCCGTTCGCATGCCGGCCGTCAGGTACCGGCACGTCTCGTCGCTCAGTTTCGGCTACGTAGCGCGCCCGGGCGCGTTCGCCAACGACTGGATCCGCTCGCAGGCGCTGCTGGCGATCGGCGACGTGGACGGCGCGCGGCACTGTCTGGGCGACTACGAGCAGCGGCGGTTCCACCGGCTGCCGCTGGGCGAGCAGTTCTGGGAGGATGCGGGACTGATCTTCGAACTGGACGGCGATCCGCAGGCCGAGCGCTGGTACCGCCACGCCCAGTCGGTGGCCACGTTGTCGTTCGGGCGACCGGTCGAGACCATCACCACGCTGCCGCTGGTCCTCGGTTTCCCCGCCGCCGGCCTGCCGCATTTCACCCACGCAGGTGGCGCGTTCGCCGGCGGATCCCCGTTCGGGTACATCGCGGTGCAGCTGGGCCTGGCCAGCGAGGCCGCTGAAGCCGCCTCGCGCGACCGGGCACGGGGCCGTGCGCTCGACATGTGCGAGTCCCTGCTGCGTCGGGGTGTCCGGCCCGATGTCGTGCGGGCTCTGCGCGGACGGCTCCACCTGGCGATGGGCTGCAACGGCCCGGCGTACGAGGATCTCGCGTTCGCCCACGCGGCGTTCCGGAGTGCGGGCGCCGTCGATCCCGGCACATCGCGGCTGCTGGGGCTACTGGAATCCGCGAACGGCCGCCAGGCGGAAGCCCGGGCGCTGCTGCAGGAAGCGGTTGCCGCCATGCCGGACGACGCGCAGAACTGGCGTCAGCTGGGGGTGGCCCTCGGCCGGGCGCGCCAGTATGACGCGGCGCGCGAGGCGATGGAGCGGGCCCTGGAACTGGACCCCGCCTCGCTGGAGGGCTGGTACAATCTCGGCGTCGTGGACTGGAAGAGCGGCGAAGCGGAAGCGGCGCTGGCCCATCTCGAAAAGGCATGGGAGCTGGCCCCCGGAAACGAGCGCGTGCAATACATGCTGCAGGTGGTGGCCACGGAGCGGCGGTCGAGTGTGACGCGCGGCGTCGGGGCCGCGGTCGACAGGGAAGGCGTGATCGACGGCGAATGACACGCGCCATCGACCTGGTGGTCGAGTGCGCCTCGACGGACGTGGCGGACTGGGTGCGCAACTCCGGGGGTTGCTCGGATGAGCCAGGACACGTCTGCGGAAGTGTGCGCCCGCTATCGCGACATGCTGATGGCGCTGACGCCGGAAGAGCGTCTGGTCATGCGCACGCGGATGTGGGCCGACGCACACGCCCTGGTCGTCGCTGGCCTGGTTCAATGAACGTGCGCGTGAATCCGCCGTCGACTGACCGATCCGCGATGTCTGCTCGCGTCCACTTGTCCGCTCGCTTCCACTTGTCCGCTCGCTTCCACTTGTCTGCTCGCGTCCAACTGTCCGCTCACTTCCACTTGCGCCGGCGCAATTCCCCGCCGGCAAGCTTCAATCGCCAAGCCCGTGGCACAACCTGAAAAGAGTTGTGCGACCATCATGGGACTCGGGAGTGAAAGCCGGAGCGCTCCGGGCACGGCTCTCGGCGCCATTTAAGTGCAATAATGGCAATCAGTTATGTAGAAAATGGCATTTCTGCGGAATAAACTGGGAATCGATTATGACTTCTGGCGCCCGCCGGTCTCTTACACAGAGCAAACTCGTGTGATTTTGGGGAAGAGGCGATTCCACCGTCCGCCGCCCGGCGGCGGCATCCGGGACCGCGGCGACCCCGCCACCGAACCCCCTGACCGGAGGGCTCCGCCATGCTGTTCGCTCGTCGTCTCGTTCCCGCCGTCCTGGTGCTCCTCGCCGCCGCGCCCATCCACGCCGCGGTTGAACCTTCGGGGCAGAACCCGCAGCCGACAGCGGTGAACGCGCCGGTTGCCGTGTCCAATCCGTCTGTCGTCACCGGAATGTCGGGCGTGCCGGGCGCCGCCGCCGTGGTTGCCGACCCGGCTGCGGGCATTCCCGACCTGCCGGCCAACCAGGCCGAGATCGAGGCCCTGCGCACCGGTGCCATGACCCTCGAGCGGCCTGCGGTCACCGACGCGGCCGCGCCCGCCGATGCGGCCCGCTTCGAGCGTCGCGCCGCCTTCGACGCGGTCATCAACGGGCAGCAACAGAAGATCCAGGCCTTGACCGACCGTCTCGACGCGGTCTCCGGGAGCGATGACGCCCTGGAGATCCAGAAGGAGATCGAGCGCGAGAAGCTGTCCACGCAGCGCCAGCTCATGGAACTGCAGCTCGCCTTCGCCACGCGCGACGGCGACCAGGCCCGTATCGAACGGATGCAGGCGGCACTGGCGAACTGGGACGCGCCGCGTCCGGTCCCGCAGTCGGTCGTCGATCGTCCCGTGCCCGCCAACCCCGTCCGCTAGCCGTCAGGAGGCATGATCATGCGCAAGCTGTTTTGCCTTCTGGCGTCGATCGTCGCCCTGCTGGGCGCCGTCGGAGCCCGGGCCGATGTCGGTCCGCCGGTTCACATCAGGATCCTCGGCGAGCCGCGAGCGGCCGTGCCGGGCGTGCCCTTCAAGGGCCAGTTGCAGATCACGGCCGGCACGCCCCTCGTGCTCGAGGACATGAGGTTCGGCGGTGCAAGCTGGGATCAGCTGTCGCTGGCCGTGTCCCCGCAGGTGAGCGTGGACAAGAGCCGTGCGCTGGTCGTGGATTTCTCCGTGGTGACCGAGGACCCGGAGCAGTGGCTCGAGTTCAGCTTCGTGGTGGACGGCTATCCCGTCATCCGGCAGTTCGACCTCTCGCCGGCCGCCATCAACCGCCTGTTGAAGCCGGGCGCGATGGTTTCGGTGAAACCGACGGGCGACGTGCCGCCCCTGACGGACGCGGCGAGGGCTACGCTCCCGCCGATGGACTTCACGCCGATGGAACGGACGGATAAGGCCGTGCCCGACAAATCGCGCAGTGTGCGTGTGCACGGCCGGTTCGTCTACCAGCGCAGCGACGGCACCACCGTCGGTGCCGACGGCGTGGCGGTGTTCATCTGCGACGACAACGACCCGTTCGGGGAAGGGGTGCTGGGCAGTGTTCGCGCCGACGCCCAGGGCTGGTACGACGCAACCGTCACCTGGGTGCCCGGCATCTTCGACGCCGAGCCCGATCTGTACGTATCGGCCTCGACGGTCAGCAATCAGTTCTCAGTGACGAATCCCGCCTGGGACCCGCTGCCGGAAGGTGGACGTTTCCCCTACAGGTGGGATTCGGCCACGAACTGGAACTTCACGGGCAGCGACTATGACTTCGGCTGGCTGCAGCCGGGCGACATCAACGATCATCCGGCCTTGCACCTGATGACCAACCTCACGCGCACCTGGCGCTGGTGGCAGGGCAACGGCTACGACACGCCCTACCTCCGCTGCAACTGGCCGAACGGAGAGGTCGGCGCCTTCTACAACGGCGAGATGTACGTCAGCGAAGGCGAGCAGTGGAACGAGAACGTGATCAGCCACGAATTCGGGCACCACTGGATGGAAACCTATGCGCTGAGTCCGGCGCCTTTCTATTGCAACGGCATCTGCGACAACAACGGCTGCGGTCACTGTTTGTGGTGCCCCGAGACGGACAACGTCTCGTTCACCGAGGGCTTCCCCGACTGGATGGGCGACGTCATTCCGGGCAGCTACGCGGCCACCTACGGACTCGCGGCGCAATCGGTGTACGACATGGAGAACCTCGGCACCTGCTTCTCCACCTACGCCGATCCCCTGACGACCGAGGGATTCCTGGCGGCGGTGGTGCGCGACATCGGCGATGCCGCCAATGACGATCACGCGGCGTTCCCGGAGACCGATGAATTGTCGCTCGGCTGGAGCCAGATCATCGCCACCGTCGATCTGGACCATCCGACATCGGCCTGGTCGTTCCTGGCCGCGTTCCGCAACCGCTACCCCGGGTACAGCGAAGCCCTCTGGGCGACGGCGAAGAACTGCGGCTACGAGCTGGACGTCAGCGTCCCGCCGGCCGTCACCGGACTGTACTCGCCGAGCCACGCGGTCGGCGGGGACTCGGCGGACCCCACGATCGACCTGGCCTGGACGCGGGCGGTCGACGACGTCTCCGGCATCGAAGGCTACGGCATCACGATCGCCGGCGGCATCGGCCTGCCGACGACCGTCATGGACCTCGGGGACGTGACCAGCTATTCGACGCCGACACTGTCGCCGGGTACCTACTACTTCAGCATCCGGACCCTGGACCGCTCCGGGAAGTGGAGCGGCACCTACGCCTGGAGCGGGCCCTACACCGTGCGCGCGCCGCTGTCGGCCAACCTGGCGTTCTACCAGTTCCCCGGTTGGGACTTCCCGGTGGCTCCCCGTTCGACGACCGACGCCAGTTTCGGCAGCGTGCCGGCCCCGGCCATGCTCACCGGCGACGCCGCCGCGACCTGGTGCAATATCGGCCTGTGGAACAGCGGCGAATCGACCACGGCGTCGTACCACGAGTTGAACATCTTTGTCGACGGTGGACTGCACCTCTTCGGCTGGTTCCCCGAACTGGCGGCCTACATGGGTCAGTACGTCACGAATCTGTCGCCGCCGATCAATGTCCGCGGTGGCCGCCACACGTACGAGGCGCGCCTCGACGCCACGGACCTGGTGGCCGAGATCAACGAGACCGACAATCGCTGGGCCCACCAGTGGGTGTGGAACCCGACGACGCTGACGCCGAATGTGCCGGTGGTGCGTGCCGCGCCGCCGCAGCCGACCGGGGGCTGGGAAGCTGTCACCGATGGCTCGCCGCTCTACGGCAACGTCGACGGCGTGCGCATGAGCGGCGCCTCGTGGTGGGACGTGGCCGTCATGCGGCCGCTTACCGCCCAGAACGACCGCGATGTGGAATTGTTCGGCGCCAGCTATGGAGCCGCGGACGGCTTCGCGACGCCGCTCGCTGGCTCCTACATCGGCGGGGCCACGATCGACGCGGTCATCGTCAACCACAACCAGACGGGGTGGGGCACGCCGTTCGACTTGGGTGTCGTCAACTACGATGGCCGCGCCGAAGACTACGAGATCACCCATGTCACCACCGGCAGCATCGCCTACGGCGACTCGGTGACCGTGTCCTTCGGTCAGGACCAGATGCTGCGGATCTGGGAGTTCTACGTGGGGGCGGACCAGGTCGGCCCGGTGAGCATCACCGTCGACACGGATCCGGCGAACGGCCCGCTGCATGCACATTGGCTGGACGCGAGTTTCGACGTCGGCGCCCTGCCCTACCCGACGGCCTGGGGGTACTCCGATGCGACCGGCCGGGCCCGGATGGACCTGAACATCCCTTCGCAGGGTTACCACGCCCTGCTGGTCTACCGCGACGCGAACTGGGATCAGGGCAACTTGCCGATCAACGTGACAATCGAGATCGACGCGACACCGCCCGACTTCATCCCCCTGTACGCGGCAGGCTGGTACGCGCCCATCGTCCCGCGCGCGGCGCCCGACGGTACCAATGAGGCTGTGCCGGCGCCGCTGGTCCTGCCGGGCAATGCGGCCTCGACCTTCCTCAACGTGGCTGTGCGCAATGAGAGCCCGTCCGCTTCTGTGGCCGGCCTGCCGGCCCAGGTCCACATCGACGGCAGCTACTCGGCCTGGGTGACGTGGGGCTGGTTCCCGGGCTATGCCAACGGGATGCTCAACTGGGGCTATCCGTTCACCTTCGCCGGCGGCCGGCACACGCTGGGGTGGAAGCCGGACGCGGAAAACGCGATCGAGGAAATCCACGAAGGGAACAACAACTACACCGAGCAGTGGGTGTGGTCGCCACTGGCCCTGGGCAACGACACCCCGGTGATCAGGGGGATGCCCGCCGATCCCTACGGCGGTTGGGCCGCGCTGAGCACGGGCGAGCCCTTCCATCCCAACTGCGACGGCCTGCGGACGCCCGCCTGGAGCGGCTACTGGCAGGCCATCGCGACCATGCCGACGGGCGACGGCAGCGATGTCGACCTGCGTCTGCACCAAGCCAGCGCGGGAGCCAAGGACGGGTTCGCCGACAATCTCACCGGCTCCTACTGGGGCGGATCGTACTCGGACTATGTCCTGGTGAACTTCAACCTGGCCCCCGGCGGTTACCAGCCGTACGACGCGGGCGTGGTCCGGTTCAACGGCGGCGACAACTATGCGACCGAATCCACGGGTTCGACTTCGACGATCAACTATCCGAACGGCATCTACGGGCCCTTCAGTCTGCCGGAAGGGCGCATCCTCAACCTGGTGGAGTTGTACCTCCCGGCCGGGGAACTGGGCATCCACCTGATGAATCTCTCCGGTTCGGTGGACTGGGGCGTGACGCTGCATCGGGCCGACCTCGCCTACCTGGGCAAGTCCGACGCGCTGGGCACGTCGTACGCCGGTGGCGGCCCGGGCGGCAACGAACTCGTGGTCGTCAACGTGCCCGCCGAAGGGTACTACTGCCTGGCGGTCTGGAAGATGACGTCGGGTGAACTGGCGAAGGCAGGCACGTACAATCTTCTGGTCAAGCCGATGTGGGCCAGCGGCGTGGACGATCAGGTGCCGTCGCCGCGGCTGACGGGTCTGGTGGACATCACCCCCAACCCGTTCAACCCGCAGACGAAGATCACCTACGACCTGGCGCGCGAGAGCCAGGTGCGTCTGGAGGTCTACGACGTCAAGGGTCACCTGGTCCGGACGCTGGTCAGCGGCGCGCGTGGCCGTGGTCGCCACACCGAGACCTGGAACGGAACCGCCGATGACGGCGAGCGGGTCTCCAGCGGCGTCTACCTGGCGCGCCTGACCGCCGACGGGGCGACAGGGATGATGAAGATGATGTTGTTGAAATAAATCGACGTCATTCGGCGGGTTCTTCCGATTCGGCCGCCAAGCCAGAGGAGCATTGGCGGCCGAATCATTGACATCATGATTCGATGGCAGGCGTGTGCCGCATCCCTGGTCCGCGATGGTGCCGGCCGGACTGGGTCGCCGGCGCCAATCCTCGCACCCTTGATCGTTGCGCCGGCGCAAGTCGCGACCTTCACCACCGCCCCCCACTGCCGCAAGGCGGTGCGGAAGCAGCGGCCCGGCGTGTTGGCGCGGGGCGGGGCGATTGACTTTCGAGGTGGGGGTGGGGGATACTCGGGGGCAGTCATGGCGCATTTCGTGAGTGCGGCGAGGGGAATGGTGGGTTGAATTTCCTGTCCCTCAACACAGTTTCTGCTCTGTCGTTCGCGCTTGGCATCAACGGAACTGCGTTGACTCCCCGGGAGATTGCTGTCGGCTCCGACGATTTGAGCGCAAGAAGCCAGTCCTCCTTGCCCGACTCCGGAAGAGAATCCGGTCTTCGGCCCGATGATGGGGGGCCGGAGGTTGAGATAGCCGAGTATCGCGCCCTCGTTGAACGGCATCCCGGGCTGGCCGGCGAGTTTGACTGGAGCAGCGCTGCCGCCGGGACTGATGGTGTCTTAAGAGTGCCGGCAGTCGATGATTTGGCGGCATCGCTGGCCATTTATCCCGATGAGCACCTGGATTGGATGGGGGCGGATGCTCTTGCGGCATTCGATGTCCAGAGGAATGAGATCGCGGTGGTGCGATTGTTCCCCGAGAGCCGGACTTTGGCTGCTGGAGATCTTTCCCCCGTTAATCAGCTTTCAAAGATTCTAGCTCCGGAGATGTACTCTTCCCTGCCGCATGCCGATCGCGCCGGGACTGAGTGGCTCTCCCAGGTGCTATGGGCGCAGGCAGTGGCCAAGGAAGGCGCCGGTGTCTTTGGAGCAACAAGAGCCCAGTTGAGCTATCTGGATGAAGCGGGCGTTCTGGGTGATATCCAGCCTGAGCGGTTGGATGAGATCGTCATGACCCGGCTCCTGGTCGCAAGAACCGCATATCAGTATGGTCAGGCGCTTGAAGAGTTTTCCCTGCAGGATCCCGATTCTGCCCGGGGCTGGGTTCCCGGGGGAATGAAACTGGCGCGAGTCTCCGACCTTATTCTGGCGAAGGCACATGAACTGGGTCTGGAGAGGGACGTTTCCGGATTGAAGGATACGCTGCGCAGCCTGAATTCTCCGGACTACTCTCGTGTGGCAACCAATCCCCGGCAGTATCAGGATGGCCGGACCGATGTGATCCTCAGCGAGTTCGCGATCGGTTTTCTGCAGAACCGGATTATTCGTCGACTCAAAGACAGATTCGATCCGAGACAGCAATCCGAGAATGAAGAGGCACTACTGGTGTTTCGACGCACCTTCCAATCCGGGGGAGTCTGCGATCTGATTCCATCGCTTGATTTCCAGGGTGAGCCCGGACCGGCGCTGGTCGAAATGGTGTCTTTCCTCGCCGGATATATTCCCTCGCAGGAATTCGTGGATGAGTGGAGCTTCATCTCCTCCGCGCTTCCGAAGTGACTGGTTCACCAGTACAATTCGGCGCTCTCCTGCACGACACCGCCGCCGTCGCCGCCGACCACCAGCACCTTCGTGTCGGCCAGCAGGGTCGTCGTATGGTACATGCGTCCGACCAGTGGGATTCCCGTCATGGACCAGGTGCCGGCGTCCACGTCGTAGATCTCCGCCAAGCCCCCCACCATCAGGACCCTGCCGTCGGCGAGCACCGTCGCGGAGTGAAGAACCAGCCCGGTCGCCATGTTCGTCGCCGGAGCCCACGCATTGGTGCCCGGGTCGTAGAGTTCGGCATTCGCGGTGGCGCTCGCGTTGTACCAGCCCCCGGCGACGAGGACTTTGCCGGTGGAGAGCAGGCTGGCGGTGTGGTCATAGTGGGCCAGCGTGAGGTTGCCGGCCGGGGACCAGGAGTTGGTGTGCGGGTCGTAGAGTTCGGCGCTTACGAGCGGGCCGCCATACCAACCGCCCGCCACCAGGACCATCCCGCCGGCGAGCAAGGTCGCGGTATGACCGACGCGCGCCGCCGCCGGCGTGCCCGCCTGCGACCAGGCGTTGGTGACGGGGTCGTAGATCTCGGCGAACCCGGCGCCACCGCCCTGGCCTCCCATGACCAGCACCTTGCCGTTCTGCAGCAGCGTGGCGGGATGGGCGCCGTGCGAACTGATCATGTTCCCGGCCGGGGACCAGGTGTTGTTGCCCGGGTCGTACAATTCCGCGCTTGTTGTGTAGAAGCCGCCGATGCCGTCATTCCCGCCGCCCGCCACCAGCACCAGTCCGTTGTCCAGCAACGTGGCGGAGTGATAGCCCCGCGGCGTGATGAGATTCGCCGCGGGAGACCAGGAGTTCGTTCCCGGGTCGTACAACTCGGCGCTCACGGCCGCGGCACCGTATCCGCCCACCACCAGAACCTTGCCATCGGCCACCCGGGTGGCGCTGTGCCCGGCGCGCGCCGTGCTGAGGCTTGCCGCCGGCGAGAAGATGCCCCGCGGCGTCAAGGTGCAGGAGACCGCAACGTCGGAGACATTCGCCGACTGGACCGTGCCCGCTCCATGGGTCACGGTGCAGCCATGCCCGGCGGGCGACGCCAGCACGGTGACGTCATAGGTGGACCCGTCCGCGATGGCGACGCCGAATGTGAAATTCCCGTTCGCGGTGAGCGTCAGGTCATCGGCTCCATTGTTCCGGAGCGTGACGCTGGCGCCGCTCCCGAGACCGGAGAGCTGTCCGCCGATCGTGTAGGTCGCCGATGGCCTGAGCGTGCCGCCGTCGTCGTTGCCGCAGCCGCCGAGACAGGCGATCACGAACAGCAACGGAATCGCAGCGAACTTCATCGAGAGCATGGTTGACCTCTCATGGCGTCGGCGATGTGGTGCGCCTGCCTGGAGTTTCTCATTGTTGATAGTGGCCTGTCAATATTGAAGGGTCAGCACGGTGGTTGAGGGATCGTTCCTGCTGCGCCATCGCGCGGGGCGCCAGATCAGCGCCGGTTTCGACCAGCCTGAGATGGACCAGGCGTCGGGCGGGTGCCTTGGCTCCGGCCGGCCTCGCCAATATTGACTTGGAGCCCGAACGGAAGGTTACCGGAGATGCGCGCCATTTTCCGGCTCGGACCGATCTGAACCGCCGCGGACATCCCGACGCCTCCCCTGATCGCAATCACCTGCCGACCGCGGTTCTCTGACACTTGCGCCGGCGCAAGTGTCACGCATGCGCGATATCTGCGCCGGCGCAACTTCTGCCACGCGCAAGCCGGCGCACCGGAATGTCGCCCGATACCGGAGATGTTCGATATTGACTTGTCATCCGCATTCGGAGTAGAGTCGTGCCGAGGGGGATGAGCACGATCTCGGGGCATGGAAGCGGCGCGCGCCGCCGTTTTTGTTTCCGATCCGGCGTGCAGGAATCCAACATACAGGCCAGCAACTCAGGAGAAATTCCCATGAACATGATTGCGAACGTGTCCCGTATGACCTGCGCGGCGCTGGCGGTTGCGCTGCTGGCCGGCCCCGTGGCGGCTGTCGAGAACGGCGAGCCCGTGCTGGGCCTCCAGAACCAGCCGGTAATCAGCCTGAGCGGCGCCAACAGCGCTTTGAGCGTCGTGGTGCCGAACGTCGTCTACGATTCGACCAACCAGACCGTTTCCGCGGCTTCCTCGACCACCGACCTCAACGCGATCTACGGCGACCAGCTGATGCTGGCCGGCGGCGTCGGCGAGGATGTCAGTGCGATGAAGTTCGCGGTGTTCTGCTCCGGTACGTCGACAGGGGCGCTGGTCTCGGCCACCGAGACGATCCGCTTCTACGACCTGACCAATGCCGGCGCCTATATCGGCGGCTTCTCCGCCAGCCTGGGTGCGCTGGCCCAGGGCTTCTACTCGATCTACACCACGACGGACATCAACAACGTCGTGATGATCACCCTCCCGACGATCGACCTGCTGGTCACGCAGCAGCTGAGCAACGTCGTGGGCGCCAGCCGCATGGGCACGGTGCTGAGCTACGCGAACGCCCCGGCCGTGGGCTCGACCAACAACGAGTTCTATGCGAGCAATGCCACGCTGGCTGGGGGCTGGTACCTGATCACGGGCCAGACCTACAGCAACCCGCATTACAAGCTGGAGACGACGCAGTCGGCCGTGCCGACCGAGTCGCAGAGCTGGGGTTCGCTCAAGGCCGAGTTCCGGTAGGCGATTCCGCAGTAGAGTGTTCGCGGCGCGCGGCCGGTTCCCGGGTTGGGGGCCGGCCGGCGTGCCATCAGGGCGTGCGCGCTTGCGCGCTTCCGGCCCACGAATCCACGGGAAAGGGACGGGAGCATGCGCTGGACGGCGACAACGGCGGAACTGAGCCTGGGCCTGCTGGCGGTCACCTTTCTGGCTGCCGCGTCGACCCCGGCGCGCGCCGGGACCGAGGCCGTCGACCTGCCGGACACGGTGGTCGCCCAGCTGGCCGATGGTGCGCTTGTCGAGCGCGTCACGGTCGCGGATCTGCGGGCCGCGGCGCGGCGGCGTGGGCTTGCCGAAAGCGAACTGTCCCCGGCGCAGGTGCGCGAACTGCTCGGCACGCAACTGGACCGGCGCGCGCTGCGCCTGGCCACCGCGGCCGAAGCGCCGGCGTGGACGCCCCAGGACAGCGCGCAGCACCGCGGGCTGGGGCTTCAACTCGCCTTTGAGGCCGCTCTGGACTCGGCGTACACGGTCGAGCGCGCACGCCGCGCGGCGCTGGGCGACACGGTGACCCATCCGGCCGTGCTGGGGGCCGCGATGCGCGACCTCGAACTGGCCCGCGACACGCCGGCCTGGGACGACGCCGTAGTGGGGCGCCTGGCCGAAGCGTTCGCCGCCTTGCCGGCGCCGTCGGCCGACGACGACCTGGTGCAGCGCGCGCGAAAGCTGACGCGCTTCCCTGCGATAGCGGCCGCGGACTCCGACGCGGTCATCGCCACGTATGCGGGAAGCCCGTTCCTGATCCGAGACCTGTTGAGGGAGTGGCGGCTGCTGCGCACGCTCGACCGGCCGCACCTGGCGGATGCGCGGCAGGTCAGGGACTTCATCGGCACGGCCCTGTACCAGAGGCTGCTGCGGGCGCGGGCGCGCCCGGCCGGCGCGCCGGTCCGGCCTGACGATGCGCGGCGGTTGAGGGACCAGGCCGAGGGGTTCGTCGCCACGGCCTGGGCCGTGCGGCACGTGTTCTCCCAGGTGCCGCGGGACTCGCTGACGCTGCGCCGCGAGTATGACCGTGACCCGTCGCGCTGGGACCTGCCGGCCCGTGCGGAGATCGTGCGGCGGCACCTGTCCTCGCGCGAAGATGCGGATAACCTGGCCGAGCGGCTGCGCACGCGCGCGGGGGCCGACAGCCTGGCAGCGCACGACCGCGCGCTGCCGGAGCGGGTTCCCGACCTGATCGACGAGCGGGGCGACCGCGCCTTGACCGAACGGTCCGTGGCGGCCGGTCCGCGCGGGGTGGTGGGGCCCGACTCGCTGGAGGCCTCCACCTGGCGCGTGGCGCTGGTGCTGGAGGCGTCCGCGCGGCGCCCGCGACCCTTCGACGAGGCGCGCGCCGCGGTCGATCGCGCGTGGTTCGATGGCGAGTGTGAACGCCGCCTGCGCCTGGCGTTCGACGGGCTGCGGCGGCAGTACGGCGAGCGGATCAACGAGGCGGCGCTGGCGCGGTTGGTGGCGGAAGGCGCCCGGTGAGCGGCCTGCGGGTGTTGTCATCGCGCTCGCCGCCGCAACTCGCGTTCAGGTTTGACCAGCCCGCCGCCGGCGCTGGCTGGCCGGACATGGACCAGACGGCGGAAATGGGCGCCAGGCGTGTGGGCTTCGGACAGAGGATGGTGCTTTGATTCCAGCATTCTCGGATCGCAGGATCGCAGGTCGCGGAAGTGCGCGCGGCTGATGAGTCGCGAGATGTGTAATCGCTGCTTCTGGCCGAAGGCGCACTGCTGGTGCGCCTCGATCGAGCCGATGCCGATCACGGTTTCACATTGGGCAGCGGCCAGACTCTGGTCGTGCACCGTCACCGGCGTGTGAGGTGTGATTCTGCCATGGATCCCGGAAGATGGTTGAGCAAATCCCGATCTGGGACGATCGTTTTCAATAGAGTTGCTTATACATGACTAGAGAAGTACATTTTGACGCCGGGCGAATGACCGACACTTGGCAACCGAACGTGCTTCCCGAGGGCGACCAAGGCCATGACGCAGGATAACTCACCTGATCCCAACACTTTGAGTCTGTCGTACGCCGACCGTCTCTGGCATTCCTGGCAGGCCGACCCTGCCAGCGTCCCGGCTGCCTGGCGCGACTGGTTCGCCGCGCAGGACGGCGCCGCGCCCACTTCGCCGGCCTGGCAGACGTCCGGCCATCCCGCGGACCGCGCCCTGGCCGACCAGAACAAGGTCGACCAACTGGTGCGCAACTACCGGGTGCGGGGCCACGGCATCGCCCGTCTGGACCCCCTGGGCGAGCCGCCGGCGCCGCCGCCGGAGTTGACGCTGGAGTACTACGGATTCGGCGACGCCGATCTGGACCGTGTCTTCGCCGCGGGTACGCTCAGCCCCGGCGACATGCTGCCGCTGCGCGAGATCCTGCGCCGTCTGCAGGCGACCTATTCGCGATTCATCGGCGTGCAGTACATGCACATCGACGACCTCGAAGTGCGCCAGTGGCTGCAGGCGCGCATGGAGCCGACCGGGAACCGCCTCGAGATCGAGCCCGAGGTGCAGCGCCGCATCCTGCAGCGCCTGATCGATGCCGAGATCTTCGAGGAGTTCATCCAGAACAAGTACCTCGGCGCCAAGCGCTTCAGCCTGGAGGGCGGCGAGACCGTCATCCCGCTGCTGGATCTGGCCATCGAGCACGCGGGGCGGCAGGGGCTGGACAAGATCGTCATCGGCATGGCCCACCGCGGGCGGCTGAACGTGCTGGCCAACATCCTCGACAAGAATCCGCGGAAGATCTTCGCCGAGTTCGAGGATGTCGACGCCGAGCAGTACCTGGGCTTCGGCGACGTGAAGTACCACCTCGGCCACCACTCGGACTGGACGACGCAGCAGGGAGCCGTGGTGCACCTTTCGCTGTGCTTCAATCCCAGCCATCTGGAGTTCGTCGGACCGGTGGCGCTGGGCCGCGTGCGCGCGCGCCAGGACCGCGTCGGCGACACGCGCTACGAGAAGTCGATGGCGATCCTGATCCACGGCGACGCCTCGTTCATCGGCCAGGGCGTCACGCAGGAGACGCTGAACCTGTCGCAGCTCGCCGGCTACGAATGCGGCGGTACGCTGCACGTGGTGATCAACAACCAGATCGGCTTCACCACCGATCCCGCCGATTCGCGATCCACGCGCTATTGCACCGATGTGGCCAGGATGCTGCAGACCCCGGTCTTCCACGTGAACGGCGAGGATCCCGAGGCGGTGGCGCAGGTCGTCGGGCTGGCGCTCGACTTCCGCCGCGAGTGGCGCCGCGACGTGATCATCGACATGTACTGCTTCCGGCGCCGCGGCCACAACGAGACCGACGAGCCCGCCTTCACGCAGCCGGTCATGTACGAGGCCATCCGCCGGCGGCCGTCGGTGCGGGCGGGCTATCTCGACCGGCTCACGCGCTCCGGTCACATCACCCTGGAGATGGCCGACGCGATGGCGGTCAGCCGCAGGCAGCGCCTGCAGGAGACCCTGGACGAGGTGCGCGACCACCGCAACGGCGCCGCGCCCCGCGTCGAACGCAAGCGCGTGCTGGGACCGGTGTGGAAGGAATACCAGGGCGGCCTCGAGCCGGGCGGTCCGCCGGTGCTGACGGGCGTGGCCCGCGCGCGGCTGGAAGGGATCCTGCGGGCGCTCGCCTCCGTGCCGGAGGGATTCACGCCGCACCGGAAGATCGAGCGCCTGCTGGAGCAGCGCCGGGCCGTTGCCGATGGCGCGCAACCGGTGGACTGGGCCGCCGCCGAGAGCCTGGCCTTCGGTTCGCTGGCTCTGGAAGGCCATCCGGTGCGCCTGAGCGGCCAGGACAGCCAACGCGGCACCTTCAGCCACCGGCATTCGGTGCTGCACGACGCCGGCAACGGCGCCCGGCATGCTTCGCTGCAGCATCTGGCGGCCGGACAGGCGCCGGTGCTGACGCTCAACAGCCCGCTGTCGGAAGTCGCGGTGCTGGGCTTCGAGTACGGCTACAGCCTGACCTATCCCGAGGCGCTGGTCATCTGGGAAGCCCAGTTCGGCGACTTCTGCAACGTGGCGCAGCCCATCATCGACCAGTTCATCACCAGCGGCGAGACCAAGTGGGGCATGCTGTCGGGCCTGGTGCTGATGCTGCCGCACGGCATGGAAGGCATGGGGCCCGAGCATTCGAGCGCCCGCCTCGAGCGCTTCCTGAGCCTGGCCGCCGCGGACAACGTCCAGATCGCCAACCCGACGACGCCGGCCCAGCTGTTCCATCTGCTGCGCCGGCAGGTCTGGCGCCACTGGCGCAAGCCGCTGGTGATCATGACGCCCAAAAGCCTGTTGCGGCATCCCGATTGCGTGTCGGACCTGGACGATCTGACGGGCGGCGCCTTCCGGCCGGTGCTGGACGATCCGGCCGCGCCCGATCCGCAGGGCGTGGCGCGCGTGCTGTTGTGCAGCGGCAAGATCTACTACGATCTGATCGAGGAGCGCCGGCGACGCGGTCGGCCCGATGTCGCCATCGTTCGTCTCGAACAGCCGTACCCGCTGCCGGCCAGCGCGCTGATCGAAGCGGTCGACCGCTACCGCGACGGGACCGAGTTCCTCTGGGTGCAGGAGGAACCGGCCAACATGGGCGTGTGGCCGTACCTGCGCTACCGCTTCGGCGAGCGTTTCCTGGGCCGTCCCCTGGCGGGTGTCTGCCGTCCCGAAGCGGCCAGTCCGGCCACCGGCTCGGCGGGCGCGCACAAGATCGAACTGGCCCTGCTGATGGACCGGGTGTTCGGCCCGGTCACCGGTGCGGGCCTGATCACCGGCGCCTGGGGCGCCTGGACCAAGGAGTAACGACGCATGTCGGTCGACGTGAAAGTGCCCGCCCTCGGGGAGTCCATCCAGGAAGTGCAGGTCTCGGCCTGGCTGAAGCAGCCGGGCGAGAGCGTGGCGCTGGACGAGCCCCTGATCGAACTGGAGTCGGACAAGGCGACGGTCGAGGTGCCGGCGCCGGCGGCCGGCGTCATCCTCGAGATCGTGGCCGAAGTCGGGGCGGTCCTGAAGGTGGGCGAGGTGCTCGCGCGGATCGACACCGCGGCGACGGCGCAGGCCGCGGCGACGCCGCCGCCGGTCGCGCCTCCGTCCCCGGCGGGCGGACAGCGCGTCATGCCTGCGGCGCAGCGCGTTCTGACCGAGCGCGGCGTCGCCGCCGACCAGGTGACGGGCACGGGTCCCGGCGGGCGCGTGCTCAAGGAGGACGCGGAACGCGCCGCGGCCGCGCCGGCGGCGCCGGCAGCTGCCACCGCGACACCCGCGCCTGCCGCGAACGCCACGCCTGTGGCGCCGCCGCCCGCGTTCACCGGCGAACGCGCCACGCGCACCGTGCGCATGAGCCCCATCCGCCGCCGGATCGCCGAGCGGCTCGTGCAGGCGCAGCAGAACGCGGCGCTGCTGACCACGTTCAACGAGATCGACCTGACGCGGGCCAAAGCCCTGCGCGGCGAGCATCAGGAAGCCTTCCAGGCCCGTTACGGGGCGAAGCTGGGCTACATGAGCTTCTTCGTGAAGGCGGCCGTCGAGGCGCTGCAGCTGGTCCCGGAGATCAACGCCCGCATCGAGGGCGACGCCTTCGTCTACCACGACTACTGCGACATCGGCATCGCCGTGGGCGGGGGCAAGGGCCTGGTGGTGCCGGTCATCCGCAACGCCGAGCGACTGGGCTTCGGCGAACTCGAACAGACCATCGCCGATTTCGGTCGCCGCGCCCAGGCCAACCGGATCGACCTGGATGAGCTGCAGGGCGGCACGTTCACCATCAGCAACGGCGGCGTCTACGGTTCGCTGTTGTCGACGCCCATCATCAACCCGCCGCAGAGCGGGGTGCTGGGGCTGCACGCCATCCAGGACCGTCCGGTCGCGGTGGACGGGCAGGTCGTGATCCGCCCCATGATGTACGTGGCCCTGACCTACGACCACCGCCTGGTCGACGGCCGCGAAGCGGTGACGTTCCTGAAGCACATCAAGCAATGCGTCGAGCAGCCCGAGCGGCTGCTGCTGAAGGTCTGACGACGATGAGCGCAGTGAAGAAGCACGATCTGGTGGTCATCGGCGCCGGTCCCGGCGGCTATGCGGCGGCGATCCGCGCGGCGCAACTCGGATTGAACACCGCCTGCGTGGAAAAAGATCCGCGTCTGGGCGGCACCTGCCTGCGGGTGGGCTGCATCCCGAGCAAGGCCCTGCTCGAGTCGAGCGAAAAGTACGCCGAGGCCCGTCACGGCCTCGCGGAACACGGCGTGAAGGTGACGGGCGCCGAGCTGGATCTGCCGGCGATGATGGCCCGCAAGGACGGCATCGTCGCCGCGCTGACCGACGGCATCGCGGGCCTGTTCAAGGCCAACAAGGTGACGCGCTACGAGGGCGCCGCCCGCCTGGACGGGCCGGGTCGCGTGCTCGTCGGCGACCTGGAACTGCTGGCGGACAGGATCATCGTCGCCACGGGCAGTTCGGCCGCTTCGCTTCCGAACGTGGACCTGGACGGCGCCCGCATCGGCGATTCCACGGCGGCCCTGGCCTGGCCCGCGGTGCCGGAGCGCCTGACCGCATCGGCGATTCCACGGCGGCCCTGGCCTGGCCCGCGGTGCCGGAGCGCCTGATCGTCATCGGCGCCGGCTACATCGGCCTCGAACTGGGTTCGGTCTGGGCGCGGCTCGGCTCGCGGGTGACGGTGGTCGAATACCTGGACCGCATCCTGCCCGGAACCGACGGCGAGATCGCGCGCGTGGCGCTGCAGATATTCCGGAAGCAGGGGCTGGAGTTCGTGCTCGGCGCCCGCGTGACCGGCGCGCGTGTGGACGGTGAATCAGCCGTCGTCGAGATCGAGGGCCGCGAGCCGCTGACGGCCGACCGCGTGCTGGTGGCCGTTGGCCGGCGCCCGCACACCGAGGGTCTGAACCTGGAATCGGCCGGCGTGGCGCTGGACGCCCGCGGGTTCATCGGCGTCGACGCGCATCACCAGGCGGCGCCCGGCGTGTGGGCGGTGGGGGACGTGGTCGGCGGTCTGCTGCTGGCGCACAAGGCCACCGACGAGGGCGTGGCCGTGGCGGAGCGCCTGGCCGGCGGGGCCGGACACTTCGATCCGGAGGTGATCCCGGCCGTGTGCTACACCGATCCCGAGATCGCCGGCGTCGGTCGCACCGAGGAGCAGCTCAAGGAGGCCGGCGTGCCTTTCCGCAAAGGCGTTTTCGGTTTCCGCAGCAACGGCCGCGCGATGGCCCTGGCCCGCGCCGAGGGCCGGGTCAAGGTGCTGGCCCACAGCGCGACCGACCGGGTCCTGGGCGTGCACATCATCGGTCCGCGCGCCGGCGATCTCATCGCCGAGGCCGCGGCCGCGATGGCCTTCGGCGCCAGCGCCGAGGACATCGGCCGCGTGTGCCATGCGCATCCGACGTTGTCGGAGGTGGTCAGGGAAGCGGCGCTGGCGGCGTTCGACCGGCCGTTGCACGGGTAGCGGAATCAGGGCAGGACGCCGGTGACCGCGAACTCGTCCCGGTTGTGGTGCAGGTGCGCGACGACCGCGCCCGGCGCGTAGCGGGCCAGCGCCGAGCCGGGTTCGCGCAGTTCGCGCAACAGCCCCGGCGGATCGGTGCGGCCGAACTTCAGCACGATCACGAACTGCCGGCACCAGCGTTCGGCCAGCCACGGCTCGATCAGACCCCGCATCACGTGGTGGGGCTCTTCCACCAGATCGCAGAACAGCCAGTCGAATCGCTGCCCGGACGTCGGGCGGAAGGTGAAGGCGTCCAGGCGCCGGTGGTCGATCAGCGGATGGTCCAGTGCGCCGCCCTTGAGCGGCCCGTTGTCGACGGCGGTGACCCGCGCGCCGCGGCTTGCGGCGCTGTAGCTCCAGCCCCCGGGGGCGGCGCCCAGGTCGCAGACCGTCTCGCCGGGCTGGGGCGCGCGGCCCAGCAGTCCGTAGGCCTCTTCCACCTTCAGATACGAGCGTGAGGGGGCCTGGTCGTCGTCGGCCATGCGGCGCTGGCCGCCCAGCCAGACGGTGCGCGTGACGAGGGCGCGGTCGAACGCGGTGAACACCACGAAGAGACCCTTGAACGCGCCGCGGCCGGCCGGCCGCGCCGGGGTGGACAGTCGGGCCACGCGACCGAGGCGTCGGCGCAGCAGCTCGCCGAACGCCTTCTCCACGGCGGTCGCACGGCGCGCCAGGCCGGCGGCATCGCCGGCGGCCGTGAACACGCAGGGCCAGGGCTGATCGATCGTGTCGCCGCGGATGCTCTGGCCGAACCAGTCGTTGATGGCGGCGGCCAGCGCGTTCACCGAATCGCCGGCCGCTTCGAACGGCTCCGTCAGTTCGGTGTCGGCGAAAGCCCAGCCACCCGGCGGACGCGCCGACGAGGTGGTCCCGCCCACCGGCGGCGGACCGGTCAGCGCGACGGCGCCCGGGCCGCGGACGGCGGCCGACCAGCCGGCGTCGACCGCCTCGCGGACGAGATGCTCCTCGCAGCCGGATCGGCAGAGCAGGACGCGCACAGGGCCCTACTTCCCGTGATCCGCGGATTTCAGTTTCTTGTGCACGACGGCGTTCTCCAGCCACGGCTTGCGACGGAAATAGCTGTCGGTCATCTCCTTGACCTGGCCCGAGAGCAGCACCAGCGCGATCAGGTTGGGCACGATCACCAGGCCGAGGGCGATATCGCCCATCTCCCAGACCACGCTGAGCGAAACCACCGAGCCGAAGAAGTGCATCAGCACGTAAACCATGCGGTAGGGCTGGATGGCCCGCGGACCGAACAGGTAGTTGGCGCAGCGGTCGCCGTAGTAGCACCACGAGATCGCGGTCGAGATGGCGAAGAGAAGCACGCTGACCACCACCACGTACCGGCCCCACTGCCCGGGCAGCCCGTGGCTGAAGGCGTTCATCGTCAACGGCGCGCCGTTCTCGACGGCCAGGCCGTGCAGGGATGTGTAGCTGGTGCCGTCCGCCGCCACCGCCTGCCCCTCCGTCGGCCGCAGCACGCCGCTGAAACGCTGCGTCAGCGCCGCGTCGGTGAAGAATTCGTCGATGGCCACTTCGTGCCAGGCGTAGCGCGGCGCGTCGGGTCCGGCGGCCAGCGCACGGCCGTCGGCGATGCGGATCTCGGCCGGCGCCGACGCGTCGTGCCGATGGCCGCGCTCGTCCATCACCACGTACGAACTGTCGCCGCCCTTCATCATGAGTTCGGTCGGCAGGCGCTCTTTCCAGACGCCGGTCATGATCACGACCAGACCGGTCATCGTGCAGATGACCAGGGTGTCGATGAAGGGCTCGAGCAGGGCCACGACGCCTTCGGACACGGGCTCGTCGGTCTTGGCCGCGGCGTGCGCGATGGGCGCCGAACCCTGGCCGGCCTCGTTGGAGAACAGGCCCCGCTTGACGCCCCACATCATGGTCATCAGGATCGCGCCGATGCCGGTGCCGGCCACGCCCGCCGTCGGGTTCATCGCTTCCCGCAAAATCAGGCCCAGCGACGGCACCAGCTGGCCGATGTTCGCCACGATGATCCACAGCGCGCCGATTCCGTAGATGCCCGCCATGACCGGAGCCAGGATCGCCGTCACCCTGCCGATGCGCGAGATGCCGCCCAGGATCACGGCGCCGACCAGCGCCGAGGTGACCAGACCCGTCACCCAGGCCGGCAGCGCGAAGGTCGTGCGCAGGGTGTCGGCCACGGTGTTGGCCTGCACGGCGTTGCCGGTCAGGAAGGCCGTGAAGCCGAGCATGCCGGCGAACAGGATCGCCATCCAGCGCCAGCGCGGTCCCAGCCCGCGCTCGATGTAGTACATGGGGCCGCCGGAGACCTTGCCCTGCTTCTTCGAGCCGTCCGGGTCGACGTCGCGGTACCGTTGCGCGAGCGTCACTTCGGTGTACTTCACGGCCATGCCCAGCAGTGCGGTGACCCACATCCAGAACAGGGCCCCGGGGCCGCCCCAGTGGATGGCGATGGCCACGCCGGCGATGTTGCCGATGCCGACGGTGGCCGACAGCGCGGTGGTCAGGGCCTGGAAGTGGGGAACGTCGCCCGGTTCGTTCGGGTCGTCGTACCGGCCGGATGTGACGGCGAAACCGTGGCCCAGGCGCCTGACCTGCACGAAGCCCAGCCGCAGGGTGAGGAACACGCCGGTGCCCAGCAGGAGCACCACCACCAGGGGAATGACCTGATCGCCGGCGGGGATGCCGAAGCCCCAGATGAGCGAATTCAGCTTGCCGACGACGGACTCGAGGACGTGCACGGGCGCTCCCTTCAGGCGGCGGGTCCGGGGCGCGGGGGTGCGCCGGAGGGACCCGGTCGGGGTGAGTGCGCATCATGCCCGGCGGCGGGGGACAGGGCAAGGGCGAGGTTGGGTGTTCGCCGGCCGGGCGGCGGCGCTTGCCCGCCGCCGCCGGTCGCCCTATCGTGGGCAGCCGTATCCGTGCTCGCGGCGAAGGATCGCCGCGCGGGCCCGTCTTCATCCGGAGTTGAGCGCATGACCGACCACCACCTGCCGATCGACCGGCCGGACGCGGATCTCGCGAAGGAGCTCGAGAACTTCCAGCAGATCGCCAGCAGCGTGCTGCCGCCGCCCGGCGAGATTCCCCGCCTGCCCGGTCTGGACATCCACGGCCGGATGGTGCCGCTCAACGGCGTCGTCGGCGGCGACCATATCGTCTACGTCGATTTCAACGCGCGCTTCGACCTGGACCGCCGCCTGGAGAAGGCCACGGACCCGCGCGTGCGGGAGAACCTGGCCAAGGGCCGCACCCGCGCGGGACTGCTGCTGGCCGACGTGGCCGGCCACCAGATCACCGACGCCACCGTGCACATCGGTCTGCACCACGCCTTCCTGACCGGCGTGGCCTACGAACTGGAAATGCACGGCGAGGTGACCACCGGCCTGTTCGAGAAGCTGAACACCCGCTTCTACCAGACGGCGAATTTCACGAAGTTCATTTCGGTGATCTACGGCGAGATCTCGCAGAACGGTGACTTCACATTCCTGAACGCCGGGAACCCGCCACCGGTCGTGTTCTCGCGCGAATTCGGGCGGTTGGCCGACATCAACGCCGACCGGCAGACCAGCTTCTATCCGATCGGGCTGTTTCCTTCGGAGCAGAACCTGGACCACAGCCGCGTGGAGGCCTCGATCACGAAGAAGCCCTTCACCACCAACCGGCTGACCCTGTTGAGCCCCGGCGACATCCTGCTGCTGTACACCGACGGCCTGATGGACCACCAGCGCGGCGACGAGGCGTATTTCCCGAATCATCTGGAGGATGTCCTGCGCCGGTCCCGGGATCTGACGGCGAGCGGCATCTGCGACGCGGTGGCGGCCGACATGCAGCAGTTCGCCCAGGCGGCCGACGACATCAGCCTGATCGTGGTCAAACGCGGTTGAGCCCGGGGTCGGATTACAGACGCAGCAGGTCGCGCACGGCGCGGCGGGCGCGGTCGCCGAGACCGGCGCTGCCGCGCCGCTTCAATTCGGCCAGCAGGTCCGGCAGCGCTGCGCGCGTGGCCAGATAGCCCCGGGCGCGACAGGCTTCGCCCGACTGGAAGTCGGCCCAGTGGAACTGGTTGACGTCAGGGCGGATCACGAAGTCGGCCATCGCGCACACGAAGCGGTTCAGCCTCTGCCGGGCGATGGTGTTGCTGCGCAGGACGATGTCCAGCCCCGTCGAGAAATTCGTGTCTTCGAAGGCGGGGATGTCCACGGCGATCACGAACGTGGCGCCCAGGTCCCGACAGGCCTCGACCGGCACGCGGAAGGGGCCGCCGCCGTCGCAGATAACCATGCCGTCGCGTTCGAGGGGCGGGAACACGGCGGGAATCGCGCTGCTGGCATAGATCCCGTCGACCAGGGGCCCTTCGTGGAAGACGACGCTGTTGCCCGAGATCAGATCGAGCGCGACGGCGGCGAACGGGATCTCCAGATCGGCGAAGGTCACGGCCCCGAACAGGTGGTCCAGCGGGTCACGCAGGTGGCTCTCGTCCTGGATCCAGGGCCGGGTGACGGTCTTGACGGCGATCAGCTTACGCTGCATGAAGTCGTGGAGGCCGGCCAGACGGTGCTGTGGGTCGCGGGCCTCGAGTTCATTGCGCGGCACGAAAGGCGCCCAGTAGGAGGCGAAATCCTCGTTGCCGACGTAGCTCTCCAGGCGGTCCCAGACCAGGGCGGGGTCGGGATTCTGCGCGAAGAGTCCGCCGACGATCGAGCCCATGCTGGTGCCGACGATGAGGTCGGGTCGCACGCCGGCCTCGGCCAGCGCGTCGAGGACGCCGACATGGGCCAGGCCGCGGGCGCCGCCGCTGCCGAGCGCCAGTCCGATCACCGGGGCATCCGCCATGGAACTCCGCCGCGGTTGGGTCTGGCGGCGGGCCCAGCTTAGCAGAGTCGCAGGAACCCACCAACCTGTCTTTGACGCCGCCGCCGGAGTCGGGTAGCATGGGCCCATGACGAAGAAGCCCAAGAACCCGGCCGTTCCCGCGCGACGGCGGGACGGCGACCAGCCGTATCCGTCGGCCTTCCGTGTCGAGTGCCTGTTGCGTCAGGCGCACCGCGACCCGGAAGGGCCGCGCTTTGCCGACGACGCCGAATTCGTCGACTGGCTGGACGCCGGAGGCGAGGCCGTGCTGACGGCCGCGCGCAAGGTCACCGTGGCCGCCGATCCGGTCGAACGCGCGCAGGATCTGGCCTTCGAGGCCTACGAACTGCCGGCTGCCCGCGCCCTGGCCGCGGCGCGCCGTGCCCTCAAACTGGACCCGGCCTGCGCCGACGCCCGCGCCATCAAGGCCTACGTGACCTGCGGCGAGGGACCCGACCTGATCCTGAAGCTGGAAGAGATCCTGAACGACGCCGAGCAGGCGCTGGGCGAGGACTTCTTCACCCGCGCGGACGGCGACTACTGGGCGCTGGTGCCGGCGCGGCCGTACCTGCGCACGGCGCGTCAGCTGGCCGAACTACTGTGGGACGCCGGCTTCCGGCTGGATGCGGTCTCCTGGTACGAGTACCTGATGGAACTGGATCCGCGCGATCATTCCGGCAACGCCCAGCTTCTGGTGGGAGACTACCTGGCGATGGGCGAGGTGCAGCGCGCCTGGGACGTGCTCGAGGAGTTCGACCCGGGCGACTCCGCCGTCATGGCCTGGTCCTGGGTACTCCTGCAACTGCTGGTCGATGACGAGGATGCGGCGCGGACCGCTCTGGACCGCGCTCTGGCCCTGAATCCGTACGCCGCGACCGGCATTCTTGGTCTGGGCGACGAGATCACCGCCGAGATCACGCCGTATGTGGCCGCCGGCAGCCAGGCCGAGGCCAACGTCTGCGAGCAGATCCTGGGCGAGGCCTGGGACCGCGCGCCCTATGCACAGGACTGGCTCGAAGACGTGCTCGAGCAGCTGGGCCTTCTGGACGGCGACCCGGACGACACGGATCCCGGCGCGCCGCCGCCGCCCCTGCGCATCGTCAACTGATCCGCCGGCATCCTCTCCGGGCTACGAAGTCAGTCTGCGGCCGTGCCACAGCTTGTAGATCGCCGGATACACCAGCAGTTCCAGGATGAATGACGTGGCCAGCCCGCCGATCATCGGCGCGGCGATGTGCTTCATCACGTCGGATCCGGCCGAGGTGGACCACATGATCGGCAGCAGCCCCAGGAAGCTGGCCGTCACGGTCATCAGCTTCGGCCGGGCGCGCTTGACGGCGCCGTGGACGATGGCCTCGTCCAGTTCCGCGTGCGTGCCCAACCGGCCCTCGCGCCGCGCCGCGTCGCAGGACAGGTCCAGGAACAGCAGCATGAACACAGCCGTCTCGGCGTCCAGGCCCAGCAACGCGATCAGCCCCACCCACACCGCGATCGACATGTTGTAGTCCAGCAGGTACAGCAGCCACACGGCGCCGATGGCCGAGAACGGCACCGACAGCAGGATGACCATCGCCTTGAACGACGAGCGCGTGTTGGCCAGCAGAAGCAGGAAGATCAGCACCAGCGTGGCCGGGACGACCAGCCGCAGACGGCGCTCCACCCGCAGCATGTTCTCGTACTGGCCGCTCCACTGCAGGGTGGTGCCCGGCGGCAACGCGACCGCCTCGCGCACCACCTCGCGCGCTTCCTTCACGTAGCTGCCGATGTCCCGGCCGGCCACGTCCACGTAGACGTAGCTGGCCAGGAAGCCGTTCTCGTCGCGCAGCATGGCCGGACCCGCGGTGATCGAGAGGTCGGCCACCTGGGCCAGTGGCACCGCCGCGCCGCCCGGGGTGTCGACCAGGACGCGGCCCAGCGTGTGCAGGTCCTCGCGCAGTTCGCGGGGGTAGCGCACGTTGACTGCGTAGCGCGCGCGGCCGTCCAGCACCGTGGTCACGTTCTCGCCGCCGATGGCGGTCATCACCACGTCCTGCACCTCGGCCACGGTCAGACCCAGGCGGGCCATCTCGCCGCGCCGCGGGGTGACGTCCACGAAATAGCCGCCTGCCGCACGTTCGGCGAACACGCTGCGCGTTCCTTCCACCTGCGGGAGCAGGGATTCGATCCGCGCGCCGATCTCCTCGAGAGCGGCCAGATCGGGGCCGAAGATCTTGATGCCCACGGGCGTGCGCACGCCGGTGGTCAGCATGTCGATGCGCGCCTTGATCGGCATCGTCCAGGCGTTCGTCACCCCGGGAATGCGCAGGGCGCGGTCCATCTCGTCCACCAGTTCGTCCCAGGAAAGCCGGTCCGGCCACAGCGGACGCACCAGCGGCAGCAGGAATTCCGGCACCTTGCCGGTGTACCAGCGGTCCTTGGGCCGCCACTGGTCCTGTGGCTTGAGAATGATCGTGGTCTCCATCATCGACAATGGAGCCGGGTCGGTCGAACTGTCGGCGCGCCCGGCCTTGCCGAACACGCGTTCGACCTCGGGGAACGAGGTCAGCACGCGGTCCTGCGTCTGCAGCAGTTCCAGCGCCTGCGCCACCGAGATGCCCGGCAGCGTCGTCGGCATGTACAGGATCGAGCCTTCGTTCAGAGGCGGCATGAATTCGGAACCGAGCTGCAGATACACCGGCACCGTGGCCACGACCAGCGCCAGCGCCACCGCGATCACCGTTCTCGGGCGCCGCAGGACGAAGCGGCAGGCGGGCTCGTAGACGCGGAAGATGGCGCGGCTGATCGGGTGCTTCTCCTCGGCGTGATACGTGCCCACCAGCGCCGACGTGGCCAGGCGGGCCAGGATGCGCGGCTTGAACGTGTAGGGCGTGATGCGCGCGAACATCATGCGCATGGCCGGATCAAGGGTGATCGCCAGCACGGCGGCCAGCGCCATCACCAGGTTCTTCGAATAGGCCAGCGGCTTGAACAACCGGCCTTCCTGGTCCACCAGCGTGAACACCGGGATGAAGGCCACGGCGATCACCAGCAGCGAGAAGAAGACCGAGGGCCCGACCTCCATCAGGGCCTGCAGCCGTACGTCGTGGAAGCTGCCCTTCGAGCCCGAAACCTGCCACAGGTGGATGCGGTTGTAGGCGTTCTCCACCTCGACGATGGCGCCGTCGACCAGGACGCCGATCGAGATGGCGATGCCGGCCAGCGACATGATGTTGATGGAAACGCCGGCCATCGCCAGCGGGATGAACGACAGCAGGATCGACACCGGGATGGTCACGATGGGCACGATGGCCGACGGGAGATGCCACAGGAAGATCATGATCACCAGCGAAACGATGATCATCTGCAGGACCAGTTCGTGGGTCAGCGTGTCGATCGCGCGGGTGATCAGGTCGGCCCGGTCGTAGGTGGTGACGACCTTGACCCCTTCCGGCAGGCCCGGTTCCAGCTCGTGCAGGCGCTGCTTGACGCGGTTGATGACGTTCAGCGCGTTCTCGCCCTGGCGCATCACGACGATGCCGCCGACGGCGTCGCCCAGCCCGTCCAGGTCGGTCACGCCGCGCCTCATCTCGGGGCCCAGTTCGACGCGGGCCACATCGCGCAGCAGCACCGGCACGCCGGCGGGGCCGGCCCGGACCACGATCTGCTCGAAGTCGTCCAGCGTTCGGGCGTAGCCGCGGGCGCGGACCATGTACTCGGCGCCGCTCCATTCGAGCAGGCGGCCTCCGGCCTCGTTGTTCGAGGCGCGGACGGCGTTCGCGACGTCCATCAGCGGGATTTGCAGCGCCGCCAGCCTCACGGGATCGACCGTGATCTGGAACTGCTTGGCGTAGCCGCCGACGGTCGCGACCTCGGCTACGCCTTCGACCGCCTGCAGCGCGTAGCGGAGCGTCCAGTCCTGGTACGAACGCAGTTCGTCCGGGTCGTGTCGCCGGTCGGGGTCGGTCAGGGCGTACTGGAAGATCCAGCCCACGCCGGTGGCGTCCGGACCCAGAGCGGGATTCACGCCTTCGGGCAGGCGCGTCTGGATGGCGTTCAGGTACTCCAGCACGCGCGAGCGGGCCCAGTACAGGTCGGTGCCGTCGTCGAACACGACGTAGACGAACGAGTAGCCGAAGTCCGAAAAGCCCCGGATCGCCTTGACGCCGGGAGCGCCGAGAAGCCCGCTGACGATGGGATAGGTGACCTGGTCCTCGACCAGGTCGGGCGAGCGGTCCCACTGCGTGTAGACGATGACCTGCGTGTCGGACAGGTCCGGCAGCGCGTCCAGACGCACCGTGCGCAGCGACTGGGCGGCGTACACGCAGGCCAGCGCCGTCAGGGTCAGGACGAGCAGGCGGTTGCGCGCCGAGAACTCGATGATGCGCCCGATCACTGGTGCGCCTCCGTCGTGCCGTGATCGCTCATCTGGCCGCTCTCGTGCCCGCCGGCCGCCGGCGCGCCCGGCGGCGGCATCAGCGCCGCGCGGATGCGCGATTCGCTGTCCAGCAGGAACGTCGCCTTGACGACCACCTGTTCGCCGGCGTCCAGGCCTTCGAGGATCTGCGCCAGGCCGCCGGCGCGGTCGCCGACAGTCACCTCGCGGGGGACGAAGCGGCCTTCGCCCGTGGCGACGAAGACCACGCTTCGCAGTCCGGTGTCCAGGATCGCGTCGTCGGGGATGACCAGGGCCTCGCCCAGATCGACCTCGAGCACGACGTCGGCATACATGCCGGGACGCAGCTGTCCGAAATCGTTGCCGAGCACGACGCGCGCCGGCAGTGTGCGCGTGGCCTCGTCGAGCGTCGGGTAGACATAGTCGATGACCCCGGACAGGGTCACGCCCGGGTCGTGGGGCAGGCGCACGGTGACGGTCTGGCCCGCCACGACATGCCGTGCCTCGTACTCGTAGAACCGGACGTCCAGCCACACGGCCGACAGGTCGGCCACCTGCAGAAGCTCCATGCCCGGTTCGACGGCCATGCCGGGATAGGCTTCGCGCAGGGTGACCACGCCGGAGGCCGGCGACCTGAGCGGCACCGTGCGCGTGACTTCTCCGGTCTGCTCGAGCCTGGTGATGAAGTCATCCGCCACGCCCAGCAGGCGCAGGCGGCGTCGGGCCGCATCGGCCAGCGCCGCGGCGCCGGAGCGGGTGTCGTCGTCGCCGGCGGCGGTGCTCAAGGCGCGGGCGCGCAGCAACTCCTCCTGCGTGGCGACCAGTTCGGGCGCGTAGATCGTCAGGAGCGGTCCGCCGCGCGTGACGCGGTCGCCGACGGCGGACACCGCCATGGTTTCGATCCAGCCGGAGATGCGCGCCTGTACGCTGTGCCGCCGGGTCTCGTCCGCGCCGACGGTGCCCAGCGCGCGGATCTCGCGGCGCAGCGGCCGGATCTCCGCCGCCTGCGTGCGGACGCCGGCCAGTCGCACTGAACGGTCGTCGAGTTCCAGCGCGGCCAGACCCGGCAGTCCGCCGGCGGCCCCCGCCTGGCCGGCGGCGAACGCCGTGGCCGCGACCAGGTCCATGCCGCAGATGGGGCACGAACCCTGATGGTCCGAGGTGTAGGTCGGATGCATGGGGCACAGCCACCGGGCGGCCGTGGGGGTGGCCGCCGCTTCACCGCTTCCGGCGTGGTGGCTGTGCCCGCTGTCGACCGATTCGCCGCCGCCTCCACCACAGCCGCCCAAGGTCGCGAGCAGGGCGAAGGCGAGCGACAAGGTCAGCGTCGTGGTCAAAGCCAAGGTCCGCTTCAGGGGCGCTGCGTCCCGGAATCTCATGACACCGCGCATCAGGGTTCCCTTCCGTCTCCGGCCACAGGGTCCAGGCCGGCCAGGGCGCGCAGGCGCGATCCGGCGGCATATCGGGCAGCTTCTTCGCGAGCCAGTTCGGCGCGAGCGTCGGCCCGGTCGACAAGCGCATCGATGAGCAGGTCGGCGGGCGCGTCCCCGGCCAGATAGCGCACGCGCGCGCTCTCGGCGGTCAGGTCCAGCAGGGGCAGGATCTGCGCGCGCAGCCTTTCCGCGGAACGTTCCGCGGCGTCACGCTTCGCGCTCAGGGTCCGTACCTCGGCGTCCGCCTGCAGCCGGGCTTCGCGGACCGCGGCGAGGGCCCCGGCTTCACCGTGCGCGGCGGCGCGCGCCACCGCGTCCTGCTTTCGACCGCGCCACAGCGGGAGTTCGACGCCCACGCGCGCGGTGATCATCGGCGCGAGTTCGTCGCGCCAGCCGTATTCGGCGCCCACGACCAGGTTGGGGCGGCCTTCCAGGCGCGCGGCGTCGTGCCTCCGGCGCGCGGTCTCGACACCGGCCTGGGCCACCGCGACCTCGGCGAAAGCTGCTCCGGCCACCGGGGCGAGTGCCGCCTCGGGTTCGTCCGGCAGCGCATCGGCCTCGATGGCGGCCAGGGCCGCGGTGTCGTCCAGCGCGGCCGCCAGCCGGGCTTCGATGCCGATCCGGTCGGCGAGTTCACGGTCAATCGCGGAAGTGAGCCTGATGCGCCCGCGGCGCAGCGCCAGCCAATCGGTCTGGGCGCCGATCCCCGTCTCGTAGCGGATCAGGGCCTGCGGCTCCAGCACGTCGAACAGCACCAGTGTTCGCCGAAGCGCTGCGACAGCCTGGCCCGAAGCATAGAGTTCGGCCCAGGCCTCGCGAACCCCGGCGGCCACGGCGCGGCGGGCACCCTCCTTTGCGGCCTGCATTTCGGGCACGCGCGCCGCGGCGACCGCTTCGCGCCGCGACCGTTTGCCCGGCCAGGGAATCGACTGCGAGAACTCGAGGGCGGTCATGGTCATCGGGTCTTCGCCCAGCCCGGCGCCGGGATAGTTCTCGCCGTTGGCACTCAGGCCGATCATCGGATCGGGCAGGGCGCCGGCGGCGGCGATCTCTTCGCGGGCCGCCTCGATGGCGGCCGTACGTTCCTGAAGCCGTGGCGACCGGCGCAGCGCAATGGCGACCAGGGTGTCCAGGCTGGTCGCGGCAAGCCGCGTCCGCACGGCGGATCCTGTCGTGTCGGTCGCTGCGAACGCGGCGAGACCGGAGACCAGCGGGTCTCCAGGCGCGAGCACCGCCGATGCGGGTCCGGCTACTTGCCCGGGGTCTGCGGAGCGGCCTTCACGTCGGGCAGGGGGAAGGCCGGTGAAAAAGTCGCTTCCTTCTGGCGGCCCTTGAGGCCGCTCAAGCGGATCTGTGCCGTGACCGCGGCGAGGTCCCGTCCGGACAGGTCGACGGCGCCGAACAGCTCGTCCTGATGGAACAGGATCATGCCGCCGCACGGCTCGCATTCGCCGGGAGTCTTCTGGACGACCTCGGCGTGCATCGGGCAGAAGAACACGCCCGCGCCGTCGGTTGCGGGCGCGCGCAGAGTCAGCGCCGCTTCACGTACCTGGCCGTTCGGCAGCTTCAGGGACGCGGTACCGGTCGCGCGACCGATCATCGCCGGTGCGCTTTCGTCGGTGAAGAACCAGACATGTACGCCGTCACGGGCGATCACCGTTTCGAAGATGTGGGATTCGGTTTCGGTGACCACACCGCCGTGCAGCGGGGCGATCAGCGCCGTGGAGGACTGGGCGGCTGCCGGCCAGACGGCCAGCGAGGCGATGGCCAGTAGTACGCAAAGTCCCGGGGCCGGGCGCGGCAGGCGGGCGGACGTGGGTGACATGGCGTCTCCTTGAACGGACCGGATCGGAATTCGATGCGATCACGATCAGCAATTCGCACGCCCCGAACCTCATGTGTACTCCGGACAACGACCTGGACCTGCCGAGGCCACTGCGGGTTGGCCTTGGTTGTAGACTATTCTCCAATAGCGAATGCCGGGTTGTCGGCTATTGTCCAAACGATCTTCCGTATCCAGGCACTGCCATCGGGATGGACGAACGCGCCGGTCCGGGAGGTCCCGAACCGGCGCGCTGTCCACGGGCCACCGCCGACGACGTCCCCGTTGGTCGCCGTCGCCCGTATGCGGTCCCTACTTCAGCAACTGCATCTTGCGGCTGACCGAGGCCTCGGCCGCCCGCAGCCGCGCGACGTAGGTGCCGCTGGCGGCGGCGACGCCGGTGTCGTCGCGTCCGTCCCACACGACCTCATGCCTGCCCGTACCCATGGCTGCGGACACGAGGCGCCTGATGAGGCGACCTCGTACATCGAATACCTCGAGTTGCACCTGGCCGGCGGCGGCCAGGTCGAACACGATCTTCGTGCTGGGATTGAACGGGTTGGGCGTGATCTCGTGGACCGTCGTTCTTGTCGGCAACACGGCGTCGTCGATGGCCCCGGACAGGAAGCCGTCGAAGCGCAGTTCGTACTGCCCGGCCTTGGCGGCATCGGCCGCGCCGGATTTCCAGACCGCGAGGCAGTAGTAGCCCGCCTGCGGGACCTCGACCGGCATCGACTCGCCGGTGCCCGGCCCGCCGACCCACGCCTGACCCACGATGCCGGACGTTTCGGACTTGCCGTGGAAGGGGATCTGTCCCCGATGAAGGGTGAGCCCCCAGTCGACGCCGTCGCCGCCGAGATCGTGCAGTTCGATGGTCAGCGGTCCGGCCGGCAGCCAGACCTCGTGCAGGGCCACGATGCCGCTGGCGGCCAGGCTGAACGGGCCGCGACTGCCCACGGGACTGTTGCCCAGCCAGGACGACGCCACCGTCTGGTTCCGATAGCCTTCGGAGCCGCCGCTGCCGACGACGCCGATATCGAACTGGCGCGGCGAGGTGGAGCGGAAGTTCACGAGCACGTAGTCCGATTCAGCGGGACCCCAGGCCGATGCGGCGATCGGCACCGTGAAGCCCTGGTACACGGAATTGATGCGTTCGTGAAGGCGAACGTCGACATCGCTGGCGGCGCCGGGAAGGGTCGCGACCGCCAGCCAGTGTCCCGTGTCGCCGGACGGCGCCGGCAGCGGCGTGCGGAATCCGTCGCAATTGAACCAGGCCGGTTCGACGCTGCTGGCCAGCACCGCCGCGAAGCCGCCGACGGGATCGGGCGGCGCGGCGCGTTCGAGCACGGTACCGGCGGCCAGGGCCAGCGGCGACCAGACGTACTGGCGCCCCAGGGCGTTGTTCAGTTCGTCGCCTTCGGAGATCGCGTTGGTCGCGTCCGGCAGCATCGACAGCGTGTGCCGTCCGCCGCGGACGATCCGCACGTATGGGAAGTTGCGGACACGGTCGGTCTGGCCAGCCAGGCCGGCCAGCTGTTCACCCACGAACACGGCTCCGTCCAGGTAGGTCATGCTGTCGAAGGCCCCGGCCGTGGCGGCTCCGTTGTTCCTGAACTGCACGTTGACGTAGGTGCTGGCAGTGTTGCCGACCAGCGTGGCCGGCAGTGGCGTGGAAGCTGCCGTGCCCGGCGCCCCGTTGGTCGGGACCAGCGGTGCGTACCAGCCGGCCGTTTCCAGGGGCACGAAATCGGCCGGGGCGATGCCGGCGCGAACCCTCAGGCCGAAGTGCCCGTTGCCGCCGGCGGGAATGTCGCGCGGATCCTGCCACACGACCAGGCCCTGCGTGGTGCCCGTATAGGTGAACAGGACCTTGGCGAAGCCGTCGGAGTCGGTCACCGCGACATTGGCGGCATCGTCGAGGGCGACGTGTCCGGTGGCCGCGGGCAGGACCTTCATGCGGACGGGACCGACCGCGGGATCCACCTGGAGCGTGACCTGGCCGTAGTTGGTGCCGCTGCCGCCCGGAAGCGTGAAGTGGCGCAGGGACAAGGGTTCGACCGGGCTCAACACCAGCTGCACGTCGATGTTGACGGGCAACGACGTGCTGAACAGCCGGCGGATCTTGAACCCGTAGCCGTCGAAGGCGTAGTTGACCACGCCGACGTCCATGACGGTTTCCGTGGTCTGGCTGTTGTTGGAGAAGACGGCTTCCACGCACCCGGCCGGACGCGAAGATGAGGCCTGTTTGTCGAACAGGCTGAAGCCGCTCGTCGGGCCGGTCGTGTGGGTGTGCAGGTGGAGGTCGAAGTCGGACGCGTCGTCGTCGGCGACCATGACCGCGCCCGCGAACGGGTCCGCATTCAACCCATAGGCGAAACCGTCGGAGTTCGGGGACGAGAAGAGCCCCTTGGTGAAGCCGCCCCAGGCGTCGGAAGGGCGCTGGCGCGTCACCCACGTGCCGTCCGTGTACAGCGTCAGCGGATACCAGATGAACTGGCGCGAGAAGATGTTGTCCGTCTCGTCGACTTCCGCCAGTTGTTCGTAGGCGTCGGCCCAGATCTTCACGGCATGTCGACCGCCTCTCACGTCGCCGGCATTCACGTTGAGCAGGACCAGGTCGTGGTAGCCGTCCAGCGGGTAGATGTTGGTATACCAGGACAGGGCGCCATCGACCAGGAAGTGGAAGCGCAGGATCGACGGGGTCGCGAGTTCCCCCGAATTGCCGATGCGGTAGTTGAAATAGGTGGTGCCGTTGCCGACCAGGACCGACGACAGCGGAGCCGATGCGCTCGTCGCGTCGTTGCTGAGGCGCGGCACGACCGGATACGGCCAGGAGCCGGCGATGGCCTCGAGGTTCGCCGCGGTCCAGGTGCGGATGGTCACGGGGCCGAAGGAGGCGTGGGTGCCGCCCTGGCCGTCGCGGTCGACCGCGCGCACGGTGAACCAGTACGTTCCCGGCGGCAGATCGTCCGAGGTCCAGGACGTGGCGGTGGTCACGACGTCCGTGTTCGGGATCAGTCCGCTGGCGCTGCCCACCCGGACACTGTAACCGGCGATGCCTGAGTAGTTGTCCGTGGCGGCATTCCACCTGAGTTCGACGGTGCCGTCGGGCGACGATCCGCTCGTGCTGTGCGAGAGCGAAATCAACCCGGTCAGGGCCGACGGCGGCGTGTTGTCCAGATCCTTGTACCTCGCATTGGCCGCCGCCATCCAGATCGCCGCTTCCGATTCCGGATAGCGCGATCGCAGCGCCGCTATCAGCGACCGCGGGGACAGGGCGTCCTCGATGCCCTGCGTGGACAGGATGCGCTGCGCCGACCAGTTGACGGTATCCTGGCCGCCCGTCAGGGCCCCTTCGTCCGTTTCGTTGTTGTCGTCGACCAGGTCCTGCAGGAAGGCCGCGAGCATGCCTTCGGTCAGGTCCGCATCGTCGTACTGGTCGAGATTCCCGTCGGTGCAGTGCTGCAGGGTCTCGAAGTCGTAACCCAGGAGCGCCGAGAATCCGTATTGCGAGGGCCACTCCGCGGTCGTGGCCGCCGACATCCAGTCGGGAAAGCCCTCGCTCATGGCGTCGCCGGCCGTCTCCTGGCACCATATGCAATGGCGGCAGTCGTTGGAATCATCGCAGCGACCGCCGGTATTGCAGTAGTCGGAGCCGTTGTTCTCGCTGAATTCATCCATCCAGTGATGGCCGTACTCGTGGCAGACGGTGCCCTCATACCACTGCTTGAACGACGGAATATAGATCGTTTCCCAGTCCGACTTGTAGTTCGGCCAGTCGGAGTCGGGCCACGAGATGAGCACGTTGTCGATGCCGCCGTAGTTGTTCGCGTCGAGCCAGCGCCAGGAGCGTGTGGCGGAGGCGAGCAGGTTCAGGCCGGCATAGTGGGTTCCGGACGAGGGGTGTCGCAGTCCCCAGTTGATCGTCGAGCCGGTGAAGTCCTCTTTCGCGGGCGTCGACCACGAGTAGGAGATGTTCCAGATGCTCGGGTGGACAAGGTCGACCTTCGCGTTGGCGCCGACGAACTCGATGTAGATGTCGGGGTCCTCGGCGTCGTCGTAATAGAACGTGATGTCGAAATTGCCGTCCGGTCCCAGGCTGGTCTGCGCCAGCAGGTCGTCCCATTCCCAGTCGGAATCGTAGACGTTCACGGTCACGCCGTCGGCGCCCATGGTGCGGCCGTCGCCCACGTAGTTCCCGTTCTCGTCGTACGCGTTGCGGTAGTAGACGAAGCGTCCATGCACGCGGATGCTGCGGCCGGTGGCCGTCTTGGTGCCGGCGGGCAGGCGCTTGTCGCGCACGTTGGCGCGCGTGACCGGCGCCGGTTCGGGCCGGGAGAAGCGGTCGTCGGGGGCCGTCGGCGCCGCCTTGTCGGTGCCGGCGACCATGGACGTCTCGTCGCCGCTCATGGCCGAGTTCAGGCTCTGCGGCAGCAGGTAGAAGCGCTGCATCGTGGTACGGCTGCCGACCTGCAGTTCGATCTCGATCGGCTGTGTCGGGTCATTGCACAGCAGTTCGACCGGAAACGTCTGCGGTTGCATGGCCTCGAGCCTGAAAACGGCGGGAACCGGGAAGCTGAGCTTCTCCCAGGCCGTGAAGCCCGCCGCGGTGCGACCCGTGCGCAAGGTCGGCGTCGAGACGTCGGTCGCGACGGCGCTGGTGATCTCGAGGTCGAAGCTGAAAGTCTGACCGGTCTCGGGAAGGACGCCTTCCGGCGCCGTCAAGCGCATCCGGACATTGGGACCCAGGTCGGCGCGGGCGGGCGCGGCCGTCCAGACCGACAGGACGAGCGCCAGAGCGAACAGCATTGGCCGCCCTCGCCCCGGAATGGTGTGTTTCCGCATGTGACGGTCCCTTTCAGCGCGCGGCGCGGCCGGGCGTGTTCGCCGGCGCCGGTTGGTGGGCTTCGTCTTCCAGGCGGCCGGCCACGGCCGTCCGCGCGAGCTCGAGTTCGGCGATGGCTTCGGCGTCGCCGCGTTCACGGGCCAGGCGCAACTGCAGATCCAGCAGGTCGCGTTCAAGACGGTGCTTGAGGGCGACGATTTCCCGCTGCGCCGCCATCGCGGCGGCCGCATCGCCGGCGGCCCCGTAGCGCGCGGTGGCTTCGGTCAGGTGCTGGCGGAAGGTGTCGCGGATCACGGCGACTTCCAGGTCCAGCGGGTCGTTCGACGGCGTGGGCACGGCGCCGACCTCGGCCGCGGGCCCGTCCGCGGACATGGCCAGGGAATCGGGTTCGGCTGCGGTTCCGGCCACCCCTGCGGCGGGCATGAGTACCTGGGTCAGGGTCAAGGCCAGGGCCAGGGACAGAGTCAGCGCGGGGCGGCGCGCCTTCATGGGCATGAGCATGGATCGTGGCATGTGTGGCCTCCGTCGAGTGCGGGCCTGGGAATTCCGTCCGCCGTCTTGCACGCGGAACAGTTTGTCTTCCTAAGGACTAACGGAGGGCGGCACGGGATCGGGTCACGGGTGATGAACTTTTCCAGACTAAATCGATAGTGATTGACCGAATTCCTGATATCATGGTCGGATGAATGACGAAAAAACCATTCCCGACGACATGGATTCCACCCGCGAAGTGACGCTGGCGCTACGCGCTGCGCGCGGTGGCGACCCGGTGGCGGTGAACACGGCATTTCAAATCGTCTACGAGGACATGCGAGCCTTGGCCCACGCGCGTTTCGGCCGTCAGGTCGCCGGTTCCACGCTCGGGGCGACGGCGATCGTCCACGAAGCGTACCTGAAGCTGGCCGGTCACGGCGACATGTCCTGGGAGGATCGCCAGCACTTCGTGGCGGTGGCGTCGACGGCCATGCGGCAGGTGCTGGTGGACCATGCGCGCCGGCACCTGAGCCTGAAACGGGGCGGCGGCGCCCCGCATGTGGCCCTGACCGAGGCCGACCTCGCGGCGGGAGAGCAGGCCCGCGAACTGGTGGAGCTGGATGATGCGCTGGCCCAGCTGTCCGCACGGGATGAACAGTTGGCAAGGCTCGTCGAACTCCGCTATTTCGGCGGTCTGACCATCGAGGAAACCGCGCAGGCCTTGGCCGTCAGCGAAGCCACGGTCAAGCGCAACTGGCGCAAGGCGCGCATGTTCCTGCACCGTGAACTGGTCGGGAACGAAGACGCATCCGGAGCGACATGAACCACGATCCGCAGGAACGCTGGCGTCGCCTGGACGCCCTCCTGGACGAGCTGCTGGCCCTGCCGCCGTCCGAGCGCGCAGGCCGACTGGACGCATTGACCGGCGACGACCGGGACCTGCGTGCCGAGGTCGCCGACCTGCTCGAACGCGATACCGCGACGCTGGACCGGCTGGACCGGCCCCTCGGCACCGGCGTCGGGGCTCTGCTGGCGGCGGAGACCCCGCCGACCGATGTCATCGCCGACTTCGGTGACCGCCGGATCGGGCCGTACCGCGTGCTCGGCCGCCTGGGTGAAGGCGGGATGGGTGTGGTCTTCGAGGCCCTGCAGGCGCACCCGTCGCGCCGCGTGGCGCTGAAAGTGCTGCGTGCGGGCGTTTTCGCCGACGCCGCGCAGTTGCGCCGCTTCCATCGCGAGGCGGAGAGCCTCGGTCGGTTGAACCATCCGGGCATCGCCGCCATCCTGGACGCCGGGCGTACCGATGACGGGCTGCACTGGTTCGCGATGGAGCGTGTCGACGGCGTTCCGCTCGACCAGTGGCTGCGCGAGCGATCGGCCCCCGAGACGAAATCCGAGATCGACACGCGCGTGGCGCTCTGCCTGGCGGTGTGCGACGCCATTTCGCACGCCCACCAGCGCGGCGTGGTCCATCTCGACCTCAAGCCGACCAACATCATGGTGCTGCCGGCGCCCGACGACGGGGGCCCGGCCCCGGTCAAGGTGCTGGACTTCGGCATCGCGCGGCTGGTCGGCGGCGACGCGGCGCTGACGACGCTGCTGCCGGACGCGAGCGCGCTGGCCGGCACCCTGGCCTACATGAGTCCCGAACAGGCCGGCGGCGATCCGCGCGATCTGGATGTGCGCAGCGATGTCTATTCGCTGGGCGTCCTGCTCTACGAACTGCTGACCGGACGGCATCCGGTGAACGTGCGCGGCACGACACTGACCGAGGCGGTGCGGCTGATCCGCGAGCAGACCCCGGCTCGTCCGGCCGCCGGCAGCCGGCTGCTGCGCGGGGATCTCGAGACCATCGTGCTCAAGGCGCTCGCCAAGGAACCGGATCTGCGGTACCAGAGCGTCGCGGCGATGGCGGACGATATCCGCCGCTGCCGGGAGAACCTGCCGATCAGCGGCCGTGCGCCCAGCACGGCGTACCAGCTGCGGAAGATCGTATCGCGCCACCGGACGGTGATCGTCTTCGCGTCGGCGCTGGTCCTGGCGCTGCTCGGCGCGGTGGGCGGCACGACCTTCGGCCTGTTGCGGGCGCGACGCGCCGAAGCGGACGCCCTGGCAGAAGCGGCGGCCGCGGCGGAGACGGCGAAGTTCCTGGAGGGGGTCTTCCGGATCGCGGATCCCGGCAGCGGCCGCGGCTCCGAGGTCACGGCGCGCGAGCTGCTGCAGAACGCGGTGGCCGAAATCGACACGTCGCTGGCCGGACAGCCGCGGGTGCGGGGACGGCTGCTGGGGGCGATGGGCACCGCGTACCGCCAGCTGGGCCTCTACCGTGAGTCGCGGCCGCTGCTGGAAGAGGCCGTGGCGCTCGAACGTGAAACCCTCGGGCCGAACGACGCGCGCGTGGCGCGCAGCCACTACACGCTGGCCGGCCTGCTGCGACGGCTCTCCGAGTTCGAGGCGGCACGGCACCATTACCAGGAAGCGCTGGCCATCCGCGAGCGCCTGGGCAACGCCGACGACCTGGCCGTCAGCCTGACGGGGCTGGCCAATCTCGAATTCGACCAGAGCCGGCCGTCCGAGGCGGGAGCGCTCTATCGGCGCGCGATGGCCATCACGGCGGCGGCCGACGGCGTCGATTCGCCCCGCTATGCCTCGCACTTGTCCGGCCAGGCGCTCGTGCACTGGCGACTGGGCGAGTCGGACTCGGCCTGCGCCGCGTTCGAGCGTGTCGTGGAGATCCAGAGGCGGACCCTGGCGCCGGACAATCTCGATCTGGCGTGGAGCCTGTCGACGCTGGGCCGGTTCTATGCCACGGGCGAGAACATCCCGCGTGCGCGCGAGCTGGGCGAGGAGGCGCTGGCCGTGCAGGAGCGCGCTCTCGGCCCGGAGCACACAGACGTGGCCGAGACCCTGGATTCGCTGGGCAATCTCCATCGCCTGGACGGCAGATTCGAAGTTGCCCTGGCGATGCACGAGCGCGCTACCGCGATCTGGGAGAAGGCGCTCGGCAACGACAACGCGACCTATGCGATGCTGCTCGACAACGTCGCACGCGACCTGGCCAGTCTCGGCCGGATGCCGGAAGCGATCGTTGCCGCGGAGCGCGCACGCGATATCTTCGCGCGCAAGCTGGACGACAGCCATCCCTCGATCCTCTTCAGCCAGGTGGGTCTGGCGACCATCTACCGTGACGCCGGCCAACCGGCCCGCGCCCGCCCGATCTACGAGGCGATGCTGGACCGCAGCACCGCGACCTACGGCCCCCGCAGCCGCGAGACGATCGAGATCGTCATCGAAATGGCGCGGCTGGCGGCCATGGAGCGGCGTTGGTCCGAAGCGGAAGACCATTATGCGCGCGCGATCGACGGAGCCGGGGCTCTTGCCGATTCCGCGCGTACCGTTCCCATGCTCCGTCAGGAGATGGCGGCCCTGGATCGTCGACGCGGCTAGTCCAACTCACCGAACGCCGGAAGAAATGAGCGGCCGCCGGACCCGTGGGGCCGGCGGCCGCGCTTCGATCGGACATCAGCGGCGACGCCTATTTCGTCAACGTCATCTTGTCACGGGCCACCTGACCGTCCGCCTTCAGTTCGTACAGATAGATGCCGCTGGCGACGGAGGCACCCTGATCGTCGGCGCCGTCCCACACAACAGCGTGGGTGCCGGCTGCCAGCGGGCCGTCGACCAGCGTGCGGACCAGCGCGCCGCGCACGTCGTACACGCGCAGGGACACGGGTCCGTCGGTCGGCAGGCGGAAGCCGATCCGCGTCGACGGGTTGAACGGGTTCGGCTGGTTTCCGTCCAGTTCGGCCACGGCCGCGCGCAGCGACTTGTCCGTGCCGGCCGGCCCGGTCGCCATCGGCATGCCGTGGTGGTCCGACATTTCGCCGACGTAGAAGGGCCGCATCATGTCGTACTCCTCGTGCGAGAGGATATGGCAGTGCCATACATACAGGCCCTCGCGGTCGAACTTGGCGATGACCCGCGTCACCTCTCCCGGATACATGATGGCCGTGTCCTTCCAGCCCCGCTCGTTGAGCAGGAGCGGTCTCGGCCGGCCGGACAGCTTGACGTTGGAGACGGCGGCCGTCAGCGGGTCGATCGTGGCCTTGTATTTCTGACGGTCGAGGATCTGGAATCCGACCAGGTGCAGATGGATCGGGTGCGCGTCCGGGGTCGTGTTGTAGATGGTCCAGATCTCCGTGTCGTCCAGCATCGGGTTCTCGGTGATGTGGTCCATGAACATCATGGCGCCTTCGGCAGCGGTGCCGAGCATGGGCAGCATGCGTCCGTACTCGTCCATCATCTCCGCGAGGATGAGCTGGCGCTCGGGCAGGCCCGGCGTGGGCATCAGCGGCTGGATCGGGCCATGCACCGGGCGCAGGTCAGCCGGCAGCGTCGTCAGCGGATAGTCGGGGTTCAACGGCCGGCTGACCCGGAAGGCCATGACCTGACCCGTCGTGCGCGGGTCCACGTTGGCGCCCATCGGGAACGGGGTCTTTCCGCTGTTGCGCAGGACGAACGTGCGGCCGGCCAGCGCCGGATCCGAAAAGTCCACGATGACGTCGGCGCGCTCGCCGCAGCCGAGCAGCAGCTTTGACAGCGGCACGGGGGCGTTCATCAGGCCCAGGTCGGTCCCGATCTGCGTCATCGCCGGCACGACGCCGTTCGCCAGCAGTGGATCGGTCATCCACATGTCGTAGAATCGCGAGTCCGAGCCGTTGAGGAAGCGAAGCCGGTACTGGCGGGGTTCGACGTCCAGCACAGGCCAGGCCATTCCGTTGACCAGAATGAAGGCGCCGAAGTACTCGGGCAGGATGCTGGGCTCGGGGCCTCCCGGCAGTGGCGGCGCCGAAGGCCGGTAGAGCTGGCCGTCCGTGGTGAAGTCGCGATCCTGGATGGCCAGGCCCAGTTCGTAGGGGCCCGTCGGCAGGTTGTTGGTTGCGACCAGCGCATCCTCGTTCTCGTCCCGGATCAGATAGAAACCGGCCAGGCCGGCATGCACGTTCAGACGCGTGACTCCCAGCGCATGGTCGTGGTACCAGACGGTGCCGGCTTCCTGGCTGTTGTCGTAATAGTATTTCGGTTTGACGAAGCCGTGTCCGACCTGGCCGTAATCGGGCGTGTACCAGGCGTCGGGCAATCCGTCGCTGGCCGATTCGGTATGGCCGCCGTGGATGTGGGTGACCAGGGGAACGCCGCACGCGGGCCAGCCTTCGGGGTCGGCCCAATGGAACGAGGTGTCGACCGGCAACAGGTGCGGCAGGGGCACTCCATTGGCGTCCACCAGGCGGTTGCGCCACTCGAGTTCGACGGGCACATCCTTGCGGGCGACGAACGTCGGACCGGGGTAGCGGCCGTCATAGCCCCACAGGTTCGTCAGCAAGGATTCGCCGCTGACCGGGTCGATCAGTCCGAGGTTCTGGACGCACGGCTTGACATCGAAGACGTAGCTGCCGCCGCCGGTGACATCGATGGCCGGCGGGATCGGCAGCGGGTTGACGAACTTCGGCTGTGTGACGGGGTCGAGCAGCATCTGGGCAGAAGCGCCCGCTGCGGACAAGGCCATCAGCGCCAGGGCGATGACGAAGGTCGGCGCCAGGCGCGCGTTTCGGCGTACTCGCATGGGAACTCCACATTCGTAGGGAATCGGCCGGATGTCGGCCGGGTGATCGTGCCGGGGTGGCCCTCGCTGACGCTGCCGCGGGTGGTCCGCCGCAGCCGCCGCCACCGCAACCGGGATCAATCCTATCTAAATCGTGGGAAATACTGCAAGCGAATTCGTGAAAACAATAACAGATACTGGACAAATAGGCGACATATTAGAGACTTGTCTGGTTCGATAAAACAAAATAATAGATACATCGCTCCGGGCTGTGGGCGGAATGTGCCAGAACGTCAACAAGAGATCCATTCCGTGCGGGAACGGATCGCCGGCGTCTTTGCGGGCGTCGGCGTGCGCACTGCGGCCGATTTGGTGTATCATCAGACAGTTCAGCCCCCCGGCAGATCCCGAACCGAAGGTGGCGTCGCCGTGTTGCGATCCTGGCGTTTGCTGATCCTCTCTTTGCTTGTGGTGCTGGTGGCGGCGGTGGCGCACCCCGGTCCGGAACGGGCGGCGTTGTCCCGGCGGCTGGTTCTGACGATGGGCGAACCCGACCATCCGGCCCGCACGGCCGACGGCCGCCTCAAGATCTGGGTCCGGTTCCGCGATAAGGACGTCCCGGCAGCCGGTCTGCCGGCGGCGCTGGCGCGGGCCGAGGGAATGATCCATCCGCGCGCGCTGGCCCGCCGCGCCCGGGCCGGGCGCGAAGGCCCGGTGGTCGATGCCGGGGACCTGCCGCTATCCAGCCGTTACCTGGCGCGCTGCCGGGCGACGGGAGCCGATCTCCATCGCCAGAGCCGCTGGCTGAACGCCGCCAGCTTCCTGGCCGATGACGAGGAGATCCGCCGCCTGGCCGCCTTGCCGGAAGTGGCGGGCATCGATCTGGTCGCCCGCTTCGCGCGCGCGGACGTGCCGACGCCCGTGCCGACGCCGGCGGACCTGCCCGTCCCCGCCCTGAAGACGCAGACGGTGATCGATTACGGCGACAACGCCGCGGCCATGGCGCAGGCGGGCGTGCCGGCGGCGCACGAACTGCTCGGACTGTCGGGCGCGGGCGTGGTCGTGGGCATGCTCGACACCGGCTTCCGCACGACGCACGAGTCGCTGGCGCATGTGCCGGTTCTGGGCGCCTGGGATTTCGTCAACGACGACCCCGTGGTCGACAACGAAGGGACCGACCTCTCCTCGAGCCGGAACCACGGCACCGAAACGCTGTCGACGGTGGCGGCCTGGAAGCCCGGCCTGCTGGTGGCGCCGGCCTGGAACGTCTCGGTGCTGCTGGGCAAGACGGAGGACGTCTCGCAGGAAGTGCCGATCGAGGAGGACCACTGGGTGGCCGGCCTCGAATGGGCCGAAGCCCAGGGCGCCGACATCATCTCCTCGTCGCTCGGATACATCGACTGGTACGTGTTCGAGGACCTCGACGGCAACACCTGCGTGACCACGGTGGCGGCCGATCTCGGCGCCGGACGCGGCCTGGTGGTCGTCAATTCGGCAGGCAACGACCGTGCGGCGAGCGGTCACCTGATCGCCCCGGCCGACGCCGACAGCGTGATCAGCGTGGGCGCGGTCGATGCCGCGGGCGTGGTCACCTGGTTCTCGTCGCCCGGCCCCACTTCCGACGGGCGCATCAAGCCCGATGTGGCGGCGCTCGGCCAGGGCAATCGCGTGGCCGACCCGAACCTCGACACGGGTTATCTGAACCTGTCGGGCACCTCGTTCAGCTGCCCGCTGGTGAGCGCCGTGGCGGCGCTCGTGCTCGAACGCGTTCCCGACCTGACGCCGGTCGAGGTGGCCGAGGCGCTGCGTCTGACGGCCAGCCACGCCTCGGCGCCGGACAACGACACCGGTTGGGGCATCGTCAACGCCTATGGCGCGGCGACCTGGTTCGGACCGGTCTTCACGCACACGGCTCTCGCCGACCCGCAGACGGCGGCCGGTCCGTACCCGGTCACGGCGACCGTCGCAGCGCGGCTGGGCCTGGACGGCGCGCCGCAGCTCGTGCACCGCGTTGCAGGCGGTCCGTGGCAGACCACGGCGATGAGCCCCGCGGGCCCGCCCGATCTGTTCAGCGGCGCGCTGCCGCCGGTCGCCGGCGGCGTGACGGTGGAATACTACCTGACCGCGCTCGACGGCGACGGCCACCAGACGACATGGCCGCAGGGCGGAGCCGCGGCGCCATACGGGTTCACCGTGGCGCCGGGGGCGTCGCCGGCCGGGGACATCCCGGCCCGGGGTGTCGCCTGGCTGGAGCCGAACACGCCCAACCCGTTCAATCCGCGCACCGAGCTGCGATTCGGTCTGGCGGCGGCGGGACCGGCGCGGCTGGACATTTTCGATGCGCGCGGCGGACTGGTGCGGAGCCTGCTGGACGCGGACCTCCAGGCGGGCGATCATGTCGTGGTCTGGGACGGCCGCGACGATCGCGGCCGGTCCGCGTCGAGCGGCACGTACCTGGCCCGGTTGTCCGCGGGGGGTGCGCTCCGGCAGCACAAGATGCAGCTCGTCCGCTGAGTCGGCACAAGCCCGGAGGAACATGGCCAAGAGCACCACGCGCTTCTTCTGCACCGACTGTGGTCACGAGGAGCTGCGCTGGCTGGGGCAATGCCCCGGCTGCCACGCCTGGAACACGTTTGCCGAAATGAAGATCGCGCCGGCCGCCGGCGCCTCGAAGGGTGCCCGTGGTTTCAGCGCGACGGGGCAGCGTCCCGTCGGGTTCGGCGGCGCCTCCACGAACCTGAAGAATCGTCTGTCCGGCGCGCAGCCGGGAGCCGCACCGCGGCCGGTGCCACTGGCGCAGATCGAGTCGGCGGCCAGCCGCCGCCTGCCGGTCGAGCCGGCCGAGGTCGCGCGCGTGCTCGGCGGCGGCCTGGTCGAAGGCTCGGTCGTCCTGCTCGGCGGCGAACCGGGCGTGGGCAAGTCGACGCTGCTGACCGGGCTGGGCCTGTGGTGGGTGCGGCAGGGCATCCGCGTCATCTACGTGGCCGGCGAGGAATCGCCCTCGCAGATCCGCATGCGGGCCGAGCGCCTGGGCTTCCGCCCCGACCGCGAAGACGGGTTTCTCATCCTGCCCGAAGTGCTGCTCGAGACGATCCTCGCGGCGCTCGGGGATCTCGACGCGGAAGCGCCGGCGGGCGCTGCCGTGCCGCCGACGGTGATCATCGCCGACTCCATCCAGACTCTTCACAGTGATCAGGTCGATGCCTATCCCGGCAGCCCCACGCAGATCCGCTTCTGCGGCGGCGTGCTGGCCGATTTCGCGCGCCGCACCGGCTGGCCCGTGTTCCTGGTCGGGCACGTGACCAAGACCGGCGATCTGGCCGGGCCCAAGCTGCTCGAGCACATGGTCGACACGGTGCTGTACTTCGAAGGCAGCGGCGGCGGCGCCATCCGCATGGTGCGCGCGGTCAAGAACCGCTTCGGCACGACCGGAGAACTGGCCGTGATGGAGATGCGCGGCGAAGGTCTGGTGCCGGTCGACCAGGCCGGGCTGATGTTCCTGAGCGGGCGGCGCGGCGTCGAGCCCGGCGCCGCCGTCTGCGCCGTGAAGAACGGCTCGCGCACCTTCCTGGTCGAGGTGCAGGCGCTGGTCGCGCCGGCGCGCTACGGCACGCCGCAGCGGGTGGTGCAGGGCGTCGACAGCAAGCGGGTGGCGCTTCTGGCGGCCATTCTCGAAAAGCGGGCGGGGCTCGATCTGGCCGGTTGCGACATCTTCGTCAAGGTGGCCGGCGGCGGCCGCGTCGACGATCCGGGCGCGGACCTGGCGGTGGTCGCGGCGCTGGCCTCGTCCCTGCGCGAGCGCCCGGTGCCCGAAGGCACTCTGGTCCTGGGCGAGGTCGGTCTGACCGGCGAGGTGCGCGGCGTCAGCGAACTCGAGGCCCGCCTGCGCGAAGCCGCCGGACACGGATTCACCCGCGTGGTGCTGGCGGCATCGGCCGGACGGAAGCCGCGGGGGATCAAGGGCATCGAACTGGCGACCGCCACGAGTGTGGAGGAGGCGGTGGCGCTGGTCTTCGAGCCGCGCCCGCCGGCGCGCCGCGCGCGGGAGGCCACGCCGTGACCACGCCCCATCTGTCCGTGCCGGCGCCGAAGTTGCATCTGCTGGTTGTCGCGGGGGGGCGCGGGCTGCGTGCCGCAGGCGGCGGCGAGGTTCCCAAGCAGTTCCGGCCCACCGGCCGCGGCATGCTGCTGCGCGTGGCCATCGATACGTTCGTGGTCGGCGACGGCGAGGCGCCGGCGCGTCCGGTTTCCGTCACCATCACCGCGCCCGCGGCCTGGCACCGTCAGGTGACCGGCGAACTGTGCGACCTGCAACAGCCGCTCGTCCTGGCGGACGCGGGCGACACACGCACCGCTTCGACCTGGAACGGTCTGCGGGCTCTGGAAGCCGCCTTCGCACCGGCGCCGGGCGATCTGGTGGCGATCCACGACGCCGCCCGCCCGTTCGCGAGCGCGGCGCTGCTGAACCGGTTGGTCGCCGCGGCGGCAGCGCGCGGCGGCGCGGTGCCCGGTGTGCCCGTGCCCGACACCATCGTCCATCGCGAGCAGGGACGGGCGCACTATCTGGCGCGTGAGTCCCTCGTCGCGGTGCAGACGCCGCAGGTTTTCCGCTGGGATCTGCTGCGCGAAGCGCACGCCTGGGCCGCGGCCTCGGGCGCGTCGTACACCGACGACGGCGGTCTGTTCGCGGCGCGCGGGCATGAACCGGCGGTGGTGGACGGGGAGATCGCCAACTGGAAGATCACCACCGAGAGTGACTGGCGCCGCGCCGCCGATCTGCTGTCCGAATGAAAGGCCGCCGGGCGGAGGCCTCCGCTCAGTCCAGATCGGCCACCAGGCGTCCGGTCTCGGCATCGCGGTACAGCTTGATCTGACGGTAGAGCTTCAGCCCCACCCGACCCTGGCGGATTCCCGCGAGCAGATCGTCCAGACAGCCGCCCAGGTCGCGCTGCTGCTCGCGCAGCATCGCCAGGCGGTCCTGCATGGCGCGCCGTTCGTTGGGTGCGGCCTCGACCACGGCTTCGGCCGCGTGCCAGGCCTTGAGCGCCAGAACGCTCAGGCGGTCGATGATGCTGCCGGGCGACTCGCTGTTCAACGGCGCATCGGGATCGATGGTGCCCAGCGACGAGAATCCCGCGTGGATGACCGCGTCCAGCTGGTCGACGGCCTGCACCCGGCGCCGGTTCGATTCGTCGATGGAGCGCTTGACGCCCGCCAGCACCGTGTCGCCCGCGCCGCGCGCCCGGCTGCGGTCCTCTTCGTGCCACTGGAACGTGTTGATGAGTTGCAGATGCTCGACCAGGCGCTGCCATCCGTCGGGTTCGCGCGGCGGCAGCGTCGCGACGACTTCCATCCAGTTGCCGAGCCCCGGTTCCGCCGCATGCCAGCGTTCGATGACTTCATCGAGCACGGGGGAGACGGCGGCGAACGATGTGGGCAGCAGGGTGGCCGGGTCGGGCATGACGGGTTCCACGGGCGGGCTCCTCGGGTTGGCGGGCGGGTCGGCGGGCGCAGTCTCCACATTATCGCCCGCGGCCCCGGGCGGCAACCCGCCGCTTGGCGCGGCGCGGTCGCCCGGTTACCATGGCCGGGCCTTGATCCCGTCCGCCCCAACCAGGAGCCTGCCGCCGGTGAACCTGTTGACCTGGAAAGCTCCCGCCGAGATCTGGCGCGGCCTGCTGACGGGCTTTGCCCTGCTTGCCGGCGCGGCCCTGCTGCTGGCTCTGCATGCGGCGGCCGGGTTCGGGGACGGCCGCCTGATCCAGACCGCGATAGGGGCGATGCTGGCCGCTTCGTGGCTCCTGGCCGCGCGTTTCGTCCTGATGGACACGCGCGCCCGCCGTTTCTGGATCGTCTCGCTGGCCCTGGCGGTCGTGCTGGTGCTGGTCGCCGGCGAGCCGGGCCAGGTGCTGGCCATCATCTGGTCCAGCTTCTTCCTGACCATGCGCCGCTACCGGTGCTGGCGCCATGTTTCGGACCGCCGGCGCGCCGTCAGCTTCGGGCTCGGAGCCGTATCGCTGGTGGTGCTCGTCGCCTGCTGGTCCTTCTGGAAGTTGACGCCCGAGGACACCACCAGTCCGTTGCGCGGTCTGGGCGGCTGGTCGTTGGTCTCGCTGATCCTGTTCTGGGCCTATTCGATGTTCCACCTGGCGATGGGCATGCGGCTGCACTTCCTGCGCCTGCGACCGAAGCTCGCCGTGAGCGCCGTGCTGATCGGTGTCGTGCCTCTGATTCTGGTCGGGGCCCTGGGTCTGATGGTCGTCTACACCGGAATGGGCGGCGCCCGCGCGTCCCGGGCCAACGCGATGCTCGAGAGCTGGCGCCAACTGGCGTCGCAGGGCGTCGAACTGGCGCCGGCGCTCTTCGACACGGCCTTCTCATGGCCCGACGAAGCGGGCGGCGCGCCCGCCTGGACGCCGGAACTGGCCGCCGAGCTGCGCCGTTCGATCGCGAGCCGGGCACGCGGGAACGACGATGACGAGCCCACGGATGCCGCGGCGGACTCGCTGCCGGCGGCGAAGAACTTGACGGCGGCGGTGCTGGCCGCCGCCCCTGCGGACACGACCGGGTGGTTCCTGGCCGACCGCCGCCTGTGGCTCATCCGCTGGCAGGACCTGAACACGGAACAGCCCCGGGCCCGCGCCTGGCAGTTGAACCGGCGGCCGCTGACCGAGCTTTCGCGGGTGCTGAGGGTGGGCATCTCGCTCTCGTCATCGAGCGGGCGGGAGGCCGACGGCGATTTCGTGATGGGGGTCCGGGACGGGCTGAGCGACGCCAAAGGCGATTCCGGCGGAGTCCCGCTGGTTCGACGGTTCCCGGGGCTGGAAGCGAGTTACCGCGACCCCGCGACGACGGGCGGATACTTCGCCGAAGGGTTCTTCTTCGGCGGCACGTTCCTGAGCCTGGGGGAATTGCGGGACGGACGGCTGGACGACTACTCCGTGTTCATGCGCCTGCGCGTGGGCACGGCCGACCTGAAGGCCGACTTCTTCGAGGGCGAGTCCAACCTGAACGTCGCCGTGATCGTGGCCCTGGCGGTGGTGGCGTTCCTGTTCCTGGTCATCGAGGGCTTTGCGCTGTTCTTCGGCGTGCGCATCAGCGAGGGCATCGTCTCCGGTGTGCACGCGCTGCACCGGGGCACGCGCGCGGTGGCCGCGGGCGATCTGGACACCGTGATCACGATCCCCAACGAGGACGAATTCGGCGACCTGGCGCGCAGCTTCAACGAGATGACCCTGGCGGTGAAGCACGGCCGCGAGATCGCGCTGGCGAACGACCGTCTCACGCAGGAGATGGGCACCGCGCGCGCCATCCAGATCCGGTTGCTGCCCAGGAGCCAGCCGCTGGTGCCGGGCTACGAAGTGACCGGCGCCAGCATCCCGAGCCGCGAGATCGGCGGGGACTACTACGACTTCCTGGCGCAGGGCGATGACGCCATCGGCATCGCCATCGGCGATGTCTCCGGAAAGGGGATGCCCGCGGCGCTGCTCATGTCCAATCTGCAGGCCAGCCTTCACGGCCAGGTGCTGCACCGGGGTACGGTGGCCAGCGTCGTGCAGCGGGTGAACGACCTGCTGGTGCGCTCGACGGATCCGCACATGTTCGCCACGTTCTTCTACGGCGTTCTCGAGACGGCGACCGGCGTCTTCACCTGCACCAACGCGGGCCACAATCCGCCGCTGGTCCTGCGGCGCGACGGCACGTTGGAGCGGCTCTCCACGGGCGGACTCCTGCTGGGCATGGTCGGCGACATGGTCTACCAGCAGGCCACGGTCGTGCTGGCCCCGGGCGAAGTCATCCTCATGTACACCGACGGCATCACCGAGGCGGTGGGGCCGGGCGTGGACGAGGAGGACTTCGAGGCCATGTTCGGCGAAGAGGCCCTGTGCGAGGTGCTGAAACGCAACCGCCATCTGCCGGCCAGCGGCATCCAGGACGCGATCCTGGCGGCGGTGGCCGACCACACGCGCGGCGTGGCGCAATCGGATGATATCACTCTGGTGGTGATCCGCCGGCAGGATTGACGGTCCGCTGCGATCGGACAGCCGGCGCGGCCGGCAATTCACGGTGGCCCGACGTCGTCCGGTGCGCTATCGTCTATCGATCAGACGTCTTGAAGACCGGAACCTGTCAGGAGCGTGACCATGCCTCAGTGGCTCCACGAATTCTTGCCCCTGCTGATCCTGCTGGCGATCGTCGGCATCGTCTTCTGGCGCCTGCCTTCGGTCGATGTGGGCCATGATCGCCGATATGTCCGGCGGCGCGTCATGAACTGGCTGCCGCTGGGATTGACCTACGCGTTCCTCTACATGGGGCGCTACAACCTGAAGGTCAGCCAGTACGCCTTCGAAGAGATGGCCGGACCCGATGGCGGGCCGCTGATGGGCAACGCGGGCTTCGGGATCATCTTCATGGTCGGGACCATCGTCTACGGCGTGTCGTTCCTGATCAACGGACCGCTGACCGACCGGCTGGGCGGGCGTGTCGCCATGCTGATCGGCACGGCCGGCGCGACGGCCATGAACCTGGTGATGGGCCTGGCCGCCCTCACGCTGCTGAACCATGGGCCGCTGTCGGGGCCTCTGGCCGCCAACTTCCTGGTCGTCTTCTCCGTGCTCTACGCGATGAACATGTACTTCCAGAGTTTCGGTGCCGTGGCGATCGTCAAGGTGAACGCGCCCTGGTTCCATGTGCGCGAACGGGGCGTGTTCGGCGCCATCTTCGGTATCCTGATCTCGCTGGGCATCTACTTCGCCTTCGACGTCGGCTACCTGATCCTGGGTGGCATGGGCCTGGCCTGGGTGTTCCTGATGCCGGCACTGCTGCTGGCCGCGTTCTGGGTGATCGACTGGTTCGTCGTGCGCGATACCCCGGGCGAAGCCGGACTGGCCGATTTCAACACCGGCGACGCCACCAGCGGCGACGACGGCCCGCGCCTCGGCGCCAAGGTCGTCTTCAAGCGGATGCTCACCAACCCGATCATCATGACCATTGCCGGCGTCGAGTTCTGCAGCGGCTTCCTGCGCCAGGCGATCATGCAGTGGTACGGTTCGTTCGCCAAGCAGACCGACGCCACCCTGGGGCTGAAGTCGAGCTTCGTCAACGAGAACTGGGGATTGCTGCTCTGCATCGCCGGCATCCTGGGTGGTGTCGTCGCCGGGTTCATCAGTGACCACGTCTTCCAGTCGCGGCGCGGGCCTGTGGCCGGATTCCTCTACATCATGATGCTGGTCGGCGCGATCGTCATGACATTCACCTACACGACACCCATCGTGGGTTGGCTGGTCGTCGTCATGTCGATGGCCGTGATCGGCGTCCATGGCATGTTGTCGGGCACCGCGAGCATGGATTTCGGCGGGGCCAAGAACGCGGGCATCGCCGTGGGCATCATCGACGGATTCGTCTATCTTGGCACCGGCTTCATGTCGCTGGTCTATGCGGTCGTGCTGCCGAAAGTCGAACTGGATGAAGCCGGACGGCTGGCCGGCGCGGCCACCGACCCCGCCAACTGGCTGGCCTGGCCGATCGCGATGATCCCGATCGCGGCCGTCGGTCTGTTCCTGGCTTCACGCCTGTGGAACGCGAAGCCCAAGCCCGGCGCCCGGGCACACTGATTACAAGAGGTTCAGGCATGGAACGGCGCACTTTTTCCCTGGCGGCCGCGACCTTCGCGGCCGCCGGCCTTTTGAGCGGGGCGAGCGCCCGCGCGCAGGACGGGCCGGCGGGACAACCGGCCTTCCTGGTCGCCGGCAGCGACACACTGTGGTTGGCCGAACCGCTGGAGATCGTGGGGTCGCGCGTGCCGGTCGCGCTGCCGGGCATCGTGCGTCCGGTGCGCGTGCTCGACGGCGCGGATCTGGCAACCGCGCCGGTCCGCTCGGTGGGCGAGGCGCTGCAGGCCGTGCCCGGGGTGATCGTCGGGCAGAGGCAGCAGTACGGCGTGCAGGGCGATCTGACCATCCGCGGTTCGACCTTCGACCAGGTGCTGGTCCTGATCGACGGCTTCGCCGCCGGCGATCCGCAGACCGGCCATCACCTGCTGGATCTGCCGCTGGGACTGGCGGATGTGGAGAGGCTCGAGGTGCTGCCCGGGCACGGTTCGGCGCTCTACGGCGCCGGAGCGTTCGGCGGCACGCTGAACGTGGCCACGCGGCAACCGGCCGGACGCAACGGCGGCGAGGCGGCATTGACCGGCGGCGGCGACGGTACATGGTCGGCGCGGGGCAGCCTGGATCTGGCGGCCGAAGGGTCCGAAGGGCGACGGGCCCGCCTGTCGCTGGAGCGATTCCGCACCGACGGGCATTTCGAAACGGCCCCCGACGGCAGCAGCCAGTGGGCGGGCGCCGACGCGCGCTCCACCACCGCGACCTGGCGCGAAGCCGACCGCTGGGGCGCCTGGGAACTGGAGTCCTTCGCCGGCTTCGCCGACCGCGCGTTCGGCGCGCGCGACTTCTACGCGCCGTTCCCTTCCTACGAGACCACGCGCGCCTTTCTGGGCTGGACGCGGGCGCGGGGTCGGGTGGCGCCGTGGCTGACGCTCGAGCCGCGCCTGTCGGTGCGCACGCACCGTGACCGCTTCTGGCTGCGGCGCGACCAGCCGAGCGCCTACCTGAACGATCATCTGACGCGGCGCGTGGCCGCTGAAGTCCGGGGACTGATCGAACTGGGCTGTGTCCACAGCCTGGCCGTCGGCGTCGAAGGCGCCTACGAGGACATCGACAGCCAGGGCGTGCGAGCAGGCACGGCCGTGGCGGCGCTCGGTTTCCACGTGCGTCGGCAGGCGGCCTTGAGCGTGGAACTGGACCGTCACGGCGATCGCCTGCGGTGGCAGGCGGGTCTGAGGGTCGACGGCCGCGAAGGACGCCCGGCCCGCGGATCGGGCAGCGCGGCCGTGTCCTGGGCGTTTCCCGGCGGCGTGTCCGCCCGCGCCGGGATCGGCAGCGCCTTCCGCATCCCCACTTTCACGGATCTGTACTACGAGGACCCGGCCAACCAGGGCAATCCCGGCCTGCGTCCCGAGAGCGGCTGGACCTGGGACGGGGGACTGACGTTCGAGCGCGACCACTGGTGGGCGAGCGCCACCTGGTTCGAGCGGAGTGAACACGACCGCATCGAATGGGCTCGCGCGGACCCCGCGGAAGTCTGGCGCGTGCTCAACGTGGCGGAAGCGACCGTGCGCGGTGCCGAGACGCAGATGGGCTGGAGGCACGACCGCGGACACGGCGCCTCGTTGGGCTGGACCTGGCTCGAGACCCGTACCGCCCTGGCCTCCGGTTATGAAGGCAAGTACGCGCTGCTGGCGCCGCGGCAGGTGCTGAGCGCACAGGGGCGGGTGGTACTGCCCTGGCGTCTGGAAGCGGGGCTGGCGTTCCGCTACCTGGCCCACGCGGGCGGGCCGGATCCGTTCCGCCACCAGGCCGGCCTCGACCTGCGGGCCGACTGGACGTCGCCGGACGGCTGGTTCGCGGGACTGCTGTTGACCAACGCGCTGGACCGTGTCCGCGAGGAGATCCCCGGCGTTTCCCTGCCCGGGCGTCTGCTGACGTCCACGGTCGGCCGCCGCTTCTGACCGACCCGCGACGGGATGCCGGCGCGGGCACGCCGCCCGGGCCCCGGGGCTGCGGATCGACCACCCCGCGATTAAGATGGCGGGCACCGGCGGCCGGCGCCGGGTCCGTATCCATGGCGTGCAGCTCCGGAGAATTCATGGACCGCTGGCAACCGACACAGGATGAGCTTCTCGACGCCATGGCCGGCGCCCCGGACGGTATGTGCGTGACCGACCCCGCCGGTCAGGTGATCTTCGTCAACCAGGCCTTCGCCTCGCTCTGTTCGACGGATGCGGCTTCGCTCGTTGGACGGCCGCTGGCAGCGCTTCTCGCGGCCGGACCGGAGGTCGACCTCGGGTCTCTTCTGCGCCGCGCCGCGGAACAGGGCGAAGCGATCTGCGAGGCCAGCCTGATCGACGGCGCAGGACGCGCGCACCGCGTGGGCGTCACGGCGCGTGCGTGCGGACAGGGGCCGCGGCTGGCGATCATCCACCTGGTGCGCGACATCACCCGGGAGAAGCGGGCCGAAGAGGATCTGCGCGAGTCGCGCCAGTTGCTGCAGTCGGTGGTGGCGCAGTCGCCGACCGCGATCATCGGCTGGGACATCGAGTTCCGGGTCACCGAGTGGAACCACGCCGCCGTGCGTATCTTCGGTTGGGAGAAGCACGAGGCCGTCGGCCGGCATGCCGCGTTCATCGTCCCGGGCGCGACCAGGCCGCAGGTCGACGCCGTCTGGAACGAACTCCTCCAGGCCAGTGGGGGCAGGCGTTCGACGAACGACAATCTGCGCCGCGACGGCCGGTCCATCCGCTGCGAATGGTACAACGTGCCGCTGTTCGACGACGCCGGGCGGGTGTCGGGCGTCATGTCGCTCGTCGAGGACGTCACCGAGAAGCAGCGCCTGCAGCAGGACCGCGACGTCCTCACCCTGGCGATCGACCAGTCCGACGACGCTTTCGTGATGACCGACAGGGTCGGCACCATCCTCTACGTCAATCAGGCCTTCGAGAAGATGACGGGTTACGCCCTGCGCGACGTGATCGGCCGCAATCCGCGCCTTCTCCAGAGCGGAGAGCACGACCGGGCTTTCTACCGGACCATGTGGGAGACCATCCTGTCCGGCCGCACCTGGCGCGGCGATCTGACGAACCGGCGCAAGGACGGCGAGCTCTACACCGAGAACATGACCATCACCGCCGTCTTCGGTCCCGACGGCACCATCTCGAACTTCGTGGCGGCCAAGCGGGACGTGACGCGTCTGCGCGAGCTGGATGAGCGTTCACGCCAGAGCCAGAAGATGGAAGCCATCGGCCGTCTGGCCGGCGGCATTGCGCACGACTTCAACAACATGCTGAACGTGATCATCGGCTACGCCGAGATGGCGGCCGAGGTGCTTCCCGCCAGTCACCCCGTGGCCTCGGATATCCGCGAGATCGAACGCGCCGCCCAGCGTTCGGCCGAGCTGACCCGGCAGCTCCTGACCTTCTCGCGCAAGCAGGTCATCGAGCCGCGGCCGGTCTGCCTGAACGACAGCGTGGCCGATCTGGCCAAGACGCTGGGGCGCCTGATCGGCGAACACATCGCGCTGGAGTTCCATCCCGAGCCGGATCTGTGGCGGGTGATGGTGGACCCGGCGCAGGTGGACCAGATCCTGGCCAATCTGGCGACCAACGCCCGTGACGCCATGCCGCGCGGAGGCCATCTGGTCATCCGCACGGCGAATTGCGTGGCGGACGAGGCCTTCTGCGACGAGCATCTGGGATTGGAGCCGGGCGATTACGTGATGTTGAGCGTCAGCGACGACGGCATGGGCATGGATCCCCAGACCAGCCGCCACATCTTCGAGCCCTTCTACACGACCAAGTTGGCCGGCAAGGGCACAGGGCTGGGATTGGCCACGGTCAAGGGCGTCGTCGATCAGAACGGCGGCACGATCGAACTGGTCAGCGAACCCGGCAAGGGGACCCACTTCCAGATCTTCCTGCCGCGCACGTTGGCGGAGCCCGCCATCCCGGCGGCGCCCGAGATGCCGGCGGCCGTGGTCGACGGCGGCATGGTGCTGCTCGTCGAGGACGACGATCATCTGCGCGAATTGACCGGCGCCATGCTGGCGAAGCTCGGTTTCACGGTGCTTTCGGCCGCGACGCCTCTGGCGGCGCTGCAGGTCTACCAGAAGAACCCGGGTGCGTTCCGGTTGCTGGTGACGGACATCGTGATGCCGGGGATGAACGGGCGTGAACTGCACGAGTGCCTGGCCGAGATGCGCCCGGACCTGCGGACGGTGTTCATGTCCGGTTACGCCGAACAGGGTGTCATCGATCCGGCGCTGCTGAGACCGGGCCTGGCATTCGTGCCCAAGCCGTTCCACCGTGCGGACCTGGACCGGGCCGTGAAGGCGGCTCTGGGGGCCGCGCTGCCCGGATCGTCGGGGCGGCCCGCGGCGGGCGCCGACTGACCGGCCGTCCGGCGATCAATGGAAGATCTGCACCGCGCGCCAGCGACCGGAAGCGAACCGGCGCCACAGGAACCAGCCCTGCAGCAGATAGCAGAAACTGGCGCCCATCCACGCGGCGATGACGTTGCCGTCGCGCACGACCACCAGGTACCAGGTGACCGGGATGAACAGGCCCCACATGAGGATGGCCGTGACGATCATCGCATACCGCGTGTCGCCCGCGCCCTGCAGGATGCCGCTGCTCACCATGCGGACCCCGTCGAAATACTGGAAGACCGCGGCCGCCACGACCAGCGACGGCCCCAGCGCCAGCACCAGCGGGTCGTTCGTGAACACCCCGAAGAGGTGGTCACGGAAGATGATCATGACCGCCGCCAGGAACAGCGAGTAGTAGGCGCCCAGCTTGTAGGTCTGGCGGCCGAAGTGCGCGGCACGGTCCGCGTCGCCGGCGCCGAGCCAGTTGCCGGTCAACACGCCGGCCGCCGTGGTCAGGCCCCACAGGGGCATGAAGCTGAACGACAACAGCTGGATGGTGATCTGACTGGCGGCCAGCTGCACGGCGCCGGCCGTGCCCACAAAGATCGAGAACATCACGAAGCCGCCCATATCCACGAAATTCTCGCCGGCGGCCGGACTGCCGACGCGGATCAGATTCGCCAGCGCACGGCGGTCCGGCCGGCGGGGTTTGTGCAGGCGGTAGCGCGCGCGCAGGGCCGGCGCCAGGGCGAACCCGATCAGCGCCGCCGCATTGGCGAAGGTGCCGATGCTGGTGGCGATCGAGGCTCCCTTGATGCCCATCGCCGGCACGGCCAGCCAGGTGCGGCCGCCCAGCGCGAAGCCGTCCCAGCCGAAGATCAGCCAGAGGTCCAGCACTACGTTGATGAGGTTTCCGAACAGGCCGCTCCACATCGGCGCCCGCATGTCGCGCCGGCCGGCAAAGAACCCGGTGATCGCGAACGAGACCTGGGTGGCGATGGCGCTCAGGCTCCGCCACTTGATGTAGGTGTAGGTCAGTTCCTGCACGTCGGCGGGGTTCCGCGTCCAGGGCAGCAGCGCATGGCTGTACCAGCCCATCGCGGTCAGGACCACGCCGGTGACCAGGGCGATGTACATCCCCTGCCAGGCATAGTGACCGACCAGTTCGTCGTCCTCGCGGCCGTGGGCCTGGGCCACGAAGGTCCCGCTGATGCGGCTGAGGTTGTTGAACAGCGAATAGCCGCACCAGGTGATCACGCCACCCAACCCCGCCGCCGCCAGCGACGCGCTGTCCACGCGTCCGAGCATGGCCGTGTCGACGGTCCACATGAGCGTCTGCGACAGCATGGTCAGGATGGTGGGCAGCGCCAGGGCGAGGATCTCGCGTCCGTCGTGCACGCACAAAAGCGACGCCGCGGTGCGGCGCCATTTCCCGGGGCTGGCGGTACGGTCGTCGTGCATGGGGAGTCGTCCCGCGATTGGCTTGCCATTGGTTCCCCGTAATCTATGATGGCAGCCTGCCCTGGCACAATGTCCGATCCGGAGGCTTCGATGAACCGCACCCTGTCCCGAGCCGGCGCGCCTCTCACGGGCGACGTTGCCGTGCCGGGTGACAAATCGATCTCGCACCGTGCCGCGTTGCTGGCGCTGCTGGCGGACGGCCCCTGCCGCGCCGACGGCTGGCTCGACTGCGCCGATACCCGCAGCAGCCTGGAGGCCGTCCGGGCCCTGGGCGCCATGGCTGAACTGACCGGCGACATCCTGACGATCGCACCGCCATCGGCGCGGCCGGACACCCCGCTGACCATCGATTGCGGCAACAGCGGCACCACCGCCCGCCTGCTGATGGGGCTGCTGGCGGGCTGGCTGCCCGCGGGCGGGCCCGCGGTCACGCTCACCGGCGATGCCTCGCTGCGTGGTCGGCCGATGACGCGCGTGGTCGCGCCGCTGCGCGCCATGGGCGCGGACCTGCGCTGGGACGACGGCGAGGGCCGGTTGCCGGTGACGGTGCGGGGCGCCGCGCTGCGGGGCGTGGCGCACGACCTGCCGGTGGCGTCGGCGCAGGTCAAGTCGGCGCTGCTGCTGGCGGGGCTGGCAGCTTCCGGCGCGACCCTCGTGCGCGGGGCGGCGGGTTCGCGCGACCACACCGAACTGCTGCTGCGCGGGCTGGGCGTCGAGGTCGACGAAACCACGGGAGGCACGGCGGTCACCGGCCCGCGCTCCCTGCCGGCATTCCGCCTCACCGTACCGGGCGACCCGTCGTCGGCTGCGTTCTTCCAGGTCGCGGCCGCGATCGTGCCGGGCTCGGAGGTGCTGGTCCGGGGGCAGTCCCTGAACCCGACCCGCACCGGCGCTCTGCGTGTGCTGGCGCGCGCGGGAGCGGAGGTTGCCGAAGTCCGCGCGGCGCTCACCGCCCGCGGCGAACCCGCCGGCGACGTTCGTCTGCGGAGCGGCGCCCTGCGCGCGTTCGCGATCGAAGCACATGAGGTGCCGTCACTTGTCGACGAGATCCCTGCGCTGGCCGTGCTGGCCACGCAGTGCCGCGGCCGCACCGTCATCCGCGGCGCCGCGGAACTCCGGGTGAAGGAATCCGACCGGCTGCAACTGCTGGCGCGCAACCTGCGGGCGATGGGCGCCGTCGTCGACGAAGAGCCCGACGGACTGGTCATCGAGGGACCGTGCGCGCTGCGAGGCGGCGCCCCCGGACATCCCCTGGTGCTGATGACCGGCGGTGATCATCGCATCGCGATGGCGATGGCGGTGGCCGCTCTTGTGGCCGACGGTGAATCCGCACTTGATGATGATGCCTGCGTAGCGGTATCATTCCCCGGATACTTCGATGTCATGCAACGCCTGCTCGACGCAGGCTCGGGATCGCGGCCTTGAAGGCCGTCCGTTCGACGGTGGAAGGTTCACTCTCGGGTGCGCCTTGTCAGGACCACCAGAGGGACGGGCGGCCTCCGGGGCCGCGCTCACAAAGGCGCGCCGCACAGAGCGGCCTGACGGTGACGGACGGGGACCGATGGCGATCGACGGTGACGGCATGAACGTCCGCCCTGATTTTCCCGGCTACCTGGCCGAGATGAAATGGCGGGGCTTCTTCGAGCAGTGCACGGACGAACCCGCGCTCGGCGAGCTGCTGGCCTCCGAGCGCGTCACCGGTTACGCCGGATTCGATCCCACGGCCGAGAGCCTGCACATCGGCAGTCTGGTGCCCATCATAGGCCTGCTGCACCTGCAGCGTCACGGCCATCGGCCCATCGCCATCGTCGGCGGCGGCACCGCCATGGTCGGCGACCCGAGCGGCAAGACCGAACTCCGCCAGATGCTGACCGAAGCGGACATCGAGCGGAACCTGATCGGCATCCGCGGGCAACTGGGCCGTTTCCTGCGGCTGGGCGAGGGCCCGGACGACGGGCTGATGATCAACAACGGCGACTGGCTGCGGGACAAGGGCTACATCGAATTCCTTCGGGATATCGGCCGTCACTTCAGCGTCAACCAGATGCTGGCCCGCGATTCGGTGAAGACGCGCATGGAAACGGGCCTGAGCTTCCTCGAATTCAACTACATGATCCTGCAGGCCTACGACTTCCTGATGCTCAATCGCGGATACGGTTGCCGGCTGCAGGTCGGCGGCAGCGACCAGTGGGGCAACATCTGTTCGGGCATCGATCTGTGCCGGCGCGTCAGCCGCGCGGAGGTCTTCGGCCTGACCTACCCGCTGATCGCCACCGCCGCCGGCGAGAAGATGGGCAAGACCGCGGCCGGCGCCGTCTGGCTGGACGCCGGCCGCACCAGCCCCTACGACTTCTTCCAGTACTGGGTCAATGTGGACGACCGCGACGTCAGCCGCTTCCTGCGCCTGTACACGCTGCTGCCGCCCGGCCGGATCGAAGAGCTCGAAAAGCTGCAGGGCGCCGACCTGCGCACGGCCAAGCAGGTCCTGGCCCGCGAGGTGACCGCGCTGGTGCACGGGACCGAGGCTGCGCTCGGGGCGGAAGAGGCGGCGCTGGCGGCCTTCGGTGGCGGCGATGCCGCGGCCATTCCGTCCAGTTCGCACGCGGCCGCCGAATTCGGCGGCGAAGGTCTGGCTCTGCTGGACGCGCTGGTGTCCACGGGCCTGGTCGAGAGCAAGGGCGAGGGACGGCGTCTGATCCGCCAGGGCGGTGTCAAGGTCGGCGGCCGGGTCGTCACCGACGAGCACAGCCGCCTGACGATGAACGACGTCCAGGACGGCCGCATCGTGCTGCAACTGGGCAAGAAGCGGCATCACCATCTGCGCCTCGACAGCTAGCGGTCGGCCGCGGCGGGAACGATCGGGCGCCGCCGGCGTTTACTCATCTTTCATTGTCCGGAACTTCCCTGGCGAAAGGACCCCACGATGCCCCGCTTCGCTCATTCGCACTCCGGCCGCCGCCGGGCGGCGCTCCTGCTGTCGGCGACCACCCTGACCATCCTGGTGGCCTGTTCCGACCGCACGCCGGCGGCGGATGCGGCATCGGCGTCGTCGACGTCCACGCCCGCCACGCCGGCCGCGGCCTACGCCGAGGCCCGCGCGGCCTCGGCCCGCCAGCTTGAGAAGTTGAAGGCCTACGATCTGGCGGCCGACATCAGCGTGGACAGCCGGCCGGTGGCCGGCGGCGAGCCGATGCACGTTGCGCTGACCTTCGTCGCGGCAGCCCGCTGGCCGGACCGCCTGCTGATGACGCAGGCCGAGAGCGAGCCGATGCTGAGCCTGGGCACGGGGCCGAACGGTTCCTGGTTCCACTATGCGCCGATGCAGGCGGCTTACGTCGGGGCACCGGTCGCCCTGCGCCGCGATCTGGCTGACGCCACCCGCATGGATCTCGACGAGGACTCCATCTTCAATTTCTACGGCGGCCTCGGTCAGCTGCTGCTGCCGGAGGGACGCGAACCGGACGGGATGCCCGTCTCCGAAACGCTGAACGTCGCCGGTCGCGACGTGCCGTGCCGGGTGTTCAGCCTGCCGGCCGTGGCTCGCACGCCCGAGGACCAGGGCCCCGTGCCCGGCGCCAGCCGCTGGTGGCTGGACCCCGAGACCGGCGTGTGCCTGAAGGTCGTCGCCTCGACGATGCTCAACGGACGTGCCGGCGAGGTCGAGCAGACGATCACCTACACCGTCAACCGCCTGGATGTCGCGGGCACTCCGGCGGACGACCGTTTCACCTACCAGGTTCCCGCGGGTCTGCGCGTGTCGGCTTCGCTGGACCAGCTGGCCAATCCCGAATCGATGACCGGGCAGGCGGCGCCCGACGCCGTTCTGACGGGCCTGGACGGCAAGACCTTCAATCTGTCCGACCTGCGCGGCAAAGTCGTCTTCCTGGACCTGTGGGCCACCTGGTGCGGTCCCTGCCGCCAGGAGATGCCGCACCTCGAGGCTCTGCACAAGGAACTCGGCGACAAGGTCGCGTTCGTCGCGGCCAGCAACGAGGACCAGGCCACGATCGAGGCCTTCCTGCAGCGCACGCCCTACACGATGCGGATCGCCCGCATCAGCGCCGAGGATGCCCAGAACAAGTTCAAGGCCGTGAGCATCCCCACCGGTTTCGTGATCGACAAGGACGGCATCATCCGGGCGCACATGGTCGGGGCGCAGAGCGAGGCGCAACTGCGCAAGGCTTTGGCGCGCGCCGGGGTCGGTGGCTGAATAAGAAGGCAGTCGGGATGAACGAGGGGTGTGGACAGTCCTCGGGCCTTCGGCCCTGCGGATAGTCCACACCCCTCGTTCATCCCG
>JAIFKS010000041.1 GCA_020049465.1 bacterium | reverse complement strand
GACGAGTGCCGAAGCCAGCTGCAGCCGGTCCGGACCGGCGGCGGCATCCAGCCGTGCGACCGCGAGCGAGGCCAGACTGTCCGCCTCGGCGGCGCGCCGCTGTTCGAGGGCCGCGTTCGCCCTCGCGATCAGGTCCGCGACGGCGCTGCCGTCGCCGCCCGCCGGTCGTGGGGCTGCGGTCGCCGCGCCCGCACTTGCCAGCAGCAGCGCCAGGATCGTCATACGCAAGAACATCGAACCCGTCCCCTTGCCGCGTCACTGCCGCACAGCCGCCCACACCGGGAAACGAACGCCGACGCCAGGTCCCCGATGGAGGCAGCCCCGAATCCCCAGCCTTCCATGGTATCACAAAACCACAAACAAGACGAAAACAATGTCCATTACCGGGCAGATCGGCCAGCGGCGGCCGTCCGTCCGGTCTGGATCCGCAACGAAAGACATCGCAGCGGTTTTGTCGTCCAGGCGCCGCCGCGGGTCTTGAATCTGCGGGCGCGGTTCCACGTAGCCATCCTGATGGGCGGCGGGCCGTCGGCGATCTACGGTTCCGAAGCCCTGATGGCGCTGGAGCCGTTCGAAGCGGCAGGCGTGCGCTGACGATCCCTCGCCGACTTCATTCCCGCCGTGAAGTGCGCCTGCCCGCCTCAGCGCACGCCCCGCCCCATGCACTCGGGGCAGGTGATCTTCTTCTGCACGCGCACGCGGCGGTTGTACGCGTCGGTGCCGTCCTCCCAGGCGAAGATGCCGCCGCTGCCGTAGCAGCGCATGCAGTAGCGTGAAGCGCCGCCCGCCCCCGGCGCCGCCACCGATCCCGACGGCGGCGCGTTGAGCGTCCCGTTCGCGCGGCGTTCCGCGAGCGAGCGGTCGGCCTTGATGCCCCACAGGTAGGTGAGCTGTTCCTGGGCTCCCGGATGGCCGAGGCTCTTGGCGAACTCGTAGTCGTGGATGCCCTCGTCGATCCTGTCGTTGCCGTACCACAGATCGGCGCGCCCGAACCAGGCGCCGCCGTTGTCGGGGTCCAGGCTTATCGCCAGGCAGTGCAGAAACAGGGCGCGCGGCGCATCGGCGCAGGCGCGTCCGAGGTCGGTGAACTGCACCGACGCGGCCGTGCCGGGGTGGCGCCGCGCCCAATCGACGGCCAGCCGCGCCCGGGTTTCCAGGTCGCCGGCGACGGCCAGACGGCCGAGTCCTTCCTCCAGCAGGCGCAGGTTGTCCGGCTCCATCGCCAGTGCGCTCACGACGATCGCGGCCTGCTCGGCCGTGTCCTCGGTCAGGGCGGCCGCCGCCAGTCGGTACAGGCCGCTGTCGGGCAGGCGCCCGGTCGCCTCCTCCAGCGCGGCGCGCGCGGTGGCCAGGTCGCGCTCCTTCACGGCCGCTTCGAACCTGGCGAAGGCCTCGCCGGCCGCCTGGTCGCGTCGCTGCGCATGCAGGCGCAGGCCCTCGCTGAGCAGCGTGCGCTCGTCCTGGGAGGCGTCGGACAGGAGCGGGTAGGCGGCCTCGAGGTCGGCCAGCGCCTCGTCCTTGCGGCCTTCGGCCAGGTGCCACCGCGACCGCTCGCGCAGGCCGGTGTCGCGCTCGCCCGCCGCGATCGCCGCGGCGAATTCGTCGCCCGCGCGCGCGTCCTTGAGTCGCCTGTAGAGCACCGCACGGTCGAGGCGGAAGCGGGGCAGTTTCGGCTGCCGCTTGACCGCCTTGTCCACCTGTGCGAGCGCCTTCTTCGGCTCGAACGTCCAGTCGTCCCAGGCCTCCTGCATGATCTCGCAGGTCTTGTCGTCGTTGCGCACACACAGGGCCCACTGCGCGTTGCGCCAGGCGGCGTGGGCGGACCCGTAGGTCGACCGCATGGTCAGCAGCGAATCCGCATACACGACAGTGGAGTCGGTCAGGCCCCGCGCCGCCGCCCAGTTCATGGGCTTGTTCACGGCCCTCAGGGATTGGTCGCAGAGATCGGCGGCCCGTTGCGCCAGGACAAGCATGTCGCTCGAGCGCGTCCCGGGCGCCAGCGCGGCTTCCAGCATGATGTCGACGGCGTGCACCCCGTCGCCGGCCTCGACGGCGGCCCGCAGTTCGGGCAGGTAGGCGTCGGAGAGGTGGATCAGCCGCTGTCCGAGCGCCTCGGCGTGTTCCCTGTACGACGCCGTCATGCGGTCCTTGAGTTCAGCCCTTCCATAGGCTTGGAATGCCCGCGGCAGGTCGCCCAGCGCCTCGTGGCACGCTCCCATGAGATCAAGGTCTTCCGCTGTGATCATTCCCCGCGCGTCGAGGCGCCGGTACTCGCTGATCGCTTCGTCGTGGCGCCCCAGCGAGTGCAGAGACCAGGCGCGCCACGACCGGGCCGAGTCACGCTCGTCGTCCGCCAGTTCCCCGGCCAGCAGCGGATCCAGGATGGCGATGCACTCGACAAAGCGCCCGGCGCGCGCCGCCTCGCGCGCCCGGTCCAGGTCGGGATGTTCGGCGCGTGCTGCGACGGCAGGCAGGACCAGACAGAGGATCAGGCAGACGGCCAGACGCCGGGCCGGATCCGTTCGTCGTGCGGTTCGGGCCATCGGAACCCCTTCCGGGAGGATCGCGAAAAAGGCGGGGTGGCCGCGACACGCGGATGTCCTCCCGCCCTGAGATCGCATGAACACCATGATTGTCCCACGGTCGGGCGGCGTTCGTCAATCCGTCGGCCGTGGGGTGGGGGGACGCGCGTCGGCTTCGCGGTTGCCGGTCGCAACGGTTGGGGCCTGGAAGGCCGGGCGAGGAAGTGGTCGGTTCCGTCGGAGCAACGGCGTTGGCGCGGCGCTCGGGCTTCATGTAACATAGCGGTCGGCAACGGCGATCGTACGGGAACCGGGGGGACAGGGCACATGATCTGGGTGTGGACGGGTTTCATTGCTTTCGTTCTGCTGATGCTGGCTCTGGACCTCGGTGTCTTCCACCGGAAAGCACATGTCATCGGGGTGAAGGAAGCCCTCCGCTGGTCGGCGTTCTGGATCGCCCTCGGGCTTTCGTTCGGCATCTTCATCTGGTTCGCCTACGACGCCCACTGGTTCGGGCTCGGGCTCGGAATCGACATTGTCGACGGCGCCCCCAACGACGGCCGCACGGCCCTGGGCAAGTACCTTACCGGTTACGTCGTCGAGAAGTCGCTCAGCGTCGACAATATCTTCGTGATCGTCATGATCTTCAGCTATTTCGGCGTGCCAGCCCTGTACCAGCACAGGGTCCTGTTCTGGGGCATCCTCGGCGCGCTCGTCATGCGCGGGGTGATGATCGGGGTGGGCGCGAAACTCATCCACGAGTTCCACTGGATCCTCTATGTCTTCGCCGTCTTCCTCATCGGCACCGCCTTCAAGATGCTGTTCATGAAGACGGAGAATGCCGATCCCGAGCACAATGCGGTCGTCAAGCTCACGCGCCGCCTGTTCCCGGTCACCTCGCGCTTCCATGGTGAACATTTCTTCGTGCGCGCCGGCTCGGTCGCCTCGCACGAAAGCGAAGTGCCCGGCGCCGTGGCGCTGCGCGACGAAGTGGTCGAGAACGCGCGTCCGGGCACGCTGCTGCTGACGCCGCTGATGCTGGCGCTGATCATGGTCGAAACCACCGACCTCATCTTCGCCGTCGACTCGATACCGGCGATCTTCGCCATCACCGGCGACCCCTTCCTGGTCTTCACCAGCAATGTCTTCGCGATCCTCGGCTTGCGATCGCTCTACTTCGCCCTGGCCGGCGCCGTCGACAAGTTCCGCTACCTGAAAGTCGCGCTGGCGCTGGTGCTGCTCGTGGTCGGGATCAAGATGCTGGTCGCCGGCTGGCTGAAGAGCATTCTCGGCGAGCACTTCAACGCCATGCTGCTTCTGGTCGTCCTGGCCATTCTCGGTATCGGCGTGGCCTGCTCGCTGATCGCGGATCGAAGGGACTCCCGGCGCGTGTAGCGCGCCGGTTGCTCCGATCCGCTTTCTGCGACCTTCGCGCGGATGGTCGCCGCCCGTGGACGCGGCCCGCGGTGACTTGGCCCTGCGGGTCCGCACGGAAGAAGTAAGGGCAATGATCTACGTCGAAATGCTGGCGGTTCTGCTCCTGATACTGCTCAACGGACTGTTGGCGATGTCGGAACTCGCCATCGTCTCGTCGCGCAGAAGCCGCCTTGACCAGATGGCGATCCGCGGCAACCGCGGTGCACGCGCCGCCCTGGCCCTGGTCGATGATCCGAGCCGGTTTCTTTCGACCGTCCAGATCGGCATCACGCTCGTGGGACTCATCGCCGGCGCGTTCAGCGGCGCCACCCTGGGGCTGCGGCTGGGCAATTGGCTCAACGGATACGACTGGATCGCACCGCATGGCGTCTCCGTGGGATTCGGCATCACCGTCGTGGCCCTCACCTATCTCTCGGTGATCGTGGGCGAGTTGGTTCCCAAGAGGGTGGCTCTGGTCCATCCCGAGCGGGTAGCTGCGTCTGTCGCCGGACCAATGCGCGCGCTTTCGATGATCGCCTCGCCCGTGGTCTGGGCGCTTCACGTTTCCACCGAGAGCGTGTTGAAACTGCTGGGGCTGGCCGGTTCGCGCGGTTCCACCGTCACGGAGGACGAGGTGAAGTCCCTGATCGCCGAGGGCACGCTGGCGGGGATCTTCGTGCAGCAGGAGAAGGAGATGATCGACGGCGTGCTCGGGCTGGCTGACCGGACTGTCCGGGTCATCATGACGCCACGCGCCAGAATCGTCTGGGTGGACGTGAGTTCCGCCCCGGGCGCCATCGTGGAACTGGTCCAGGATCACCGTTTCTCGCGCCTGCTCGTGTGCGACGGCAGCGTCGATCGTCCTGTGGGATTCATCCACACCAAGAATCTGCTCGCCGAGATCCTCCAGCCGAAGGAGATCCGCGTCGCGGAGTTGGTGACGCCGCTGGTGTGCGTCCCGGACCGGACGACGATCCTCAAGCTGCTGAGTCGATTCAAGAAGGAGAAGGTCCATCTGGCGGTCGTCATCGACGAGTACGGCGCGACCGAGGGACTGGTGACGCTCACGGACGTCATCGAAGCCATTGCCGGTGATCTGCCGGAGCTGGGCGAGACCGGCGATCCCGGGATGGTCCGCCGCGACGACGGTTCCTGGCTCGTTGACGGCGCGACGCCGACCGACGAGGTGGCGGCTGCGCTGGCCATCGATCTCGGTGACGAGGTGCAGCTGCTGGCGGGTTTCGTGCTTGAGCACCTGGGGAGGATTCCCCGCGCCGGAGAGAGCTTCCTGCACCGGGGCGTCCGGTTCGAGGTCGTTGATATGGACGGGCACCGCATCGACAAGGTGCTTGTCGATGTCTCTCCGCAGGACCGGGGCCGGTCCAGGACCGTCGACGTCTGAGCAGCCGGGGAGTGGGGACGACGCGCCTTCAAGCCGACTAGCCGGCGGCGGAGCCGCTGCGCGACTCCGCGTACGCCGCCAGCGCCCGCTGCCGCGAGCCGGCCAGGTCCACGACCGGGCGCGGGTAGGTGACTCCGAGTTCGACCCCGGCGGCCTGCAGCACCACCGGCGGCGCTTCCCATGGCGCGAAGAGCCAGCGATCGGGCAGACCCGCCAGCTCGGGTACGAAACGACGGGTGTAGGCGCCGTCGGGATCGAATTTGCGGCCCTGCAGCACCGGGTTGAAGATGCGGAAATAGGGCGCCGCATCCGCGCCGCAGCCCGCCACCCACTGCCAGGAGGCGCTGTTGGCGGCCAGGTCGGCGTCGACCAGGCAGTCGCGGAACCACGCCTCGCCGTGATGCCAGTGCAGCAGCAGGTTCTTGACCAGGAACGAGCCCGTCACCATGCGCACGCGGTTGTGCATCCAGCCGGTCTGCCACAGTTCGCGCAGGCCGGCATCGACGAACGGGATGCCGGTCCGGCCGCGCTGCCAGGCCCGCAGCAACGGCTCCTCGTCCTGCCAGGGAAAAGCGTCGAACGACGTCTGCAGGTTCTTCGCGGGCAGCGCCGGATGGTGGTAGAGCAGGGCGTATGAGAACTCGCGCCAGGCCAGTTCGCTCAGGAAGTGATCGAGGTCCGGGCCCTCGCCCGCGGCGCGGGCGCCGTACCAGAGCTGGTTGGGCGACAACTCGCCGAAGTGCAGCGCCGGCGACAGGCGCGAGGTGTGTGGCCGCGCCGGGAAATCCCGGCCCTCGCGGTAGCCGCGCAGCCCGCCGCCCAGGAACGAGGCGAGCCGGCGGGTGGACGCTTCCTCCCCGATGGCCCAGTGCGGTTCCAGTTGCAGGTCCCAGCGGATGCGCGGCAGGAGCTCGAGCGCGGCCAGCGGCAGCGCTCCCGCAGGCGCCGCGGCGAGGGCCAGACGCTCCGGACGCGGCAGCGGCAGGCGCGGTGCGCCGGCATTGAGGCAGCCCTTGCGGTAGAACGGCGTGAAGACCTGGTAGGGATTGCCGGCGGCGTTGCTCACGTCCCACGGCTCCCAGAGCAGTGAGCCGTTGCTGCTGACCGCGGCCACACCCTGCGCCGCGAGCTTCTCCTTCAACTTCGTGTCGCGGGCGATGCGCCACGGTTCGTAGCAGCGATTCCAGTGCACCGCCGTGGCACCGGCCTGCGCCGCCAAAGCCGGTACCAGATCGAGGGCGTCGCCGCGCAGCAGGACGAGTCGGCCCTGCAGCGAACGGTCCAGCGCGGCCAGACTGTGGTGCAGCCACCAGCGCGAGGCGGCGCCACGACGCAGGCGGCCGGCGCTCTCGTCATCGAGCACGAACACGGGCAGCACGCGACCGGCGGCGGCCGCGCGGTGCAGCGCCGGATTGTCGGCCAGGCGCAGGTCCTGCCGGAACCAGTGGATGACCAGCGGTTCGCTCATCGAGTGGTCGGACTTTCCGTACGGGTGTCGGTTCGGGCGCGGAGGCACGGGTCCGGGGTGCCCATGGGTATCAGCCTAGGACGAATGCGGCCGGACGGCGATCCCGAATTATTCATCGGTCCCAGCCCGTGCTAGAATACCACCGTCGATCCGGGCCCGCGGTCGGCGGTTCGGTGACGATGGTCAAGGTGGCGCGCCGGGCTCACGGGTGCGCGCCGCCACCGGCGCCGCCATTGTCCCGGCGCTCCAGACAGGAAGGAACGGCATGCGGAACTGGAAAGCGGCAGCCCCTACGCTCATGCTCATGGCCGCGGTCTGGCTGGCCGCCGGTTGCGGGGACGACAGCACCGAGCCGGACGACACGGTCCACGCGCCCGGAGAGCACCTGTGGAGCGCCCGCTTCGGTGACGCGGGTGCGCAGGTCGGCAACGCCGTCGCCGTCGACGCCTTCGAGAACGTGATCGTCGCGGGAAATTTCGAAGGCACCATCGACTTCGGCGGCGGCCCGCTCGTGAGCGTCGTCGACAGGAGTTTCTTCGTCGTCAAATTCGGACCCGACGGCGCCCACCTCTGGAGCAGAGCCTTCGGCAATACCGTCGACCAGATCGATCCCAACCTTGCCGTCGATGGCGCCGGCAATGTGTACCTTGCGGGACGACTCGTCGGCGCGTTCGATTTCGGCGGCGGTCCGCTGGTCCATGCGGGCGATGGGGACGCTTTCATCGCGAAGTTCACCGCGGATGGCGCCCATGTCTGGAGCAGGCGGTTCGGCGACGGCAACCCCCAGTCGACCTATGCGCTCGACGTGGATGATTCCGGCCAGGTGATCCTCGCGGGGCTTCTGTGGGGCACGGCCGACTTCGGCGGCGGGCCGCTCACGAGCGCCGGCGAGGGGGATGTCTTCATTGCCAGGTTCGACTCCGATGGCACGCACATCTGGAGCAGGCGCAGCGGGGACGCCAGCAACCAGTTCCCCACATCTGTCGCCGTGGACCACTCCGGCAACGTCGTCGTCACGGGGGCGTTCCGGGGCTCCGCCGACTTCGGCGGCGGCGTGCTCACGAGCGCCGGCGACTATGACTATTTCGTGGTGAAGTTCGGGCTTGCGGGCGAACACCTCTGGAGCAGGCGGTTCGGTGACGCGGGAATGCAGCTCGAAGTGTTTGCCGCGGTCGATGAACCGGGAAACATCATCCTCGCGGGGGGCTTCCTGGGCGGGGTGGATTTCGGCGGCGGCCTGTTGACGAGCGCGGGGGGCGCGGACGCTTTCGTGGCCCGGCTCGGATCCGGGGGCGACCACCACTGGAGCGCGCGGTTCGGCGGCCCGGAGGAATGGCAGAGCGCCCTGGCTGTCGCTGCCGATGCCTCGGGAAACGCGATCATCGCCGGAGTCCTGTGGGGCACGGCCGACTTCGGCGGCGGGTTGCTCACGGGCGCCGGCGAAGGGGATCTTTTCGTTGCCAAGTTCGGGCCTGATGGCCTTCCCGCCTGGAGCCGGCGGTTCGGCGATGCCGAGGACCAGTACGCCTTCGGCGTCGCCGTCGGCGCCTCGGGGAACGTGAGCCTGACCGGGGACTTCATGGGCGTGGTCGATTTCGGCGGCGGTGCGCTCACGAGCGCCGGCTCGTACGACGCCTGCGTGGTGACGCTCGCTCCCTGAGCGGGGCGTGAACGGTTTGCGCCGGCGCAACGGCTCCGCGTCCGCGGTGCTTGCGCCGGCGCAACTGCCTGCCGGCAGTGGTTGGGGCCACTCCGGCCGCCGAGGCGCGCTTGCCCCGATCCAGCCTCTGATCTAGAATGACCTCCGATATCATCCGAATTCAATCGCTCCCTGCCCATCCGAGGAACCCGCATGACGGACGATCGCACGCTGCCTGTCGGCCCCGATGATGACCGCACGCTCCCGCTGGACCGCGCCGAGGGCGCCGCGCGGCCGGACGAGGACGTCGGCGCGGTGATCGGGCCCTACCATCTGGTGCGGCGCCTGGGCCAGGGCGGCATGGGGGATGTCTTCCTGGCCGAGCAGCAGGAGCCCATCAAGCGTCGCGTCGCCCTGAAGGTCATCAAGCAGGGCATGGACACGCGCGCGGTCGTCGCCCGCTTCGACGCCGAACGTCACGCGCTGGCCCTGATGGACCACCCCTGCATCGCCAAGGTCCTGGACGCCGGCGCCACCGCGCGCGGACGCCCGTTCTTCGTGATGGAGTACGTCGACGGCGAGCCCATCACCGACTACTGCAACCGCTGCCATCTGGGCACGCGCGAGCGGCTCGATCTGTTCGTCCGTGTCTGCGAGGGCGTTCAGCACGCGCACCAGAAGGCTGTCATCCACCGCGACCTCAAGCCCTCGAACATCCTGGTGACCGAGGTGGACGGGCGTCCGGTGCCGAAGATCATCGACTTCGGCGTGGCCAAGGCCACGACGCAGCGCCTGACCGAGATGACGATGTTCACGGAGATGGGCCAGATCATCGGCACGCCCGAGTACATGAGTCCCGAGCAGGCCGGCGGCAACATCGACGACATCGACACGCGTACGGATGTCTACGCGCTGGGCGTGGTGCTGTACGAACTGCTGGCCGGCGCGCTGCCCTTCGAGTCGCGCGAACTGCGCAAGGCCGGCTATGACGCGATCCGGCGCATCATCCTTGAGCAGGAGCCGCCGCGGCCGAGCACGCGGTTCAGCCACCTGGGCGAACGGGCCTCGGCCGTGGCGACCGATCGCGGCACCGAGCCGCGGCGCCTCAGCGGCGAACTGCGCGGTGACCTCGACTGGATCACCATGAAGGCGCTGGAAAAGGACCGCAACCGGCGCTACGAGACGGCCAACGGGCTGGCCGCCGACGTGAAGCGTCACCTGCGAAGCGAGCCGGTCGTCGCCGGACCGCCGAGCGCCTCGTACCGCCTGGGCAAGCTGGTGCGCCGCAACCGCCGCGCCTTCGCGGCGCTGGGCCTGGTCGCCGCCGCGATGGTCCTGGCCACCGTGGTCAGTTCGGTCATGTATCTGCGCGCCGAACGCGCTTCGCAGGTGGCGCGGCGCGAGGCGAGCAAGTCCGAGCAGGTCTCGCGCTTCCTGGGCGACATGCTGGCCGGCGTGGGACCACATGTGGCGCAGGGGAGCGACACGAAACTGCTGCGCGGCATCCTGGAGGATACGGACGAACGCATCGGCGAGGAACTGGCCGACCAGCCGGAAGTGGAAGCCACGCTGCGACTGCAGATGAGCCACACCTACCGGCAGCTGGGCGATTTCCCGTCGTCGCAGGCCCAGGTCGACCGCGTGCACGAACTGCAGGCGAAGTTCGGCCTCGAATCGCCTGATCCCGCCGAGGTCGCCGTGGCCGCCGGGGTCCTGGCCTGGAACCGCGGCGACACGAAGGGCGCCGAGGCGCTCTTCCGCCAGTCCCTGACGCGCCCGTCCGGCGCCTCGCCCGTCGACTCGCTGGTCTGGGCCGAGTCCACGACCCACCTGGCCAGCGTTCTCCAGGAAATGGGCGCCTACGCCGAGGCCGACTCGCTGTTACGCGGCCCGCTGTCCTACTTTCGCCGGTTGCCGCGCGAATCCGACAGCCTCGCGGTGGTCCTCAACACCCTGGGCAACCTGGCCCGCTACCAGGGCGATTTCCCGGCCGCAGAAGGCTTCTACAGCGAGGCCCTGGCCATCCACCGCCGCGTGCTGGGCGACCACCACCCGTACGTCGCCACCGACCTGCACAACCTGGGACGATTGCTGGATGCGATGGGCCGGAGCGCCGAGGGCGAACAGTTGCTGACCGAAGCCATGGCGATCCAGGAGCGGGCGTTCGAGGGTCCGCACGCCGACAAGATCATGACGTTGCGCGCGCTGGCGGAATTCGCCAAAGGTGCGGGCCGATTCGCCCAGGCCGACTCGCTGGCGCGCGCCGCGTGGGCCATGTCGCGCGATATCTACGGCGAGCGCGACAACAACACGATCAGGGCCATGATGATCGTGGCCGACGTCAAGGCGCGGCAGGGGCTGCTGCCCGAGGCCGAAGTGATCATCGCCGACCTGGTCACCGCGGCCCGCGACACGGCGAATACCGATCCCGAATTGCTGTCGTCGGTGCTCTATCGGCTCGCCTCGCTGCAGAGCCAGCAGGGGCACAACCGCGAGGCGTTGGCGAGCTTCACCGAGGCCATCGAAAGCTCGACCGCGCTCGCCGGCGCGGACCACCCCAACACCCTTTTGTACCGCAACGATTACGCGCGGGTTCTGGCGAACCTGGGGCAGGACGAAACGGTTCTTGAACAGTTGCAGCTCGTGCTGACCGCGCGCGAGAGCGCGTTGGGCGCCACGCATCCCCAGACCGCGATCACGCGCGCCGATCTGGGTCGCTGTCTTTCCCGCCTGGGCCGGAACGCCGAGGCCGAATCGCTGCTGCGCCAGGCCCGCACCGACTACGCCGCCGCGAACGGTGCAGACCATCCCGGTTGCTGGTTCGTCACGGTCCATCTGGCCGGCGTGCTGCGGGACCTCGGGAGTTACGACGAGGCCGAGCAGGAGCTGCGCAGCGCCGAGACCCATTACGTCAACATCTCGGGCGAAGGTCACGCCGACACGCGCTGGACCCGCGCCCGGCTCTCGACGGTGTACCTGCGCGCAGGGCGGACCGGCGACGCCGACCGCCTGCTCGCCCAGTCCATGGACCCGTCCCTGGGCGAGATCGAACCGCGCCTGCGCGGGCGCATGCTGGGCGAACGGGGCGACACCCTGCTGAAGATGGGCCGGCTCGACGATGCCGCGCGCACCTTCGAATCGGCCTTCACGATCCTGGAAGCGGCCGTGGGCCCGGTCGGTGCCGACACCCAGTCCGTCGTTCGGCAACTGGTCAAGGTCAGCGAGCAGAGGAACCGGCCGCAGGATACGGCCCGCTGGCGGGCGAAGCTGGCGTGAACCGGGTTTGCTCCAACTGAGCGGACCCCGGCGCCCCGACCATCGAGGGCATCGCCGATCGCGCCGTCGCGCGCACCCGTGGCCCGGCGATGGCCTCGACGGCATTCCGTGGCTCCCCGCCTTCTGCGATATCATGTCGCAATTTCACCATCCGACCGCAGTGTCCCGAATCCGCAACACAAAACCGCAAATTTCCCGTTGTTGATTCTGTATTTGCATATCCAACTCGTGCTAGCCTCATCGATGGCCACCCTGCGCAGGCCGGGGTCGGCCGGAGGCGTCATGCGCCCGCGACGCCCGGTCCGAGCGGCGCGCACAGGCTTGCGGGGGAGATCCAAGAGGGGAGTCCACAACATGCTGCGCAGGAGATCACTGTCTCTCATGCTGGCCCTGCTGGTGCTGTCGGCCGTCACGGCCGGTGCGGCGCCGATCAGGCTCGGCGACCAACCATCAGCGCTCGCGGTCACCGCCGACAAGGGAACGGGGCTGAGCTTCCACGTCGAGGTGGGCGAGCTCGAGGCGACGGACATCGCCACCAAAGCCGGCGTGTTCACGCGCCTGGCCATTCCCGGCTTCCATGCTTCGATGCAGGTGGGCGCGCCGCAACTGCCCCAGATGAACCGCATGATCGCGGTTCCTGCCGGCGCCACCGCGCGCGTGAGCGTACGCAACGTGGAAACCACGCGGGTCAAGCTGGCCGACTTCGGCATCACGCGCCCGCTGTTCCCGGCGCAGGAGAGCGTCTCCAAGAGCGCCGATCCGGACAACCTGCCGTTCGTGCAGGACATGGCCGTCTACATGCAGAAGGCCGTGGGTCGCGAGACGGCCACCGTGCTGCCGCAGGGTCGCCTGCGCGCCATGGACCTCGCGCGCCTCGAGATCGCCCCGGTGACCTGGTACCCGTCCGCGAACGAGATCGAGGTCATCACGAGCATGGACGTCGATGTCGTCTTCGACAGTGTCGACAAGTCCTTCGCCACCGACCTGATCGCCCGCACCTACAGCCCGTTCTTCGAACACCTGTATGCCGGCATGGCCGGCGATAAGGCCTTCCACGACGCCTATCCGGACCGCGTGCGGGACCTGGTCACCATGGTCATCGTCACGCCGCCGATGTTCGTCAGCCAGCTTCAGGACTTCGTGGCCTGGAAGACGCAGCGCGGCTTCCGCGTCATCACGGCCGTGACCGGCACGCCCGAGGTCGGCACGACGACGACCTCGATTGAGGCCTACCTGAACAACCTGTACAACGGCGCCACGCCCGAACAGCCGGCTCCCAGCTTCGTGCTGTTCGTCGGCGACGTCGCGCAGATGCCGACGTTCTTCGAGGACGGCGACGCGACCGACCGCCCCTACTGTGCGGTCGACGCGGACCTGGTGCCCGACATGTACTACGGCCGCTTCAGCGCCGAGAACTCGACGCAGCTGCAGGCCCAGATCGACAAGACGGTGATGTACGACCAGTTCACGATGCCGGATCCCGGCTATCTGAGCCGGGTGACGATGATCGCCGGCGTGGACGGCACCTGGGCCCCCACCCACGGCAACGGGCAGATCCTCTACGGCACGAACAACTACTTCAACAACGCGCACGGCATCACGAGCAATACGTATCTCTACCCGGCCTCGGACGGCCCGGTCGAAGCGGAGATCATCCAGACCGTGAACGACGGCGTTGCCTACATCAACTACACGGCCCACGGCAGCGAGACGAGCTGGGCCGATCCCTCGATGACGCAGGCGAACATCAACGCGATGACCAACGCGGGCAAGCCGGCCATGGTCGTCGGCAATTGCTGCCTGTCCTCGACCTATGACTATGCCGAGTGCTTCGGCGAGACGTTCCTGCGCGCGGCCGACAAAGGCGCCGTGGGCTACATCGGCGGCTCGAACTCGACCTACTGGGACGAGGACTACTGGTGGGGCGTCGGCTACCACGCCGCGAGCCAGATCAACGGCACAGGCTACCCGATCCTGGCGACCGGCATCGGCGCCTACGACGGCTACTTCCACGAGTCGGGCGAGTCCACCGACCTGTGGTACGTGACCAACGACGCACTGGTCTTCAGCGGCAATCTGGCCGTGATGGAGTCCGGGTCCTCCCGCACGACCTACTACTGGAACATCTACAACCTGCTCGGCGATCCGAGCCTCAGCACCTACATCGCGCCGACGGCCAACACAGTGGCGCACCCGGCGACGGTGTTCGTGGGCCAGTCCGGCATCTCGATCGGCGCCGACACGGGCAGCTACGTCGGGCTGACGCAGGACGGCGTGCTGATGGGCGCCGGCACGGTCGACGCCACGGGCACGGCGGACATCACCTATCTGGGCGAGCTGACCCCCGGCGTGCCGATGAAGCTGGTCGTCACCGCACAGAACAGGATCACCCACATCACGGACATCAACGTCATCGTGCCGGCGACGGTCACGATCGACCCGACGACGATCGCCGTCAACACGCCGACCGCGATCACCGTCACGGTGATGGACGCGGCCGGCACCTCGCCGCTGCCGGGCATCTCGGTCTGGGCCGAGGGCCTGGACTACGGCACCACGCCGGTGCTGACCGACGCGAGCGGCGTCGCGGTGGTCAATGTCGATGTCGCGTACGGTCCCTCGATCGACATCGTGGGCCGCGACATGGCCGAGACATACCGCCTGTTCACCGAGCCGGTGGCCGTGACCGCGGCGTCGCTGACCGCGCCGGACCTGACGGTCACCACCGGCATCGGTCTGAGCGACGGGTTCGCGCTCAACCTGCCCGGCACGCTGCACGCCGCCGTCGGCGAGCCCGGCCACACCCTGTACGCTCGGCTTCCGGACGGCACATTGCTGGAGACCAACGCCGCCGAACTGGCCCTGACCCCGGCCGGCCTCGGCGTCGTGACGGGCATCATCGCCGTCAGCGGCTACAACGTGTACAGCGAGACGTTCAACGTCATCGAGGCCTATGGCCAGCTGGCCGGCACCGTGACCTCGGGCGGCTCGCCGTTGACGGGCGTGACCGTGCGCCTGCTGGACGATTCCCTGGCCGAGGTCTTCGCGGTCACCAGCGCCGCCGGCGGCGTCTGGTCGGCTCCCGAGGACATCCTCGTGGACGACTACACGATCGTCGTCGACCATTTCGGCTACCTGCACTACGAGACGCCGTTGTTCATCAACTACGGCGCCAACACCCGGGACATCGCGCTGACCGCGGCGCCGAGCGGCACGTTCGCCGGCTTCCTGTACGACTCGGTCACGAACGAGCCCCTGGCGGGGACCGTGCGCGTGTACCGGACGGACAACGGCACGCTCTACACCGAGGCTGTCAGCGCCGCCGACGGCTCGTTCACGACCTCGGCCCTGCCGTATTTCACGTACGACATCCAGGCCCGCGCCTGGCACCACAAGCCGGTGACGATCGCCGTCACCATCGAGGCGCCCGAAACGATCAAGAGCTTCCTGCTCGACCCGACCGCGGGCGACCTGCTCCTGATCGACGACGGCGCCAAGAGTGGCGACGCTCCCGCCAAGTTCGGCGGCAAGCACGAGGACGAGCTCCTGGCCGACGGATACACCCGCGTCCAGGCGAAGAGCGCCGCTCAGATGCTGCTGGACCTCGAGGAGATGGGCTACTCGGTGACCCAGGTTGATGCGACCGTGGCCGACCCGGCGGCGTTCAACGACTACGACCTGGTGATCCTGTCCTGCGGCGACAACACCGCGACCCTCGCCAACACGACTCTGAAGGCGGGCCTGGTCACGTTCGCGCAGCAGGGCGGCCACATCCTGCTGGAGGGCGGCGAGCTGGGCTACGACCAGACCGGCGACGCGGGCTTCGCGACGCACGTGATGCACGCCAACGAATGGAACGCCGACAACTCCGGCAGCATCACGGTCAACGACGCGACGGCCTACATCCTGAACAACCCGAACAATGCCGCCGTGCCTCTGGCCCTGACGTACGCCGGCTACGGCGACAGCGATGCGATGACGCCGCTGGCGGGAGCCGCCCGTCCGCTGGCCTGGTCGAGCTACACCGCGGATGCCAGCCTGATCACCTACGATCCGAACCCGGCCCCCGAGGGCGGCCAGATCGTGTTCTTCTGCTTCAACTACCTGGCGGCGGCCGCGGGCCGTTACCAGCTGCTGGAGAACGCGGTGCAATGGTTGACGACCCCCGAGATCGGGTCCTGCACGGTCGCCGGCAGCGCGCTGCTGGCGGGCCAGTCGAACCATGGCGGCATCACGATCACGGCGACGCCCAACGGCGGCACGACGACGACGGCGGCCGACGGGTCCTACTCGTTGAGCGGCCTGTTCGCCGGCGCCTACACGCTGCACGCGGAGAAGGCCGGCTGGACCGGAGCCGACGTTCAGGTGACGCTGACCGCAGGCGAGACGCGCACGGGCGTCGACTTCGCGCTGACCTCGACGACACAGTTGGACCAGTGCGCCTCGCCGGGCCTGGCCATTGCGGACAACAGTACGGTGTACAGCGAAATCGACGTCCCGCTGGGCGGCGCGATCGGCTCCGTGCAGGTGTACGTGAACATCACGCACACCTACCAGGGCGACCTCACGGTCAACCTGACCTCGCCGGCCGGTACGGTGGTCCGGTTGCACAACCGCACCGGCAGCGGCGCGGACAACATCAACGGCTGGTACCCGAACCCGTTGACGCCGACCGATCCGCTGACCGGGCTCGCCGGCCAGGACATGAAGGGACTGTGGCGCGTGACGGTGGCCGACGGGGCCGTCGGCGACGTCGGCACGTTCGTGCAGTGGTGCCTCCGCATCGTCTATGCGCCGCCCTACGTGGCCGGTGTGAACGACGACACGGTGCCGACGGTCCTGGCACTCCAGGGCAACTACCCGAACCCGTTCAACCCTTCGACGAACATCAAGTTCGACCTTCCGGCGCGAGGGCACGTCACCCTGCAGATCTTCGATGTGGCGGGCCGTCTCGTGCGGACGCTCGTCGACGCGTCGATGGAAGCGGCGACCCACACGGCGGTCTGGAACGGCACCGACGACGCCGGACGCCTGGTGTCCAGCGGCGCCTACTACTGCCGCGTCAGCAGCGCGGGCAACGTGGCGACGTCCAAGTTGCTGCTGCTGAAGTAGGCACCGATACGCACTGATCCTTCGCACACGGGGCGGCGGCCGATCGGCCGCCGCCCTCGTTCATGAGACTCAGGTACGTACGCTTGATCGTGCCGGGAGCACGCTGGAAGCCTGATAATCCGATCACAACCGCGAGGCGGAGAAGTCCACGAAACGCCCCGCTGCAGGTGCCCCCCGCTGACAACACCTCCCTGCGCCGGCGACCGCCGTGGAACGGGCGGCGCAGGAATGGAGCTTAAATTCGTCCGCATTGCGGATTCGTGATATCATGGAGGGCTGGGTCCCGGGGCTGCTTCCGGCTGCCTCCACCCGGGACCCGGCGTCGGTGTTCGCTTCTCGATGTGGGCGGCTGTGCGGCAGCGGTGCGGTAAGGGGACGTTTCCGATGATCCTGCGTATGACGATCCTGGCGATGCTCCTGGCAGGTGCGGGCTCGGCGACCGCTGCCCCGCGGTCGGCAGGCGCGGACGCAAGCGCCGTCACGGACCTGATCTCGAGGGCGAACACGGCCCTCGAGCAGCGGCGCGGCGCCGAGGCGGACAGTCTGGCCTCGCTCGCGGTCGCACGGCTGGATGCCGCCGCCGGTCCGGACCGGCTGCAGCTGGCTTCGGCACTCGTC
>JAIFKS010000095.1 GCA_020049465.1 bacterium | reverse complement strand
ACGTCGACCTGTACCTGCACGCCCCCATGACCGACCCGACGACCGGGTTCACGACGGTGCTCGCGATGTCCGGCTGGGGAGAGGGTGCGCTCGACTTCGTGCTCGTCAACGATGAAAGCGCCGGCGACGGCGTCTTCGATGTCGGCGTGACGCAGTACGACCGGGCCGACTACTACCTGCCCGAAGCGGTCTACGCCGAGACGATGGAAATCAACCGCGCGGGCTACTCCGAGCCTTATGTGTTCAACCACGACCAGTTGCTGCAACTGCGGACGATCGGCCTCGACGAAGGCCTGTGGACCGTCCGCCTGATCTCGCTGGAAGGGGACGTCAACTGGGGTCTGTCGATGTACTCGTCCGCATCGACGTACGCCGGCAAGTCGTCCGTCTTGAGCGGCGCCCTCGCCTTCCTGAACGGCGACGGCCTCGGCGAGACCTTCACGATCAACGTGCCCTACGCCGGCTGGCAGTGCTTCGCCGTCTGGAAAGTCGGCCTGAACGACGTCGCCAGGACGGGAACCTATCAGCTGCAGATCACGCCCGGCGCCTCACCCGTCACGGATGACATCCTGCCGGTTCCGCTGGCCAATGCGCTGGTCGATGTGCGGCCCAACCCGTTCAACCCGCGGACGACCGTCACGTTCGAGCTGGCCGCCGCGGTCCATGCACAACTGTCGGTCTATGATCTGCGTGGCGCCCTGGTGCGGACGCTGGTCGACGCCGTGCTCCCTTCCGGGCGGCATACCGCCGTGTGGGACGGGTGTGACCAGTCCGGCCAGGGCGTGGCCAGCGGCGTCTACGTGGCGCGGTTCGAGGCGGGAGGCGCGCGGAACATGAAGAGGATGGTGCTGATCAGGTAGGGGTGCGGTTCAACGCGACGGCCACTCCGCAGGGATCGGTTCGCCGGGAAAGGTGCGTTCGAACTGTCGTTTGCGGAGTTCGCATCAGCGCGATCGCATTCGGGGAACACGGCTTGCGCCGGCGCAAGCGCCGTGCATTGGCATGCCTGCGGTCATGATCTGCCATTCAGGCTCAACGCGAAAAATGGCCCCCCTGGACGAGCGCCGGTGTGATAGGATTATTTCCGTCCAGATTTGTGCCGACCCACGCCCATCCCCAGGGGTCCCGATATGCGCCGCCAGCTTTTCGTGGTTTTCCTGCTCGCCGGCTGCCTGCCGACGCTCGCGCTCGCCCAGCCCGCCACCTGGATCACGCCGGCCGGCGGCGAGAACTGGACGCCCGGAACCTCGCACACCCTGGCCTGGAGCGGGGGGGCGCCGACGGTCTTCGGCATCGCCGCCTACGCGGTGCCCGGACCCGCGGTCTGGCCCATCTCGCCCCAGATCGCGAACACGGGGTTCGTCACCTGGAACCTGCCGTCGAACCTGCCGGCCGGCTCCTACATCCTGACCATCGGATTCGTGGGCGACACCTCGTACAACAGCCTGCCGATCACGATCAGCGGCGCCGTGCCCTCGTGCCTGGTCGGTTGCTATCTCCAGTCCGCGAGCACGATCACGTCACAGGGCGGATTCCCGCCGATCGGCGCCTGCGGCAACACGGCGCAGGAAGCGCTGGACGCCGCCGCCGCGCTCGTGACGGCCCAGTTGGAGAGCCAGTGCGGCGAGGGCTATTCGCTGGACCCGGGCAGCATCGTGATCGATACCACGCTGGTGCCGACCGGGAACTGCTATGCCGGTTTCAGCGGTCCGTTCGTCGCCGAAGCGTCGGGGTTCGGCTGCTGCTGCGCGGATGCTGTGTCGAACGAGGTGCAATCGTGGGGCAGCCTGAAGGCGACCTACCACCGGTAATGATGGCTCGGCGCCTCAAAGCGGCTTGAAGTCCAAGAGGCCGAGTTGCCTCCAGCACGTACGGCGGGCGCCGGCCGCGCCTACTTGACCAGCGTCAGCGGTACCGTCTCGCGCCGTGCGCCGGCCTCCAACCGGGCGAAGTAGGTGCCCGAGGCGACCGCACTGCCGTGCGCATCGCGGCCGTCCCAGGCGATCCCGTGGGAACCGCCGGGCAGGTCCGTGTCGGCCAGCGTGCGGACCAGACGGCCGCGGACATCGTGGATGGCCAGGCGCACGTGCGCGGCGCCCGGCAACTCGAAACGCACCGTCGTGCGCGGGTTGAACGGGTTCGGAGAGGCCGGGTGCAACATGGTGCGCGCCGCGGCCGGCGGCGACGCCACGGGAGCCGCCGTCGGCTCGCACCACAGTCCGAAGTTGCTCGACCCGAGTGGGCCCACATGCCGGAAAGCGCCGCCGACGGCGAGAGCTCCGCGGCTGTCGACGGCCAGCGCGAGCGCCTCCCCGTCGAGTCTCGAGGCAAGCGGCGTCCACGCGGCGCCGTCCCAGTGCTCGAGCCGGTGCTCATATCCCGCATCGTACCCGACGACCAGATGCCCGTGCGCATCGACCGCCAGCGAGCGGGTCCTGCCCTTGGGCTCGGTCCAGCCATCGACGGCCGACCAGGCGGCGCCGTCCCACCGGGCCAGGAAGGCCGAGGCGTTCACTGCATAGTTGCGGTAGACGATGCCGCCCACGTAGAGGCGGCCCGAACCGTCCACCGCCGCACACGAGACACGTGTCGGGGAATACTGCGGCCACGCGCCGACGGCGGTCCAGGCGGCGCCGTCCCACTTGCGGACGCCGTGGGTCGGCTCGTACTCGTGGCCGAAGGAACCGACGGCGAAGAGATTTCCTTCGGGGCCAGTGACCAGCGCCGCGACAGTCGCGTCGTCCCATGTCTCGGCGCCGACCTCGGACCAAACCTGCCCGTCCCAGCGGGCGACGCCATAGGGCGCTGAAGTGCCAGGATAGAAAGTACCGCCGGCGTAGACGCAGCCGTCGCTGCCCATGACAAGCGCGCGCACGCTGGCACCGGCCACCACCGGGCCAAGGCCGGTCCACGCCGTGCCGCTCCAGCGCGCAACATGCACGGCAGGCATGCCGTCCGCGCTGGTGAAGGCTCCGGCCGCGTACACGATGCCGCCCGGCGCGCAGGTCAACGCGGTCACGGCCTTGTCGAAGCCGGCGCCCAGCGCGGCCCACCCCGCACCGTCCCAACGGGCGACATGCGCGGCGGCGACGCTTCCCGCCACCGTGAAGGCGCCGCCCGCGTACACGTTGCCCCGCTCGTCGGTCGCCAGGGCCGAGACGGAGGCATTCAGCCCCTGTCCCGTACCGAACGACGACCACGTCGCGCCGTCCCACCTGGCCAGGCCACCGGCGAGGACATCGCCGGCCGTCACGAAATTGCCGGCGGCTAAGAGTCTGCCGTCATTGTCCAAAGCCAGCAGGTCGGCCACGTCCCCGATTGCGGCTGCGCGCGGAGACCATACCGTCCCGTCCCAGCTCGCAAACACGGTCATTCGACCGGCTCCCCCGGAGTCCGAGGATCCGCTGACGGCGCACAGGCGCCCGTTGCGGTCGACGACCAGGCAGTCCACCCAGCCGGGCAGGCCCGCGCCGAGGGGCGACCACGCCGTCCCGTCCCACCTCGCGACATGCAGCGCCGGAACGCCGCCGGCGCTCGTGAAATCGCCGCCCATGCAGAGGTCGCCGTTCGCGTCGATGACGAGCGTCCTGACCATGTTGGACGCGCAGTCGTGGATCGTGGTCCACGCCGTCCCGTCCCAATGGGAGACGTAGCTGTGCCACGTCGGGTCGCCGGCGGGATAACTTCCGCCCCCCGCGTAGACATCGTCGCCCTCGCCCAGGACAAGACGCCACACGTCGTGGGTCAGTCCCGGGAAGGCCGCCGACCAGGAGGCGCCGTCCCACTTCGCGATGCGGGAGGCCGGACTCCCGCCCGCCGTGCGGAAGTCTCCAGCCGCAATGAGGTCGCCGCACGCATCAAGGACCAGGCTGCCGACAAAGCCATCGACGCCGGCGCCCAGCGGGCTCCACGTCACACCGTCCCACCGGGCCACGCGGGCAGCGGCCTCGCCGCCGGCGTGCGTGAAAGCGCCCCCGACGATCAGGTCGCCCTGCCCGTCCAACACCAGGGCGTGGACCCCGCCGTCCACCCCGGCGCCCAGCGCGCACCAGCGCGTGCCGTCCCAGCGGGCGACATTGGCGGCCGGCGCGCCGCCGGCGCTCGTGAACGTGCCGCCCACGTACAGGTTGCCGCTCGCGTCGGCGACGACGGCATCGATGTGCCCGTCAACGGCAGGCAGGGAAAAGGCGTTGCTCCAGTGGGCATCGAAAACGTCCGCCGGCGCCTGGGCACGTGCCCCCGGCGCAAACCCGGACATCAGCACAGACAGGAAAATGGCCGCCAGGGGACGGTAAGCATGCATGGGGAACCAGCCCTTGCCTTGAGGGGCAACACGTTGGGCGATGCTGGTTGGGGCCATGCAATGGGTGGGCCGCGGGGACGGCTTCGTGCCGCGGCGTGGTGTCCGCGCTTCGCCGGCGGATGACGGCGACACCGACCGGCGGTTGCGCCGGCGCAAGTGCCGCGCGCCACCGCCTTCACGCGAAAGAGTCGCGCCTCAGCTCGTCGCCGCCGAAGTCGCCGCCGTCGTCGCCACGGTGGCGGCGACGATCGCCATCAGGGCGGCCGCCTGCGCCGCGGCCACGGCTTCGGCGGTGGCCGCCCCGGCCAGTTGGCCCTCGGCCAGCACTTTCAGGCGCGCCTTGCGGCCCTTCAGTTCCTTCTTGCCGATCACCCGCGGCAGCATCGCCGTCGCGTTCGCGATGACCGCGACCACCAGCGTGCGCTCGTCCACCTTGTCGGCGTCCGTAAGCACGGCCTGCCGCAGCCGCTCGATCAGCGCCTGCTCGGGCCCGGGATCGCGCTCGGGGAACTTCGTCCGCGGGAAGATGCCCAGCACCTTGTCATGCTCTTCGCTCAGCACGCCCTTGCCCACCAGGCCGCGGGCCACGCGGTTCTTCAGGTCCTTCACGCCCGCGAACTTGAAGACCCAGTCGACGGCGGTCTTGCGGCGCTTGGCGGTCCGCACCAGATCCAGGCATTCGGCCAGCAGCGGGTCATCGACCTGCGCACCAGGCTCGGCATCGACGAACTTCTTCTTCTTCACGGTGTCGATCTTCAGCGCGCCCAGCAGCATGAGTTCGGCCAGGATGGCCCCGCCCAT
>JAIFKS010000175.1 GCA_020049465.1 bacterium | reverse complement strand
GCGCACCGTTGCCGGCCGGCGAGGCCACGCCCGCGAAGACCTGGATCTTCAGCGACCCTGCGCTGAGCGCCTTCTCGTTCGCGGCGCGCGCCGAGTGCGGCCCCTTCGCGGGCCGGGCGCAGTTGGGAGGCCTGTGCTTCGTCGACGTCGACGGCAACGGCCGCCCGGATCCCGGCGAACCGCCGTTCACCGCCGGCGGGGTGCAGGTGACGGGGCCCGACGGTGTGGTCTCCTGGGCGACGCCCGATCCCGCCGGGCGCTGGGCAGCGGCGGTCCGGGAGCCGGGCCTCTACGAAGTGTTCTTCCAGTCCTACGCGATGACGCCCCTGCCGGTGGAACTCACCACGCCCAATCCCTTGAGCATCGTGATCACCGCCCTGCCCGACGGTACGCCGGCGAGCTATCTGGAAGCCCATTTCGGCGTGGCGCGCGGCTGGTTGCCGCCGGTCACGCGGGTGGTGCAGTTCACCGACGCGCCGGCCGACAGTCTGCACGCGGCGCCGTGGCACCTGGTGCAGGCCCGTCTGGTCGGGCCATTGCTGCAACTTCAGGTCGGATTCTCCGGATGCCAGCCGCGCCACGACTTCTCGCTGTGGATGTCGGGCGGCTTCATGGAGTCGATGCCGCCGCGCGCCGGCCTGACGCTGGTGCACGAAACGCAGGAGGCCTGCGACGCGGCCTTTGCCGATTCGCTGTGGTTCGACCTGACGCCGATGTACGCCAGCTACATGCAGCAGTACGGCCCGGGCCCGCTGGTGCTGGTCTTGCATGGCCCGGGCGGCTTCACGCATGAACTGGAAGTGACGTCGGTGCCGCCCGGGGCGGTGGTCCCGGTGGGGGTGCCGCCGGCACGTTGACGCGGCCGCCGAACCCGGGGCGGACTAGCCCTTGACGCTGCCGAGCGTCAGACCCGACACCAGGAACCGGTTCAGCGCCAGGAACAGCGCGACGACCGGCAGGCAGACCAGCAGCGAACCGGCCGCGTAGTTGGCCCATTCGGTCTGGTAGGTGGTGAACAGCGACTCGAGCCCCAGCGGCAGCGTCATCAGTTCCTGGCTGGCCAGCAGCACGCGGGCCACCATGAACTCGCTCCAGCCGGTCATGAAGCTGAACAGCGCCGTGATCACCAGAGCCGGCGCGCTCAGCGGCAGCGTCACGCGGAAGAACGCCGTCAGCGGCGTGCAGCCGTCGATCAGCGCGGCCTCGTTCAGCGCGGCGGGAATCGTGTCGTAGTACCCCTTCATCGTCCAGATGCAGAACGGCAGCGCCGTGGCGACGTAGGCCACCACCACGCCGGCCAGCGTGTCGACCAGGTGCAGCTTGCGCATCAGCAGGTACAGGGGCAGCAGCAGCATCGTGGCCGGGAACATCTGGGTCATCAGGATGCCCTGCAGCACCGCGCCGCGCCCGGCGAAGCGGGCGCGAGAGAGCGCGAAACCGCCCAGGCTGGCGAACGCCACGCCGATCAGCGCGGTCGACAGCGACACGAGCAGCGAGTTGCCCAGCCAGAGGAAGAACGGCTTCTCGGTCAGCATGATGCGGTAGGCGTCCAGGGTGGCGCCGGCGGGGATCAATCGCAGTTCGGTCGAGTACAGCTGGTCGCCGGGACGCAGGCTGATGCCCACCACCTGCAGCACCGGGAACACCGCGAACAGCACCAGCAGCCAGACCAGCGCGTGCACCCAGACCATCTCCCACGCCTTCGCGACGCGCCGCCTCCGGGCCATCAATAGACCTCCTGCTTCGCAGCCCGGTCGTAACCCCGCACGATGAGCGCGAGCACCAGGAAGATGAACACGCTGAACGCCGCCGCATAACCGTAGCGGTAGTAGAAGAAGGCCGCCTTGTAGACGTAGGTCACCAGAATGTGCGTCTTGTCGGCGGGCAATCCCTGGTCGGTGACCAGCCAGATCACGTTCAGGTTGTTGAATGTCCAGATCGTGCCCAGCACCAGCGCCGGCAACAGCACGGGCTTGAGCATGGGCAGCGTGATCTTGAAGAATCGCCGCACCGGCCCGGCGCCGTCGATGCGCGCGGCCTCGTACAACTCCTGCGGAATGCTCTGCAGGCCGCCCAGCGCGATCACCATGACGAAGGGAAAGCCCAGCCAGATATTGGTGATGGTGGGCGCCAGGAACGCCCACAGTTCGCTGCTGAACCAGGGCACAGGCGCCACGCCGATCTGCGACAGCAGCTGGTTGATCACGCCGTACTCGACGTTGAACATGCCGCGCCAGGTCAGGGCGCTGATGTACTGCGGCATGGCCCAGGGCAGGATCAGCAGCGCGCGGTACAGACCGCGGGCCGGCAGCTTGCGGTTGAGCAGCAGCGCCGCGCCCAGACCCAGCGTGAAGTGGAAGACCAGATTGATCGCGGTCCAGGCGAAGGTCTTGCCGAAGATGCGGTAGAATTCGTTGGCCGCCAGGGCGGCCGGCCACTCGGCCAGCGGCCTGCCGAACGGCTCGATGATCATCCGCGCGATCTTGGCGTAGTGCTCCAGCCCCTGGAACTGCGGATGCTGGAAATGGAACATGTTCCAGTTCGTCAGCGAGATCCAGAGATTGAAGACGAACGGGTAGACCACCACTCCCGCCAGCACCAGCAGCGACGGCAGCAGGAACCACAGGGCCAGGCCGCGCCGGTTGGTCATTCGTGCATCACCTCGATCGTCTCGTCGGCCTGCGCCTGCATGGCGGCGGCGGCCGCGGCGGGCTCGAGCTCGCCGTTCATCACGCTCTGGTAGAACGGCCGCATGGCGTCCCACACCGCGCGCATCTCCGGGACGATGGGCATCAGCCGGCCGCGGGCGATCTGTTCGCGGCTGGCCATCATCAAAGGATCGACCAGCAGCTCGGGCGCGGCGGCGGCCGTGAGATCGCCCGGTTGCACGCCCAGTTTGCGGGCCAGGTCCAGCTGCACCTCGGGGCCGGTCAGCCAGGCCAGCAGCGCGGCCGTGCACTCCCGCGTGCCCGGGTCCAGGTAGCGGTTGATGCTGTAGCACTTGGCGGAAATGAGCGGCGCCGGCCACTGCCCCGTGCTGCTGACCATCGGCAGCGGCGCCAGCCGGATGTCCAGCCCGGCGTCGCGGTAGCCCTGCCACGACCAGGGACCGTTGATGATGTAGGCGGCGCGGCCTTCCTTGAAGATGGTGTCGGCCAGCGGGTAGTCGCATTCGAGCGGCACGACGCGCGACTTCTTGAGATCGGACAGGAAAACGAGCGCCTGCGCCATCGCCGGGGTGTTCAGCGTGGGGCGCGACTGGTCGTCCATCACGACGCCGCCGAACCCGCCCAGCCAGGGCACCAGCCAGAACGGCTCCAGCAGGTTGAAGACCAGACCGTACTGTTCGGGCTTGCCGTCGCCGTCCCGGTCGATGGTCGTCTCGCGCAGCTGCCGCAGCCAGGTGTCGGTGTCGGTGGGGATGCTGTCGACCAGGGCGAGGTTGGCGACCAGCGTCAGATGGTTGCCGACCTGGTCGGGCAGGCCCCAGACCTCGCCTTCGAGCGTCGGCAGGGTCTCCGGCTGGAAGCGGGCCAGCTCGGTGGTCGGCAGCAGCTCGTCGATGGGCATCAGCAGGCCCATGATCGAATAGGGTCCGATCTTGTCCGACGGCCCGTAGACCAGGCTGGGCCCGCCGAAGGCCAGCGCCGCGGTCTGGAACTGGGTCTGCAGATCCTCGACCCGGTAGTGCACGCGTTCGATCGAAAACATGGCGAATTCGGGATGTCTCTCGCGGAACTGGGCGATGTGCTCATCGAAAAGTTCCTGCTCCTTGGGATCCATCTGCTCCCAGACGACCACGGAGCGGGCGCGATCGGTCCGGCTGCAGCCGCCCAGAAGCGTCCACAGCGCCAGCAGCAGGGCGGGCGCGAACACGGACCGGCGGGGCCGGCGGCGGCTTCGAAGGGTGCGGCGGGACTTCATGGCGGCGGACGTTACAACGAATCGGCGTCGGTAACAACCATTCCTGGGGCCCGCGACGCTTGGGGATTGAAATTGTCCCCGCCGATGGCGTACCTTGCTCCACCATGAGCACCAAAATCAGGTTCCGGCGCCCGGCGCCTCTGGCGGCCCCCTGCGGGGGCCTTGTCGTGTTGCTGCTGGTGGCGTGCGCGGCCGCGTCCGCCCTGGCGGTTCCGTTCCACACGCCGACCATGAACGGCCGGATCATCGCCGACGGCGTCGACTGGGACATGTTCGACCGCGTCGTCGACGATGCCGCGGACGACAACACGGCCTCGCGTCAATCCAATGTGCGCCGCCTGTGGCTGACCTGGGACGCCGACCAGCTCTATCTGGGTCTCAACTACCAGGACTTCGAGACCACCCGGGCCCTGACCCTGTATCTGGACCTGGACTCCGGCGTGGGCCCGGCGAACGCGGCCCTGCTCGATTCGCTGCCCGCCAACGTGACGCTTCCGGCCGGCCACAACATCGACTTCGTGATCGGCCGCGCCGCCGCCGACGGCTATCCGGGGTTCAAGCCGCGGGCCTTCCGCGTCACCGACGCGGCGGGGTCCGTGCTGCCGGTGAGCTCGCTGATCACCGTGGCCCAGGCCGACAGCACGGTCTATGCGGCCGGCGACAAGGCGCTGTGGCCGCTGTGGAAGTACACCGAGATCGCCATCCCCTGGTCGGTGCTGTATCCCGAACTGGGCGGCGGCGTGCCGCCGCGCGCGGTGATCAAGGCCATCGCCTTCATCGGCAATGCGGACGCGACGCGCAACGGCGTCGACCCGGCGCCGAACAATGCCGGCTTCGACGGCTTGACCGGCACGGCCGCGGTCACGAACCTGCATGCCTCGGTGATCGAAGTGACGGGCGACGGCGCGCCGGACCCGGCCAACGCCGTCATCGGCGGCACAGCCACGCTGCCGCTGGACGACGGCACCGCGCCGCTGGTGGTCACCGCCGAACTGATCGAATTCACCGGTCGGGAGCCCGGCGCTCCCCTCAGCACCGTCACCACCGCGGCCGGCGTGCGCGACTGGGCGCTGCCCCGGCTGCCGGAGGGCCGGTACAGGATCACCACCGCGGCCAACGGCTATTTCGCCGACACGCGCGTCGTCGACGTCCTCGCCGGACAGACGGTGACGGGCGTCGACCAGACGCTGGTCAAGTCGACGGCCATCCGCGGCTCGGTGGCGTTCGCCTCCCGCACGGGGCGTCCGGGTACGGTGACGCTCTACGGTCCCGATGGCGGGACAATAACGTCCCAGCCCTTCAGCCCGACCAGCAGCGCCTTCGTGTTCTATGTGGAAGCGGGCGGGGCGTACACCATCGGCGCCGTGGCGCCGACGTACCTGCCGGGCGAACTGCCGGTCAACGTGACCGCCGGCGTGGATGTCGAGGGAGCGGTCATCACGCTGGTCAGCGAGACCAGGATCGCCGGCAGCATCGGCTTCGCCGAACTGGTCAACGGGCAGGGCAAACCGGGCACGATCTGGTTCCGCGACAGCGAAGGTGTCCAGCTGGGCATCGCCGGCTTCGCCTCGAACGGAGGCGACTACGAGTTCTTCACGCCGACGAGCGGAACGTTCAGGCTGCACACCGAGACGCTGCCGCCGGTCTACGTCGAGGTCGACACGACGTTCACCGTGACGGCGGGACAGGATGTGACCGGGCTGGACTTCGCGCTGGCGCTCAAGGCGCGCGTGCGGGGCTCCATCGCTCTGGACGGGCCGGACGCCGCCGGCACCGCGCAGCTGTGGGACAGCCGCGGCGTCAGGCGCGATTCGTTGTTCTTCGACGCCGCCGGCGACACCTTCGCCTTCTTCCTCGAGCCGGGCGCGTTCCGCCTGGAGCTGGCGGCCACCGGCTATGTCCCGCGGTCGATCGACTTCGCGGTCAGCGCCGAAGACACCTCCATCGGCGCCCTGGACCTGACCGTCGTGCGCGCCACCCATCTCGAGATCATCGACGCTACGGGCGCCGAACTGCCCGAGGTGCGCGGCACCGTATACCTGCCCGGCCAGTTCACCTCGACGCAGGTGACGCTGGCCGCCCGCGACGACGAAGGGCGCGACGACCTGTACGACGTGGACGGACGCCTGTCGGGCTTCCGCCTTTCGGCGCGCAAAATGGACGACCTGTCGCCCGCGCGGGGCGTGCCGGTGTTCTACAACGGGCCGAACGAAGCCGATGTCGATTCGGTCGTCAGCTTCACCGGCGGACGCGCGCAATTCTGGATGAGCGACACGGCCGTGGAAGTGCTGCGCGTGTACCTGGCGCAGCCGGCCAAGGCCCCCATCGCCGGTCGGATCATCGTCGCTTTCCTGGGTCCGCAGCCGGTCTCGGTGGTGCTGACGTCCACGCGCGAGACGCTGGTCGCCGGCGGCGTCGACACGCTGCGCATCGAAGCGCAGCTTTACGACTCGGCGCGCCAGCGCAGCCGGGTTCCGAACGTGCCGGTGGCGTTCGCGCTGGTTCCGGGCTTTGCCGGTTCGGGCCAGTTCGAAACGGCCACGGTGCTGACCAACGGCGACGGCCACGCCACCGGCGTGCTGGCCTCGACCGTCGCCGGCCCGGTGCGCGTGACCGCCTCGGTGGTCGTGCAGGGCCTGGAACTGGAGGTGTTCGGCCGGGAACTGGACGCCGAACTGGACCACCTCCCGATCACGGTGGCTCCCGGCGCCACCGACGGCTGGCGCCTGTCGTTGCCCGTGTCGGTCAGCGACCTCGGCTCGCCGGTGGCCGTCACGGCGCTGCCGATCGACGCCTGGGGCAACGCCAGCGGGCAGGAAGGGTTGACGGCCGACTTCGCCGCCGATCCCGGCTCCCACGGCTCGTTCGCGCCCGCGTCGGCCGTCACCGACACCAGCGGTCGCGCCGTCGTCTCGTTCCAGCCGTCCGGACAGGCCGGCCTGGTCTCCCTGCGCGTGTCGGGCGAAGGCCTGGTCCCGGCCGAGGCAGGACTGGTGCTGCGCAACGTCTCGGTGATTCCCGACGCCGCCTACGCCGATGAACCGGCCGGGCGCCGCACCTTCGACACCACCGACCTGACCGCCCTGATCGTGGACAACGACCCGGACGCCTTGCTCCTCGAGATCCCGTTTGCCAGCACCTGGAGCGGTCTGCAACTGCACGTGCTGTTTGAGACGAATTTCGACGCCGCCGGCGGCGTGACCGATCCTTTCACTCAGCCCGTCGACTATGCTCATGCGCTCAGGCCGGACTACGCGCTGACGACGAAGTACTCGGCGAACGACTACGGCGACTTCCGCAAATGGGTCGTTGCCGGCAGCGAATGGCAGTTCTGGGATCCCGAGAACGAAGTCTACGGCGATGCCGTGGCGGTCCAGAACATCCAGGGCCCCTGGGTGCGCAAGCTGGCCGACCGCGTCATGATCCGCGTGCCCTGGGAGCCGCTGGGCGGCATGCCCGACTCGCTGAAGCTCGAACTGTACCTGACCCAGGAGGACGGGGTGAAGCGCGCCGCCTTCGACTCGGCGCCGCAGGACGCAACCCTGAACCTGACCTTCGACTACAACAACCCCCAGCCCGGCGACTGGGAGACCGCCACGGTCCGGACGGCGTTGCAGGCCTGGGGCCCGACCTACGTGCCGAAGACCGACTTCCCGACGCCGCCGGCGCTGGCGGCCGCCACGGCCACGCCCGCGGAGCCGACCGCGGGCGACATGGTCACCGTGTCGGTGCAGGTGACCGATGCGGGCGACGGCATCGGCGACGTGCTGGCCGATCTGTCGGCCATGGGCGGCGGGGCGACGGTCCGCCTGTTCGACGACGGTCTGACCGGCCACGGCGACGCCGCGGCCGGCGACGGACGCTACAGCGCCACCGCGATCATCCCCGCCGGCAATCCCGGCGGCGAGCAGGGCCTGGTGCTGCGGGCCTGGGATGCCGGCAATGCCGTGGCCGCGGCCGACACCGTGACCATCGACGTCACAGCCATCATCGAACCCATCATCCAGGTCGCCGACGCCGTCGGCGACGACCACGGTCCCAACCAGCCCGGCACCCAGCGCAAGTTCACGACCTACCCGACCAACATCGCCTTCGTGCCGGGCGCCTTCGACCTGACGGGACTGACCGTGTTCGAATCGGTGGCCGTCGTCGGCGGCGTGACGGTGCCCATGATCGCGTTCCAGGTCTCCCTGGCCGAATTCACCGACCCCACCGAGCCCGGCGCCGCCAACTGGAACCCGCTCTACGCGGACCTGAACATCGAGAAGATCGACATCCTGATCGACAGCGGCCCGGGCGGCGCCACCTCCACCCTGCCCAACCGCTTCGCGGCCTTCCAGCCCTGGGACGCCTGGGACTACGCCATCATCATGGACGGCTGGTACAAGGCGCTGATCCCGTCGCGGAGCCAGAACACGATCGATTCGTGGCGCGAAAACGCGTTGAGCACCGACAAGGACATCATCCTGATCGGCGATACGGACGCCAACACGGTGACGGCTCTGGTTTCGAAGGCCGCGCTCGGCGACCCGACGCCCGAGATGCTCCGCTCCTGGGACATCGCCGTCTGCGTGGCCAGCCACGACTTCGGCGGCGAAGAGGTCCTGGGCGGCATCCGCTGGGTCAACGAAGGCCGCAGCGAATGGAACTTCGGCGGCGGCCTTAACTCGCAGGACGGCACCGACCGCGACTCCAACCTGATCGATCTGCTGCTGGTGCCCGGAACCGGCCACGCCCCCGGGCTCACCCAGGAGGAGATCCTCGACTACGAGTCCGAGGCCGCGCTGCAGCGTCAGACCGACCTGCTGACGCCGGTCGCCATCGAGATGTCGAAGTTCGAGGACACGGGACCGCCCGTCGTCGATACCGGCGGCAAGGGCTCGGTGGTCACGAGGGTGTCGCCGCTGGCGGACGCCCCCCTGTCGCTGGCGTTCCGCATCACCGACGACGACCGCGTCGAGAGCGCCGTGTTCCGCTACCGCGCGACGAATTTCGCCGGCAGCGGCTGGGAACGCACGGTGCCGATGGGCTATCTGGGCAACAATGTCTGGGTCGTCGACGTGCTGCCGAGCTTCGTCGATTCGCTGATCGCCTCGCCGATCGACACGACGCGCTACATCGAATTCGAGATCGAAGCCGACGACCCGTCCCTCGAGAACGAGCCCACCGTTTCTCCCGTGACCACGCTGCAGATCGTGCCGACGTCCAGCTGCCGCGCGCAGCTGACCGCGCTGGCCGGCGAGAACATCAAGCTGCTGCAGGTGGACGGTTCGCAGGTGAAACTGTCCGAACAGCTGCGCGCTCGCCTGCTGGACCGCCATCTGGAACAGGCCTGGAGCGGCGGTGCCGTCGCCGCCGACACCATGGCCTCGCGGATCGGGCTGCAATGGGACATCTGCTCCGCCCCGGCCGGCGTGGCCGGCCGGCCCACGGTTCCGGTCGGTCGGCCGATCGGCATCTTCCGGACGGTCGAGCTCGCGACCACCGACACTCTGGGCGGCAGGATCGCCTATGAGAGCGAACTGCCCGGCTCCCTCGATCTGAGCCTGCATTACCCGCAGGCCTGGCTGCCCGAAGGCGCCGACGAGCAGCGGCTCGCCATGTACCATTTCAACGAGTCGACCGACCGCTGGGTGCTGGTGGGCGGCAACGTCACGGCCACGGGCAACAACGTGACCGCCGTGGTGACGCGCGCCGGCACCTACGGGCTGTTCCTGACCGACGCCGTCGCCGCCGAGGGCGGCGAGGTGCTGTCCGGCATCACCGTTTCGCCGAACCCGTTCTCGCCCAATGGCGACGGCCTCTACGACGAGACGAACATCAGCTTCTACCTGAGCGGTGAAGCCACGGTGACGGTCGAGATCTACGACATCACGGGCGTGAGGCGCGCGCTCCTGACCGAGACCTTCCCGTACGCCGGGACCGACCTGAACGACCCGACGCCGCGCCGCGTGCCCGGCCTGATCTGGGATGGCCGCAGTTCCACCGGCGAATACGTTCCCTACGGTGTCTACATCCTGCGCGTGATCGCCACCTACAGCCAGGCCGGCAGCACGCGATCGATACGCAGCAATCATTCCCTGGCGGTGATCCGATGACGCGCGCGTACTTGCGAACGGCGCGGCTGTGGGCCGGGCTCGCCCTGGCGACCGTCGTGATGGGCGCGGCCGGCGAGGCCCGTGCCGATTTCCGCCATCAACGCATGGGAGCCCGTCCCAAGGCCATGGGTTCGGCCTTCGTCTCGCTGGCCGACGACGCCAATGCCGTGTACTGGAATCCGGCCGGCTTGACCCGCAGCGACCGGTTGTCGCTGATGATGACCCGGGCCTGGCTCTACGGCGTCTCGGACCTGCGCAACGACTATCTGGCGGCCGAACTGCCGACGCTGGGAGCCTACCACCTGGGGGTCAGCTGGGTCCGGGTGGGCATCCAGGACCTCTACTCGGAAGACACCATCAATCTCGCCGTGGCCCGCGAGATGCCGTTCCTCGAAGGCCTCTCCGTCGGCTTGACGGGCAAGATGTTCCTGCTGTCGGCGCCCGGCTACGAGCGTTACAACGACCCGAACTACAACGGCGGGGACCACGGGTTCTCCGCCGATGTCGGCGTGCTGTACGACAGCGGCGAAGCCTGGACGCTTGGCGCGGCGGTCTACAATCTGCATCAGACGAAGCTGCAGTTGCTGGACAACACATCGGATCCCGACCCGGTCTTCACCGAATGGGCGGCCGGCGGCAGCTGGCTGTTCCGGGAGACGCTTCTGGTGACCGCCGACGTGCGCAACCGCGACGGCCAGACCACGAACGTCATCGTGCACGGCGGCGCCGAGATCTGGTTCTTCAACGCGCTCGTCCTGCGCACAGGCCTGGACCGCGGACTGGTCACGATGGGGGCCGGCCTGCAGGACAAGCACTGGGAAGCCGACTTCAGCGTCGAGACCGATCGCAAGCTGGGCAACGTCTACATGCTTTCCTTCACCGTGAGGAATTGACCGTGCGCCTGCGCCTCGCCTTCCTACCAGCGCCTTCACGCCCACGAACCGCGCGCCTGGCGATCGGTCTTCCGACGGGTCTGCTGCTGGGCCTGCTGGCGACCGCTCCCGCCGGCGCCGCCACGCGCCTCGAAGGCTATTACGAAGCCGAACTGGCGGCCCAGAAGGAGGATGGCCGCTGGCACGTCGGCGCGCCCGGCGACAACGGCATGCCGACGCACTTCGTCGAGATGAAGTTCCTGTCCAACCCCAGCGAGAAATTCGAGATTTTCTCCCGCCTGTGGGCCCGCTCGAACCGGGACGACGACCGCACGTCCGTGGTGGACTATTACCACCCGCGTTGGATCGACGGCGAGGGGCACCTGAAGCTGCGGCACGGCAAATCCGAAACCTATCTGTTCTACCGCCAGAACCGGTTCTACATCAATGACGACCCCCTGCTGCGCCTGGTCGAGGACAACAAGCTGAAGAACGACGACTGGGGCCCGAAGGCCCAGGGCATCCGCTTCGATTTCTGGGACACGGAGTTCCTGGGCGTGCCCAACCTGGGCGGCACGGTGATCATCAGCGACAACGGCGGCACCTACTCCGACGATCGCCGGACGCCGAGCGACCGCTCCGACGACATCGACCGGGCGAACGGCGAGAATGCGCTCATCATGCGCGCCCGGCACAAGGCCTGGGACGGACGCATCGAATCCGGAGCGCAGTTCCTCCGCAAGGACTGGACCAACACCTCCCGCACCGAGGACTGGCGCGAACTGACGTCGTTGATGCACAACGATGTCTGGTCGGCCGACGTCGCGTTCGCCCCGCGCAACCTGGTCTCCACGGGCCTGCGGGCGGGTCCCTTGAACCTGGAGCAGGCGCGACTGACCGGACAGGTGGCGTTCAGCCGGCGTCCCTACGACGAGAAGATCTTCGGCAATCCCCGGAGCCACGCCCGCGCCCTGGTCGTCGAAGCCCGCGACCTGCATCTGAACGCGCTGACCGTGCATTCCTGGTACATGGATGTCGGCGAAAACTTCCGCGATTACATGGCGGGGCGGTTCGACGAGGGCGGCGACGGGTACAACCGCATCCAGAAGCATGTCGAAGGCATCTGGCTGGTGCCGCGCAAGGCCGTCACCGCCAAGGTGGCCTGGGATTCCTACCGCAAGCAGGTGGTGGTCGATTCCGACGGCGGGCTGCGGCCGGCCACCGAGTGGTACGGCGAGCTCTACATGGAGTTCATCAAGGGCTTCAAGGCCCGCTTCGCGCACAAGCGCTGGCACGGCTACGACGCGTCGGCGGAGGTCCGCGACTTCACCACCTACCCGGACTGGTTCGGCGAAGTCTCGGTCGAGAACTTCCTGGCGAAGATCAGGCTCCAGGCGCGAATCCACGACGCCGGCACCTTCCGCCAGGTCACGGCCATGGGATTCGACATGAACGTGAACCTGACGGAACACCTGAAGGGCTATCTGCGCGCGCTGAACGTCAACGAAGAAACCGAAGCGCGCAACACGCTGTTCGCCCAGCTGAAGTACGACATCGGCTGGGGTTCGGAGCTCTATTTCGAATACGGTGACCCGGGTCAGTCCGACAACCTGGCGTACACCGACTGGTTCGTGAGAGAAGACACCAACGACAACCTGCGCGACCGGTTCAAGCTGCTGCTGAAAGCCTGGTTCTGACGCCGTGCGGCGGGCCCCGGCGCCCGCCAGGGAGATGACGATGACCGCCAATCGCTATTCCGGAAGCCCGCGTGCCCGCGGCGCCTCCGCCGCCCTGCTGCTCCTTGCGTTCGCGCTGGCCTGGGCATCCGCGGCGTCGGCCGCGATCAAGGCCGGTGATGGCGGCGTGACGTTCACTTGCCGCGCCCCCGCGGCGCAAGCGGTGTTCGTGGCCGGCGATTTCAACGGCTGGAACGCCACGGCCCAGCCGCTGGCGCGCGGAGACGACGGCCTTTGGACCGTGACCCTGGCGTTGACGCCGGGCGACCACGAGTACAAGTACGTCGTCGACGGCGCCTGGCAGGAGGACGCCGACAACCCGCGCCGCAAAGCCGACCCGTTCGGCGGCAGCAATTCGTTGGTCACCGTCGGCGGCGACGGCAAGCCGGTCGAGACCGGCGGCGCGGACGCGGCGACGCCGGCGCCGCCTGCCGCGGCCGCAACGCCCGCCGGGGACAAGGCGACCGCCGGGGACAAGACGCCTGCGAAGTTCACCGTCGGCGCCCCGCGCGCCGTGGACGGCGGCATCCAGTTCACCTACCACAACCCCGGAGCCGCGCGGGTCACCCTGGCCGGCAGCTTCAACGGCTGGAACGCGGACCAGTTGCCGCTGACCAGCGACGGCAAGGGGAACTGGGTCATCGTGCATCCGCTGCCGGCCGGCAAGCACGAATACAAGTTCGTCGCCGACGGCTCCTGGTTCGCCGATACCGAGAACCCGGAGACGCAGTCCGATCCCTACGGCGGCACCAATTCCCTGGTGACGGTGGGCGCCGACGGAAAGCTCGTCGCCGCCAGCACTGTCGTGGACACCGGACGCGCCGCCGCCAACACGCCGCTCAATGCCAAGGTGTATCTCAGCGGCCGCTACCTGACGCGCTTCGAAATCGCCAAGAACCTGCACGAGGACCCGCGTTTCCGGCTGCAGCGCCCGACGCAGGCGGTCGACCTCAACTTCGACACCAAGGTCTCGGACCTGACGGAGTCTTTCGCGCGACTGCGGCTGGACTCGGACCAGAACATCATCCAGAACAACGTGTCCGGCTTCATGGACGAAGCGTCCCTGACCGTGCATCCGTCCAGCTTCACGATGAAGGCCTTCTGGAACCAGGAGATCTTCACCGGCGCCGACCTGATGCGCATGGGCGGCGATCTGGATCACCCGGGCACGATCCTGCACGACCACCTGGCGCTGGGCAAGGGCAGCGCCGGGGGACGGTTCGAAGCCGATCCGGCCGGCGTGCACGTCGATGCGTTCTTCGCGAACGTCCACAACCACGACTACTACAACAACCCCGACCTGTTCGACAACACGGGCGAGGACAGGGTCGGCCTGCGTCTGTCGCGAAAGGCAGGCAATTTCGAGATCGGCCTGCCGCTGTGGATCGAACGTTGGCTCATCGAGATGGATTTCAGTTCGCTGGTCGGCCAGGCCTCGACCGGCATCCCGGCGCTGGATGAACACCGGGCCAACACCGGCGACTCCAGCAACCTGTACGATGTCGAGAACCACGTCTACAACATGGGCCTCGATCTGCGCTACCGCGCCGGCGAGCAGTGGCTCCTGGGCGTTCAGGGCGTGGCCGTCGACCGCAAGCAGCGGTTCGTCGCCGGCGACAAGTACGGCCAGAACAACGTCTGGGGCGCCATGGAGGTGCCGTTCCTGGACCGGACGCAGGCCCGCTTCCAGATCGAGGCCGACTGGACGCCGAGAGAGGGTCTGGATGGGAAATTGCGCCACCTGTGGGACACCACGAGCGGCGCCACCGGCGTCGAGCGCGAGATCCTGATCTCGTACCTGCCCGAGAGCCTCGCCAACAAGAAGGTCAAGTTCGACGTCGCGAACAGCCCGGCCGTGGCGACGATGGACTCGACCGAATTGACGGTGAACTGGCGCCGGGACGACCGCGAAGTGACCCTGTGGATCCGCCGTTCCAGCCTGGAACTGGACTACGCGGCGATCGGCCTTACTGTGCCGCAGGACGCCGCGCTCGGTTCGCACCGGCGCGAAAGCGTCTACTTCGCCGGCCGCGCCGGTCTGGGCCTGCCGGCCGATCCGCGCGGCCACGCCGAGCTGGAATGGGGACTGACCAGCATCGACCACGGTGTCGCCGGCCTGCGCGATCGGTCCGTCGAGCTGATCCTGCGCTACGACCGCGACCTGTCCCGCAACACCGGGCTGATCGCCGACCTGCGCTGGATCGGCTACCATCGCGAGGCTGCGGACCAGGACGATCAGAACCAGGATTATTTCTCGCCCTTCCTGGGCGTGCGCTACACCCCCGTCCGCAGGCTGGATCTGGTGGCCGGCTGGGGCGTGGACCCGGTCGACTACTCGATCGCCTACGGCGGCCGGCAGATGGGCCGCTGGCTGTACCGCCAGAACTGGCTGTACGAGAATCCGGCCGCCACGGCGCTCGACGCCGAGGACCATCTGGCCAAGGCCCGCGTCATCACGCTGCGCGCGCAGCTGCAGTTCTAGGGAGCCGCTGATGCGTTTGTACACCATGGTTCGCACCCGTCGCCGCGGCGCAGTCCTTCTGCTGGCGCTGGCCACGTTGTCCCTGGCGCTGACGCTGGGCGGCTGCAGCTACTCGCGCATCCTGCGCAACCGTCTGCCGACCCCGCATCGGGTCGACGATTTCGAACACGCGGTGCGCTTCGTCTACGAGGCGCCCCAGGCCCGCCACGTCAACCTGTGCGGCAATTGGGAGGACAACGGCTGGTGCGGCACCCAGGCTGCCGGCCGCTTCGACCACTCCATCGGCGCGATGCAGGACGACGACAAGGACGGCATCTGGGAAGTCGTGGTGCCGCTGAAGCCCGGGCGCTACCAGTACAAGTTCGCCACCGACTGGGGCATCCGCTGGGAGCAGGACCAGAACAATCCGCTGGGCGAGGAAGACGGTTTCGGCGGACAGAATTCGATCATTATCCTGCACTGACAGAGTGCGCTGCACACGCGGACGCCGCTGGCCGATGGTCGGCGGCGTCCTCTTTTTGGTTTCCCGCACGTCCACCGCCTGACCGCCAATCGTACGCACCCCCGCGAGCCCATGGCCCCCCTCAGGCGAATCTGTTAGCTTCTCCCGACTGGATGCTCCGGGCCTCAGCCCGGCCTGTTCCGCAGGGAAAGGACGGCGCCTTGATCACGTTGAAGTTGAAGGACCCGTGGTTGCGCGCGCTGCTGCTCGTGTTCCTGCTCGGGCTGGCCGTGCGGCTGGTCGCGCTGGCCGAAGTGCGCGGCTCGCCGTGGAACCGGATCCTGATGGGCGATGCGGCGTATTTCGACGCCTGGGGCCAGCGGCTGGCCGACGGGCAGTCCGACCGCGGCACCGTGTTCTTCCAGGCGCCGCTCTACCCCTACCTGCTGGGCGGGGTGTACCGCCTGTTCGGCCATGTCCCGGACCTGGTGCGTCTGCTGCAGTGCGTCGGCGGCGCGCTGGCGGCGGTGCTCATCGCCGCCGGCACGCGGCGGCTGGCCTCGACGCGCGCGGCGCTCGTGGCGGGCGTGTTCGCGGCCCTCTACGCACCCGCGATCTGGTATGACCTCCAGATCGAAAAGACCTCGCCGGCGCTGCTGCTGACATCCCTCATCTTCTGGCTGATGGCCGCGCGCCCGGCCGCCGGACGACCGCGTCCCTTCCTGGCCGTGGCGCTGGCCGCCGGTGTGGCGCTCGGGGCGTTGGCCCTGTTGCGCGAGAATGCGGCGGTCCTGGCCCTGCCTCTGGGTTTCGTGCTGGCCCGGGCGGCCGGAGCCGGCCGACGGCGGGTCCTGGCCGCGTTCGTCGCCGGCGCGGCCCTGTGCCTGCTGCCGGTCGCGCTCCACAACCTGGACGCCGGCGGCGCGCCGCTGCCCACCACCTCGAACGCGGGCGTGAACTTCTGGATCGGCAACGGCGCCGGGGCCGACGGCCAGTACCGCGAACTGGTGCCCGGCCGCGGTCATCCCGACTACGAGCAGCAGGATGCGAAGCGACTCGCGGAACAGGCCGAGAGCCGTACGCTGTCACCGGCCGGCGTCTCGCGACACTGGTTCGGCCGCGCGCTCGACGAGATGGCCGCCGCGCCCGGCAGAGCGATCGGGATCGCGGCGCGCAAGTTCCGCCTTCTCGCGGTCCGCGACGAGATCATGGATTCCGTTTCGCTGCAGGTTTTCCAGGACACGTCGGTGACGCTGCGCGTGCTGGGCATCATCTCCTACGGCCTGCTGCTGCCTCTCGCCCTGGCCGGCGCCGTACTGGTCGCGTCCCGCCCCGGCGTCCGCCCGGTGCTGGCGTCGATCGCGCTACTGGCCCTGTCCATCGCCCTGTTCTTCGTGATGGGCCGCTTCCGGCTGGGCCTGGTCCCGCTGCTGATCCCGTTGGCCGGCGTCGCCGTCGACCAGTGGCGCCGGCTGCCGAGGCTGCCGCTGGCCCTGGCGGCTTTGGTGCTGGGAGCGGCGGCTTCCTGGTGGCCCGTGACCGGACTGGGCGACGCGCGCGCCGCCAGCGCCGCCAACCTGGCGAACGAGTATCTGCGCCGGGCGGACTTTCCCGAGGCCGAGCGCTGGGCCGCCGACGCCTGGCGCCGCGCCTCCGGTTCGGCGGAGGCTGCCTACAACCTGGGCCTGGCCCTGCGCTGGCAGGGCAAGTACGCCGAGGCGCGCGAGCCCCTGCGGGCGGCCATGCGCCTGCAGCCGGCCTACAGCGCCAACTGCCTGGCCGAACTGGGCGCCATCACCGCCGCCCTGGGCGATCCGGCGGCGGCCCGGCCGCTGCTGGAACAGTCCCTGCGCCTGCAGCCCGGACACGAGGGAGCCCTCCGCTACCTGGAACTCGTGAACCGTTCGGCGCCGGCGCCCCCCGCGGCACCGCCCGCACCCCGCTGACCCGGCTGCCCCGGGCAATCGCCCTCAAACAAACAGGAGGCCCGGGTCACCCCGGGCCTCCTCCGCAAAGCGGATCGAACGAAGACTACCGGAACAGGCTCTTCAGCCCGCCCCAGGTCTG
>JAIFKS010000128.1 GCA_020049465.1 bacterium | reverse complement strand
ACCTGGACGGCGACGGACGCGTGGACATCTTCGTGCCGCGGACCGGGCTGTCCAACGTCGTCATGAAGAACGGCCTCTCGGCCGACAACCATTGGTTCAAGGTGCGGCTGTCCGGCAGCGGCCCCAACACCGCGGCCATCGGCGCCCGCATCGTCGTGACCACCGGCGGCATCGCGCAGTCGCGGCTGATCACCAGCGGCGGCGCTTCGCCCGTCGCGCTGGAGCAGCACTTCGGACTGGGCGCCGCCAACGTGGTGGACAGGATCGACATCTACTGGCCAAGCGGACTGCACCAGGTGATTTCGCCGAAATTCGCGGACATCGTGCTGGACGTCGTCGAGGGCCAGGATCCGGTCGTCAGCGCCGTGGACGACGCCGTGCCGGCGGCGATTTCGGTACTGGAAGCCGCGCGGCCGAATCCGTTCAACCCGTCGACGACCATCGCGTTCACGCTGGCGACGCCCGGGCACGCCACGCTGGCCGTGTACACGGTGGACGGTCGGCTGGTACGGACGCTGCTGGACGGTTCGCTGCCCGCCGGCCCGCACAGCGCCGTCTGGGACGGCGCCGGCGCGGACGGACGGCCCGTGGCATCGGGCACGTATCTGTATCGATTGCGCACCGGGAGCGGGTTCAACCGTACGGAGCGCATGACGCTGGTGAAATGAACCCGGGCGCGGCCGTACGGAGTTCCGGACGGCCGCGCTCTGGACATCAGTGCTTGTGCCCCGCGTGCGGATCGGCGGCACCGCCCATCATGATCGCCATTTCGTCCGTGTTCCGTCGGGCCATCTCGTGCATCTGCGCGATGACCTTCGGATCGGTGTGACGGGCCAGCGTGACTTCGGCCACCTGGCCCTTGATCGTTTCCATCTTCACGCCGGCCATCAGGAGACCGCCGTAGGCCTGGCAGTAGCCGCACATCTTCACCTTGGTCGGGTCGAGCTGGCCGCTGTGCATCTTCGCGGCAACCGACTCGATGGCTTCGCCGGCCTTCTTCAACGAGGCGGCGTATTCGGGTTCGACGGTCATGACGGTCATCATGCCGTCGGAGATCGGCAGGGTCTCCCACCGGCAATGCGGCAGCAGTTCGGGGTCGGCGACAAGATGCCGACAGAACTCGCAGTTCTCCATGTCGAACCAGCCCGAGGGTGTCTTGTGCGGGTTGCCGGCGGCCAGCGCGGGCAAGGCCACCAGCACCAACGCCATCAGCATCAGCGTCCTCTTCATATCGGCTCCTCCTTGCGGGCAATGTGTTGCGCGTTCGAGCGACGAGCGCCCCGTCGCCGCGGACCGCCGAAGCGGGCGCGGCACCGGCGACGAACCGTCAGACTAGTCAGGTTCGCAGGCGCCGGCCACGCGCGTGCGGCGGCCGCGCGAACGCGCCCGGCAAACGACAATCGGCGGGCCGTCCCCGACGCCGAAAGCGCCGGAACCGCCCGCCGATCCGTGTCCTGCTGCCGGCGCCTACTTGACCAGCGTCATCTTGCGGGACGACGTCCCGCCCCCGGTCGTCATCCGGCAGAAGTAGGTGCCCGACGCCGCCCGGTTGCCCGTGTCGTCCAGACCGTCCCAGCGCGCGGTGTGCGTGCCGGCGGCCCGGGGTTCGTCGACCAGCGAGCGCACCCGGCGGCCGGCCATGTCGAAGACCTCGATCGTCACGTGCCCATCGCGCGCCACCGTGTAGTCGATCGACGTGTTCGGGTTGAACGGGTTCGGGTGGTTCTGCGCCAGATGCAGCACCTTGACCGGCAGCAGATCCGTGACCGGCGCCACCGGCGAGTAGAGCGAGTTCGCGGCGTCGGCGGCGTCCTGCAGTTCGGCCAGCGTGGCGCCGTAGACCAGCGCGTACGCCGCCACCGCCTGACCTCCGTTCGCCGCGAGGCTGACGGTGCTGGATGCGATCGCCGACCAGTCGTCGGCCGTCGCCGCCGTCGGCACGCTGATCAGACCGCGCAGGAAGCGCATCTTGTTGCCGTCGTCGATGGCAATGGTGTCGTAGACGTACGTCACGTTGTTGATCAGCGACAGATTCGTCGCCGGCGCGCCGCCCAGCAGGGCGATGCCGAAGTACGGACCGCCCGAGCTGTACATGTACGTCATTTTCCGCAGAGCGTCGGTGCCGCCGAAATTCGCGCCTGAATTGACGATGTCGAAGTCGCAGAACACGCCGGTGTACAGCGTCGGCAGCGCCGTGGCGCCCTCGTTGGTCAGGCGGTATTCCAGGATGACGAAGCGGTCATCGTCTGGCAACGCGAACGTCATGCTCGTCTGTTCGACCTTCAGGGGCTTCGGCGCGGCATGGCCGGCATCGCTGAAAACGGCCTGGAACGTCTGGTCGGAGCCGTCCGCACCCAGATCCTTTACGCGTCCGTTGGGAACGGAGGTGGTCTGCCACTCGAAAATCTCGCCGCCGTTGCCGCTGTAGTCGCGGTTGCAAACGTAGCTCAGGTCGGTGCCAGCCCAGAACGACCCGAGGTACAGACTGCTGCCGTCGCCCTGATAGCTGAGGCCCTCGCCCTCGGCGCCGGCATCGGACATGTAGCCGATGATGCCCTGATCGGTGACGGTCAGGACGATGCCGCCCAGATCGTGAGTGCGGAAATCGGGCAGCCCCACGTACCACTCGAGGTCGAACGTGCGCTCGAAGCCCCCATCAGCCACGACGGTCAGCAGCAGCGTGAACGTATAGCCCTGCGGCGCGCCGGCCGCGATGCTCAGACTGAAGGTGTCGGACAGGTTGGCGCCGGTGCCGTCGTTGATGGCCAGGTTGGGGAACACGGCCGCGCCGTCGACGACCGTTACCCACGGGTTGGCCTCGATGGCCAGGCCGGCCGTGACCGATGAGGCCGCGAACGCCGGACTGGCGTTGGTCAACTCGAACGCGATCTGATTGACCGTACCCGGATCCAGGACGAGATCGCCGGCCGGATCGGGCAGGATCGCGGACACGGAGATGTCCGGCCGCAACAGGGCGGGAACGGCCTGCACCGCCGCCAGGGCGTTGACCAGACCGGATCCGAAGACGTTGTCCTTCCCGGCGATGCCCAGGCCCAGCGCCGTCAGTTCCATGATCGAGTCGAGGCCCGCCGGGGACAACGACGGGTTCTTCTGCAGCATCAGCGCCGCGACGCCCGCCACGTGCGGACACGACATCGAGGTGCCGCTCCAGGTGTCGCCGCTGTAACCGCCGCCGATGACCGTCGAGTTCACGCCCACGCCCGGCGCGCAGAGGTCGGGCTTCGTCAGGCCGACGCCCGGCAGGTACGGCCAGTCGTTGTAGGGATCGACATCGTCCCACTTCGCCGGCCCCCAGGACGAACCGGTGTAAACGGTGTTGTTCTTGTAGCCGGTGCCGCCGACCGACAGCACGCCGCCCGTGCTCGAATACGGTGCCGCCGACGGAATCCAGGGCGCGGGCACACGGGCGGTCAGGCCCAGTTCGAGCGGCGGATCCAAATCGTTGTGGGAATTGCCGGCCGAGTTGCACAGCAGCACACCGGCGTCGCGCAGGTTCGAGCAGTTGTCGCGCTCGGCGCGCATGAACGCGGCGGGAATGCTGCCGACGAAGCCCAGCGACATCGTGATGATGCGGGCGCCGTTCTCGACGCAATACTGCTCGGCGGCCCACACCGTGCTCAGACTGCCGCCGGCGCCCTGCGCGCTGTAGACCTTGACGGGCATCAGGCGGGCGCCGGGCGCCACGCCGGTCAACAGGGCGCCGGTGCCGTCGCCGATCACCGTGCCGGCTGTGTGCGTGCCGTGGCCGCCGCCGAGCGAATCGTCGTCGGGGTTGTTGTCGGCGTCGCCGAAGTCCCAGCCGCGCCAGTCGTCGATGAAGCCGTTGTCGTCATCGTCGATCCCGTTGCCGGCGATCTCGCCCGGATTGTTCCAGATGCCGCCCGCCAGATCGGGATGGGCCAGCCAGACGCCGGTGTCGATGTGGCCGACCACGATGCCGGTTCCGACATAGCCGAACTGGCTCCAGACCTTGTGGGCGTTCACGTACTTGACGCCCCAGGCCGTATCGATGGCCGCCGGCGTCATTTTCACGCCGTCGCTCCCGGCCGGGTACACCGCGTCATGGGTCACGCGCACGCTGTCGTGGAACAGCGTGGCTTCGTCCGGCAGCGCCCCCAGCGCGTTGACCGCGTCCAGCGTTCCCTCGAATGAAATCGCGCCGACCACATACAGGTCGCGCACGTTCCCGACATCGTCGCGCAGGGCCGGGGAGTTCAGCACGGCCAGGACGCCCGGAATCGCCGATTTGTTGCGTTTCTTGAGCTCGGCCAGCACCTTGTCGCGCCGCTTGGCGGGTGACTTGCCCTTCAGTTCCTCCAGGACCTCGTCGGGCACGCGGTGGCTGGCGTCGTAGATGACCAGCACCGGGACGCGCTCGTCGGCGTCCTTGGCGGCCAGCGCCGCAACCAGCCCCGGATCGATTTTCACGGCCAACGCCGGCGCGGCCAAGGCCAGCGCGGCGAAGGTCAGCACCCAGGCACTCCGAAGGAGTGAATTACGCGACATTCTGGCGTTCCTCCACATCCGGCGTTTCTCCGCAGGGAACCGCAACCTGTCCCCGGCGGCGTCGACGCGTCGGGATCGACCGGCCGGTTTCAACTGCGTGAACGTGGGCCACATATCGGCCATGACCTGCAATAAACGGCTTGCCGCGCACGAGCGCGGCACCCCGGTGAGTCTACCAAAAACCTGTCGAAATTGCAATTGCGCCGAAGGGCGACCGCTCGGGCCGGATCAGGGGAGGATCTCGACCGTGTGGACGATCTCCACCGTTCGGCCCAGCATGGCCGACACCGAGCAGTACTTGTCCTTCGACAGGGCCACGGCGCGGTCAACCTTGGCCGGATCCAGGTCGCCGTGCAGCCGATACCGCAGTTCGATGTGCGTGTACACCCGGGGATGTTCCTCCGCGCGATCGTAGAAAGCTGTGATGTCCAGAGCCCGCAGCGGCTGACGCATCCCCTCCAGGATGGCGACCACGTCGACGCCGGTGCAACCGGCCAGACCCATGATGATCAGTTCCATCGGGGACGGGGCGCTGCCCTTGCCGCCCGAATCGACCGGGGTGTCGGTCACCAGGGCATGGCCTGACGCCGACTGGTACACGAACTGCCTGCCGCCGGTCCAGGCGGTGGTGATGATGGCCATCGTTTCGGGGCCTTTCCGCCCGGGAACCGGGCCGCGGCAAGAGGTGTCAGCGCCGGACTTGGGCCTGCGCCGGGTGGTGTTCCTCGTCCATGCGTTTCATCAGGGAATTGATCTCGGCACCGAGCAGGAAAACCAGGCCGGAAAGCCAGAACCAGACCATCAGGATGACCAGGCCGGCGATCGAACCGTAGGTCACGTCGTAGTTGTTGAAGTTCCGCAGGAAAACCCGGAATCCGGACGAGGCGCCCATCCACATGACGGCGGCCGTAATGGCTCCCGGCAGGATCCAGCGGAACCGCTGCTTCGCCTCGGGCGCGATGTAATAGAGGATCGCCAGCGACACCAGCGTGAGCCCGAAGGCCATCGGCAGCCGCACGGTGGTCCAGAACGTGTTCGTTTCGCTGGCGAGGCCGATGAATTCGAACACGCTCTGCGTGACGCGCGGCCCCACCAGCACGGTCACGAACGCCACCATCCACAGGAAAGCCAGCAGCAGCGTCAGCCAGATCGACAGGAACTTCTGGTGGATGAGGTTGCGGCGCGGCCGGATGTTGTAGGCGCGGTTGATGGTCGTGATCAGGGCGCCCATGGCCATCGAGGCGCCCCACAGCGACACCGCCATGCCCAGTCCGAACAACCCCTGATTCCCCGAGGGCAGCAGACCGAGGATGGTGTCGACCACATAGCTGGCCGCTTCGGGCGGCATCTGCGTGCGCAGTTCCTCCAGCAGCGCCGGCTGCAGGGCGCGGCCGAGCGGGAACAGCGAAATGATGTTCAGCAGGAAGATCATCAGCGGGAACAGGCCCAGCACGTTGTAGAACGCGATCTGCGCGGCCATGCCCATGCAGTCATCATGGCCGAACTCGCGCTGAAGGCGCACCAGGAACAGCCAAGCTCGTTTGAGAGGTCGGGAGAGGTTCCACATAGGACGTTCACGATGCGCCAGGAGATGGGCGAATGCAATGGAAATGATCGGGGGACCGGCTCCGGCCGGCCCCCCGCGATCGAGTGCATCTACAAGTGCCCGTTGGGCTTCTACCGGAGCAGCACGGCGCGCAGGTTGGCCGCCAGGCCCGCGCCCTCGACCCTCACGAAGTACACGCCGCTGGACACGGAGCGACCCGCGTCGTCGCGGCCTGTCCACAGCACGTCCTGATCACCGGCGGCATAGAACTCGTCCGCGACCAGCGCCACGCGCCGGCCGGACAGATCGTACACCGCCACCTGCACGCGTCCGGGCGCGTCCAGGCTGAACAGCACGTGGGTCATCGGATTGAACGGGTTCGGCGCGATCATGGGTGCAACCGGGGCCGCAGCGCCCTTGTCGGCGCCGGCGCCGAGGCTCTTGTCGCAGTGGCTGTCATCCTGATCGCCGCGATCACCGCCGTCACCATCGTCGCCACGTCCCTTGTCCCCGCGTGCGCGCACGACATCGGTTCCGGTCACCTCGCGGCCGTCGAACGTCAGGCCGGTCAGTGTGGCCGAGGTGGCGCCGCAGGGGATCTCCGCGTCCTCCAGACGGAAGTGCAGCACCAGATCCAGCCTGCCGTCGCAATTGACGTCCTCTTCGTGGCGCCGGACAACGATCTGGTCTTCGCCGCGGTCGTTGCCGCGGCCCCGGCCGCGATTGCCCGGCCGTCGGTCGACGTGGGCCTCGGAGGCCTGGCCCGGCCCGAAGCGGACGCTGGTGTGGTCGATTGACAGCGCATCGAAGGTGTCGCTCGTCAGGATCGCCACCGGAATGACGCCGCGCGACGACCGGCAGTTGACCGGGTTGACGCGGCTGCCGGGCTTGATGTCGATGACGACCGTCAGCGGATCGTCGACGTCGCCCCCGCCGCCGCCATTGCCCTCGGCGCAGGCCAGCGGCGCGATGTTCACGAGACCCTGATCGGGCGACACGTACTGCGCGAACCAGAGGCAGCCCCCGACAACCGCCAGCGGCGCGAACGTGTCGCTGCCGTAGGGCAGGCTGCCGATCAGCTTCGGGGCCGCCGGGTCCGCGATGTCGACCACATGGATGCCGTTGCCTTCGACGTACAGGCGGTCGGCCGCCAGCGCGAAGCCGTCCAGCGTTCCGGGCACCGTGATCCGGCCCAGCGGCGCGATGACCGCGGGATCGGTCACATCGAACAGGGCCACGCCAAGATCGTGCAACAGGCACACGGTGTTGCCGTCGAGCAGGAGCCCACGGCCGAACAGGTCGGTTTCCAGCACGCCCAGCAGAACAGGCGCCTCGGGCTGCGCCAGTGAATACGTGCGCACTTCCCAGTCGTTGGCGGTCACGAGCACGTTGCCGGCGGCGGCGGCCACGGCGCCGAAGCCCAGACCGGAGACGCCCGGCCGTACGATCGGATTCGCCGAATCGGTGATGTCGATGGGCACGATCACGCTGCCGCGCGCGGTGTACAGGTGGGAACCGATGGCGGTCAACCCCGCCAACCGCGACGCGCTGATCAGCACGAAGGCGCCGTCCACGGGGGCGGCCGGATCACGCAGATCGACGACCTGCACCGCCGAACCCGTGCCCGAGCGCACCAGGATGTACAGGTAGTCGCCGGACACCGCGTAGCCGTCGTTCAAGCCCGGCACCAGCAGCGAGGCGACGGAAACGGGCGCGCCGCAGACGGTCGCGTCCAGGACCTCGAGCCCCATCTCCTTGATCACCAGCGCATGGTTGCCCATGACCGCCAGGCCGGTGGGCGCCTGATCCAGGGCAAAGGAGGCGGTGGCGCCGACGGACGAGCCGTCACCCAGGGCCACTTCGGAGAAATCGTCCGAGATACCCACCAGGGCGCGCGTGCCGTTGACGAAGCCCGCGTGCACCACGAAAGGCACCGTGGCCAGCGGAGCGGGCACGGCAGGGCTGGTCATGTCCCAGAACATGGCAGGGAAGCCATAGGCCGCGGCCTGATTGCCATGGAAATCGACCACGCGGTCGATGGACGGCAGCGTCAGCGCGTAGCCCGGCGCCAGCGGATCGCCCAGTCCGTAGACGCGGTAGGCGCCGCCGGCGTAGACATAGAGCTGCCCGAAGGCCAGTTCGACGTCTTCGACCCCCGGCTCGGACCACGACATCGACAGCTGCGGGGCCGCGGGATTCGCGGTGTTGAAGACGCGCATCATCGCCGTGACCCGGTCGAACGCGTAGACCACGGAACCCGAGGCGTCGAATGCGGTGACGGCCCCGCCCCCCAGCGTGCCGACCACCAGCGGGGCGGCGGGACGGCTCACGTCGACGATCGTGATGTTGCCTTCGTCGTTGCGCACATAGGCGCGTCCACCGCCGACCGAAACCGCGGTGGCGATGCCCGGCGTCGCCACGCTGCCGATCAGGGCCGGCATGGTCGGCGTGGTCAGGTCGAAGCTGGCCAGACCGCCGAACGAGCCGAAGCCGTCGGTCGTGAACACGGCGTGAAGCACGCCGCCGTCGACCACCATGTCCTTGACCGTCCCGTCCGGGCCGGCGAAGGCGCCCAGGTCCAGGGGCAGGCCCGGCTGGGACACATCGATGGTCCGCAGCGAGGACAGATAGACCAGGTCGCCCTGGGCGGCCAGATAGCGCGCGCCGTGCGGAAGGCTGGCGATCACGTGGACGCCCGCACCGTAATCGGCGCAGTCCTGCGCCAGGGCGCCAGTCGCCAGAACTGCTCCCAGCGCAAACGAAATCAACAGGTTGCGAATTCTCATGGCACCCTCCGAAATTTCATGGCACCCGCCAATGGGTCTGGAATATCCAGGCGGAGGACGACGGTCCCAGCCGGGGCGAAGGTGGGAAACCGCACGTCAGCGCCGCATTATAGCAATAATAGAACCATTCGGCGCTCAAATTGTCGCATTTCGGTCACATCGCGTCAGTCGACGGAGCTCATTCGTCGCCGCCGGGCTCCCAGTCCTGCCTCTCGGACTCGAACCCCTCGCGCACCAGCACCAGCACCGCGCCGTTGGGCACGATCAGGTAATTGCGCTTCTCGAACGTGATCTCGACGGCGGCTTTGCGCATGTACAGCACATAGTCGCCCTCCTGAGCCTGCATCGGCAGATAGTGCGCACGCGCCTGTTCGGTGCCCTCGGACCACGGTTCGTCCGACATGTCCAGCGGGTTGACGATCGGCACACCCGGCCCGACGGAAACGACCCAGCCGCCGGCGGCCTGGCGCGAAGCGATGGCCGTCTGCGGCAGGTACAGGCCCGCGTTCGTGCGCTCATCGCCGTCTTCGGGGCGGACCAGCAGGCGGTCGCCCACGACGATCAGTTTCTTCTTGAGGCGCGGCATGGTCTTCAATCCCCGTTTCGCCGGTGTTGGATCACAGGTGTTGCCCGCTGTCCACGCTCACCGTCTGCCCCGTCACCGCTGGCGTGGACAGCAGGAACAGCATGGCGTCGGCGACGTCGTCGGGCGTGGGAAAGCGCCGGAGCGGCAGGGCCTCGCGCGGCGTGCGCACGTAGCCGCCCTTCGGCACCTCCGGCGGCAGCACCGCGCCCAGGGCCAGTTCGTTGACCCGCACGCGCGGGGCCAGCGCCAGCGCCAGGCTGCGCGTCAGCCCGTGCAGACCGACCTTGCTGACCGTGTAGGCGAAATGGTCGGCGCCCGGCCGCAGCGCGCGCCCGTCGTTCAGGTTGATGATGTCGGCCGGGCCGTCGGCGGCCAGCTGCCGCGCGAACGCCTGGGCCAGCAGGAACGGCGCGCGCAGGTTCACCGCCTGCTGCAGGTCCCACTCTTCGCAGGTCGTGGTCGCCGCATCGCCGGGCGCGAACACCGAAGCGTTGTTCACGAGGATGTCGAGCGCGCCACCGCACCGATCGCCGGCGCGACCGCACAGCGCCGCCGCGACGCGCGGATCGGCCAGGTCGCCGTCGATCAGGAAAGCGCGGCCACCCAGCACTTCGACGCCGGCGGCGGTCGCCTGCGCATCGTCGCGCGAGGCGTGGTGATGGATGACGACGGTCGCCCCCGCGCGCGCCAGCGCCGAGACCAGCGTGCGGCCGATCCGCTTGCCGCCCCCGGTGACCAGTGCCGTACGGTCCGTCAGGAATTTCCGGTTCTCGCGCGTCATGCCCTGTCCGCCATCCTCCGGTCCGCAAACCCGTTCACTGCGGCCGCAGCCGCACCACGATCACGCCGGCGCCGCCCCAGCGCGGCGGCGCTTCGCTCCAGGAAACCACCAGCGACGGATGCTGATCGCACCAGCGCCGCACCTCCGGTCCCAGCACGGACACCCCGCCGGCCGAGTTCTGACCTTTGCCGTGGATGACCAGCACCTCGGCCTGCCCCCGCGACGCATAGCTCCTCAGCTGGAACTCGAGCCGCTCCAGCGCCTCGACCAGCTTCAGCTTGCGCAGAAGGATCTCCGGCGGGCGCCCGGGTTCGCGGCGCGGGTCGGGCCGTGTCCCTTCATCATCGGAAGTGTCGATCGCTTCGTGGCGGATCGACCTCCGCATCCCCCGCTTCGGGGCTTCCGGACCGCCGTCGCGGCGCTGCCGGCGCGGCGCCATTTCAGGGCTTCATCCGGATGACGGTGGCTCCCCACGAACCGGCGTCTTTCGCCAGTCCGTACGATTCCACGTCCTGCCGCGCGTCCAGCGCCGCGTGGACCAGGGTCCGCAGCACACCGATCCCCTTGCCATGGATGATGCGCAGATCACGCAGACCGGCGTCACGACTGGCGTCCAGCCAGTCGTCGACCAGCGCACGCGCCTCGGCTGGCGCGAACAGGTGCAGGTCCAGCACGCCGTCCAGCGCCATCGTCGCCGGTTCACCGTCGGGCGCCGCGCATTCGTCGTCGTCATCCTCGAGCACGGGTCGGTCCTCTCCGCCATGATCCCCTGCGCATGATAGCGCAGGGCGCACCCGCGGCCCACCCGATATCACTCCAATGAAGACAGCGAAGTCCGCCGCCGTGCGGCGAACGCGGCGCGCAGGACACGGGACAACCACCAGGCCAGCGCCAGAACGGACATCGTGCGCGCACCAACGATCAGCAACTCCGGATCCGGGGACAATCCCAGCCGACCCCCGGCCCAGGCCGCCAGTCCCAGCAAACGCGCCGGCAGCAGCGCGCAGGCCAATCCCACGAAGGCCGACTGCAGCAGGCCGTGCGCCCGACGCAGCCTGGCCGCGCGCGGACCGCGCGACGCGCCCTGATCCGTCTCCAGTGCGTCGCGAAGCGCCCAGGTGCCGTCGGTGCGCGGCAGCGGCAACAGCCCGTAGACGATGGCCAGCAGCGACGCCACGGCAGCGGCACGCGCGGCGGCCCCGGTTGCCGACGGCAGGCAGGGAACGACACTGAAGAGGATCAGCGCGCCGGTGGCTCCCGTCTGGAACGCCAGCCCGGACAGGTCGACCCGCAGGCGGCCGACGCGTGGCAGCAGCCCGGCCGCGCTGACATCGGCGTAGAGCACCGGCAGACAGATCAGGAGACCGGCACCGATGCCGCCCGGTTCATAGCCTTCGCGCCGCAGCGCCGCGGCATGCCCCAGTTCATGCCACAACGCACCGGCGGTGAACAGCAGCAGCGCCGGCAGCGAGGGCGGGCAGGGCGCCGACCAGGGCCGGAACACCAATGCCAGGGCCAGGCCGCCAACCGTCATCAGGGCCAGCGCCGGCCAGGCCGCCAGGGGAACCAGCGAGGCCGCGATCCGACGCACCAGCGCGCCCGGCAGCAGGGGCACCCGCACCGGCAGACCGCGGTCGAGGTTGAACGCGCCTCCGCGACCGCCGGCACGTCCTGATCCGGCGCCGCCGGCCAGCCAGTCGGCGACCACGGATGCGGGCGCGCCGGCGGCCGCCTCACCGGCGGAGCCGGCGCGCAGACCGGCGGCCAGGCGCAGCGGCTCGACTTCGGCGCCGTTCAGCGGCAGCAGAGCGCGTCCGATCGCCGGCGACACCCCCAGCGCGCGCCGCCCGGCGCGCACCAGCCACGGGCCCCGCGGATGGGGTTGCACTTCCAGCCTGGCCCGGCCGCCCACGTTCACACCCCCAGCCGCGCCGCGCCCAGCAGACACAAGCGCAGTCCGTGGAATTGCAGCCAGGCGTCACCGTGGTGGTCCCGCAGCTCCTGGAGGGTCGGCTGACCGTCACGCAGGATCCCCAGATCGTCTTCGCTCAGCCCCGCTGCCGGGTAGAAGCGGTCGGTGGTCAGGTCGGCCAGCACTTCGCGGCCCCAGATCTCGATCCGGTGCTCGAGAACCAGCCGCGCCGTGCGCGGAGCGTGGGTGCAGCAGGCCGCGAAAGCCTGCCGACTGTCGCCGCGCAACGCCGGCGGCAGCGGCGGCTGTTCGAGCCGCGCGGCGGTGAAGCACGCGCTGCTGTCGCGCAGCATCGCCCAGTACTGCCACTGCGCGGGGCGCAGACCGATCACCGCGAAGGCCCAATCGAAAAGTGCCCGCGCCACGGCGTCGGGGTCGTCACCGGGGCCGACCGTGAGCGAGGCGGCACCGTCCCAGACGACGGCGCCGTCTTCCCAGCGCAGCGCCGCGCGGTGCAACGGGCAGCGCAGGCGACAGGCCAGCCGGGCCAGGCCCGTGCGGACCATGATCTCGCGCCCCGGCAAGGCGTACCGCAGGCCGTGTTCGCGCGTGCCGGCGGCGCCGTCGTCGCCGCTGTTGCCGTCCAGGTAGGCCAGTACGGGCCGGCCGTCGCGGACCGCGGTCACGACCGCGCGCATGAACCCCGGATCCCCCACCGCCGCCCAATCCACGCGACCCGGATGCCGCAGCCGACGCGAGAGCGGGGCCACGGCGTCGCGGAAACGCGGCAGCGCCGCGCGGTTCAGGAGAATGAGCGGATCGAAACCGGCGGCCAGCCAGGGTTCGGCCAGGAGCTGGTAGGGTCCGGTATGCAGCGACACCGTGATGCCGCCGGCCATTTCAGGGCGGGCCGCCAGGAAGGCGCGGCCCGGGGACAGGAGGTCCTGATCCCCGGACCACAGCCTGGCGAGAGCCTCCCGTTCTCTCGCCAGGATCGCGTCCTGTTCCCGTTTGACCGCCAGCAGCTCGGCCGCGCCGGCCTCCGGGAACAGGGCCCGAAAATTCCACAGATCCCAGGCCAGCGATTCCGCGGCCGGGACGGCCGGCCGCCGGCCGGGTTCGCCGCTCCTCGGAGCTGCGGACCGCGGCAGGCGGTCGGAGAGCGGACCACCACCCGAGTGCGGATGCGAGGTCAACGGCCCAGGCCGTCGGTCGGGCCGGTGCCCCAGAAGCCGCCGCCGGGAGTCGGTTCGGGCGACAAGGACGGCAAGGGATCGTCTTTGAAGATGTCGTCGGGCGGGATCTTGCAGCTGCAGCAGACGGACGCATCCGCGCTCTCGACGCCGGTGGCTCCGGCCAGCAGCGAACTGAATTCCAGACGCTGCTCCAGCTCCGTCACGCCCAGCCCGCGCAGGCTGGCCTCGAGGTCCGCGTCGGAAAAGGCGGGATGCTTCGACTCGTTCATGGGGTTCCTCCTTGATCAGTGAATCGGCATCAGGTGGACGCGGATCCCAAGGCAAGGCGGACACCACAAAGCTCTACCATCGGTAATTGGTTCGGAGACATCTGCTTGTGGAAATCAGGGAAGGAAGAAGCCGCACGGGGCGGTGTCATGCGGCGACGCTCGCGGGAGCGGTGTCAGGCCGGGGCGACAACCACGCCATGGTCATGGCTGTGCCGACGCGGGTCAGTGCGCGTTATTCGGCGCTGTGGGCGACGACGAAATCGGTGCCGGGCGGGAGGCTGCGGTAGAGTTCGGCGGCGGCTTCGGGCTTCAGGCGGATACGCAGGCGCAGACGATCCGGCGGACCTTCGCGCAGCATGCGGATCTTTTCCTTGAACCCGCGCGGCAGTTCGGCCGGCGGCAGCTCGCCCTTCTGTTCGGCGACGCCACCGGTGATCTCGATGGCGAGGCCTTCGGCGAAGCGCAGGCGGAACAGGTCGGGAACGGGGATGGCTTCCTCGGGCGTCGGCGGCACCAGGACTTCGGTCTCCGCGGCGCCGATCTCCGGTCCGACGATCTCGGTGCGGGCTCCCGGATGCGGCGGGTCGAGGGTCGCGCCGGTCCACACCCGTTCGTGCCAGTCCTCGGGCAGGTGCGCGGACGGCCCCAGCCGGCGCGGTGTGGCCACCCCGACTTCCGAGACTTCGAACGTGCGCATCACGACGCCGCCGAGCACAAGTTCGAGCTTGCCCGCTTTCGGGTCCAGCAGCAGGAAGAACGAGTCCGCGCCGGCCTTGGCCAGCCAGTCCTTGAGCGCGGGGTTGGCGGGCCAGCCCGATGCCGGCGCCTTGGCCGGGGCGGCGGTTTCGCTCTTGGCGGTTGATTTGCCGGCGGTTGATTTCGCGAGCGCGGTCTTGCCCGCTGCCGGCTTGCCGGCCGTATCCTTGCCTGCCGCCGTCTTGGCCGGAGCCGCTTTGCCCGTCTCCCCGCGCGCCTCGCCGACGCCCGTGGCCGCCAGCAGCGCCGCCAGCCCGATCCCGACGATTTTTCCGCGCATGGCATTCACCGCGTTGCCGCCTCAGTAGATGTAGACGGGCGTCCCGATGGGACACTCGCTGAAGACCGTCGCCAGGTCGCTCTTGCCCAGGCGGATGCATCCGTGCGTCACACCACGACCGAGCAGACGTTCGTAGAGCGTCCCGTGGATCATGTAGCCGTCGCCCAGATGCAGCGCGTAGTCGCCGAGCATGCCGTATTCGATGCGGTCGCCGGAGTTGCGCGGGATGGGCTCACCCTTTTCGATGAAATCCCAGTCCGGGCGCTTCCACACGGGGTCGGTGACCTTGTTCCGGATCTTGTGGATGCCCCGCGGCGTGTCGAACACCCACTCGCGGCCTTTGCGCTTGTTGCTGTCGCGCTCGATGAGGCGGTAGCCCGAACCGGCGGAACACACCGCCGACAACGTCGTCTTGGTTCCTTTGCGAAGTTCCAGGCGGTTGTGCGTGCGGTCGATGACGATGTAGACCTTGGCCTTGGGCGGCTTGGTGAAATTCGCTTCGAGTTTCACGCGCTCGGCCGCGCGCGCGCCTTCGAGCGCGAAGTCCGGTTCGCGGTAGCTGTAGCCGGAGCGGTCGATCATCAGCATGCCGGCCACGCCGACGACGATGAACGTCGCCAGCAGAACCGCTGCGCCGATGAGAATGCGCCGCTTCAACGTGAACTCCGCATCAACGTGAACTCCGCATCATCTTGCTCCCCGCGTGCTGCTGGCGTGCGCCCGCCACACGTCGGAATAGGCGCCTCCGTTGCCGTCGCCGCCGACAATGGTCACCGGCGTGCCCACCGACACCCGCGTGAACAGGTCGTCGATGTCGCGATCCGACAGCGCGACGCAGCCCTGGGTCCAGTCCTCGTCCCGCCCGCCGTTGCCGTGGATCTCGATCAGGTGCCCGATGCGCGCGTTGCGCGCGATGCGGCCGGCCCGGCGAGCCGCGTCGAATTCGCGACGGTCCTCGGCGTTCGGATAGTCCAGCATCAGGGCTTTATAATACTTGGTCTGGCCCCGGGACCGCTTGGAGGTGATGCGGTAGCGCCCTTCAGGAGTGGCGCCGTCGCCGGAGACGCGCTTGGGCTGCAACCGGTTCTTGCCCAGGTCGGCGTTGTACGTCCGGGTGCGGACCCCGTTCTGATACAGCGCCACTTCATTGCGTTCCTTGTAGACGATGACCGCCGAACCGCCGCCCTTGGTCCGGGCGACGGTCTCGTTCACCCAGCCGCGCCATTTGGCGATCAGGCCGGCGTCCGCGAACCGCGCCGCTCCGGGCAGGGCGCCGACGCGTGCTGCCTGCGCCTCCACGACGGCACGGGAGGCGGCTTTCACGGCCGATTCGAAGTCGCCGCTCTTGAGGGCCAGACGCGCCTCGTCGGACAGCGCGCGGGCGCGCTGCAGCCGCTGGCGTTCGTGAGGCGGGAAGGGAAGGCCTTTGGCCAGACGCACGGCCTCGCCGACAACGGCGTCGGACTTGCCGACCGCCAGTTCGGCGGTCTGACGCGCTTCGGCCTGGCGACGCCCGGCCGATTCGAGCACGGAAGCCGCGGTGGCCGAGGTCAGGCGGTAGTTCGATGCCGCCTGCCGGTAGTCGCGCCGCCACGGGAAAGAAGCCAGTTCGCGGCGATCTTCGCCATACGAGCGGTCCATGTACTGACGGACGAGCGCGATCTCGTCGGGCAGCACACCGGCGCCCCGGACGACCGAGGTGAGGGCAGCTTCGGCCTCGAACTTGGCCGCCATGGGCGGATGATGCCAGCCCTGCAGCCAGGGCCACGTGATTGCGACGGCGGCGGCCATGACCGAGAAGGTCACGGCCGCCGCCACGATCAGACGCCGGGATGGTCGGCGATGCTCCATCATTTCTCCAGATGTCCGTCTGCGCAACGTCCGTGTCGCGCCTACAACCCGGTTGAAGATCGTCTTACCGCTTCTTCGCCGCACGCAGCGCGATGGCGTTGTTCACGTCAGCAGCGATGGTGTTGGCGGCGTTCATCGAAGCCTGAGCCTTCGCCAGGGCTTCCTTGTAGCGGCCGGCGGCCAGCGTGCCGTCAGCGTCGGCCAGCGACTGCTCGACACCCATCAGGTCGCTCTGCAGCATCTTGATGTCCAGCTCGGAACCCTTGCCGACCGGAGCTTCGGCGACCAGGCGCTGAGCCTCGACCAGGGCGGCGCGAGCGCCGGCCAGAGCCGTCTCGGCCTCGGCCTTCGCGGCAGCCTTGTTGGCCTCGGTGGTCACGATACCGGCTTCAGCCGTCTGCTTGGCCGTCAGGGCCATGGCTTCGGCATTCTTGTAGGACCGGAACAGCGCGAACTTGCCGTTCTGGGCCTCGACTTCGGCCTTCATCTGGGCCATGGCGTTCTGAGCGTCGCTCAGGGCCTGGGGGGCGTACTCGCCAGCACCGGCAGCCTGCAGCTTGCCCAGCGAAGCCTCGGCATCCTGGATGGCCAGGGTCGGGACCTTCGAGCAACCGGCCATCAGCGCGATGGCGGCGATCAGGATCACCGGAATGGCAGCATTACGAACGAAGCGCATTGTCGTCTCCTTCTTTTCCCATCAACTTGCGGCGAGAGATCATCCTCCCGTCGCCCACTCACGGTCGCGCCTCCGCCCGGTTCCGCCGAAACGAATTCCGGTAACCTCGACGCGGTGCGCCCGTTACACCTCAAGCCGATGCGGCCTGTTTGCCGCCCGGCGCAGTGCTCTTCCACTTGCGGACACCCGGGGCGTCCCCGTTCCGATGGCGCGCGGCGCGTCATCACCATGCTACTGGACGGCGGCTACGTCAACGACGCGCCGCCAAGGGCCCCGGTGAACCAACAGAAATTCGACTTGAGCGTTATGATTTCTGCCCCGGCCTGGTCCGTCAAGGCCGAGAAAAGGTTTTCGGACCCCGGCGTCGCCCATCGCAGGCGAACGCCCGTGCGACGGACCGCAGAACGCCCGTGCGACGGACCGCAGCCCTCGCACGTTTTTGCTGGCGCCCCATAATATGAGCAGCGGACGCGTATACAAGTAATTTTTTTTGGCCCCAGGAGTTCAAATCCTGCCGCGGAACCGTTTTCACCCGTCTGGCCCCGATGCCGCGCCCGCCCGGCGCCCCGTTCCGGGAGTCGTTCGCCATCCGGGCGAACAGCAGCCGTATCAACGATTTCAACCTTCCGGACCGCCCGCGCGCACCTCCAGACGATAGCCTGAATACTTCCGCAGATTGATGACGCCGCTCTCGAAAATCAGGTACTGCCCCTTGATCCCTTCGAGAACCCCCCCGACCTCGGGGGTTTTGTCCAGATTCAAGCTGCTCACCTTCTCGGGCCAGCGACGCACCGGATAGCGGAACGTGCGCACCTGACGCTCGGCCTCGGGCAGCAGTTCCGCCGTCTTCCAGGCGACCAGCCGTTCGACCACGCGCGCGGCGAAGGGCGCCAGATCGTCCAGCTGCGGATCCCCCTTGAGCATGCGCGTCCAGTGCGTGCGGTCGGCGAAGCCCTCGTCGCTCAGCCTCTTTTCGAGCAGCCCCACCGCGCGCCGGTCCGGCAGCAAAGCCAAGGGCATGGCGGCCACGGCTCCCTGATCCATCCAGCGCGCCGGTACGTTCACGCGCCGCGTGATGCCCACCTTCATCCCGCTGGTCAACGACACGTAGAGCACATGCGGCTGGAAGCACTGGGATTGCGCGAAAGCCTCGTCGCGGCAGGGGTGGTCAGGCTGGCCGTGATGGCAGAGTTCAGGCCGGACGATGCAGATATCGGCCTCGGCCCGCGACTGCGAGCAGGGGAAACAGTAGCCGTCGTTGAAGGTCTTCTTCGTGGCGCGCCCGCACAGCGTGCAGCGGATCTCGCCGGTGTGGCGCAGCCACAACGGCTCCCCGACATGGGGCGTCAGCGCGTGGTCCGGCGCGGGCGGCGCGCCGATGACGGCGTCCTTCAGGTGGTAGGCGACCGGATCGCCGTCGACGACCCGCATCTTGCGCAGGATGCCGCTCCAGACCACGGGCGGCAGGGTTGATGCGGACATGAACGCCTCCACGGAAACCGCCGCGGGCCGGATGTCCGCAGCGTTCCGCAGACTAGCGCGACGGCGCAGGCGCCGCCATCGCGGGCTTCACGGCGGCGGGAATCACAGGGCCACGGGAATCAAGTGAGCGGCGGCGGCGCGCGCTCGATGACCTGTCCGCTGTCCTTCAGGCTGTACACGCGGTCGTCCGCGTCAGCGCCTTGTAGGTGTTGGCCGTGGGATTGCCGATGGCGTGGCTGATCCGGTACCCCGTGGCCGGCGCGCGCCGCAGCAGGTACACATACACGTGCGCCTCGAGGCAGGTGAATCCCAGTTCCTGCAACGCCTGGACGGATTCATGGGTAGTGGTCACGGCTACTATCTTGCCGGGTCGGCGACGGGAGGTCAATGACGGACGACGCATGACAGGCAGGCGCCGGACGGCTATGCTGCGCCGGGTCGCCCCGCCCGGGGGCCCAAGGCACCGCCGAACACGGCCGGCAGGAGAACGGATGCTCAACCGGATCTGGACCTTCTTCTTCATCGGCGGCTTCGTGGCCGCGGTCGGGCGCACCCTGACCGGCCACAGCGAAGTCTGGCGCGAGATGGTCGGCGCCTGTTTCGACATGGCCAAGACCGGTTTCGAGATCGCGCTGGGGCTGACCGGCGTGATGTGCCTGTGGTTGGGCATCATGCGCATCGGCGAAAAGGGCGGCGCCGTCGAATTCCTGGCCCGCGCCTTCGCCCCGCTCGGCCGCCGACTGTTCCCGGGCATCCCCGAAGGCCACCCCGCCCACGGCAGCATCGTCATGAACATGGCCGCGAACATGATGGGGCTGGACAACGCCGCCACGCCACTGGGCCTGAAGGCGATGGGGCACCTGCAGGAACTGAATCCGAAGAAAGACACCGCCAGCAACGACCAGATCCTGTTCCTGGTCATCAACGCCTCGTCGGTGACGGTCGTCCCGGCCACGATCTTCACCTACCGCGCGCAGATGGGCGCCGCCGATCCGACCGACGTCTTCCTGCCCATCCTGGTCGCCACGTTCTGTTCGACGATGGCCGGCCTGCTGTCGGTCGCGCTGCTGCAGGGACTGCGCCTGTGGGACCGCGTGGTCCTGGCCTACCTCGGGGGGATGACGGCGCTGGTCGCCGGGCTGGTCGCCTACTTCGCGAACCTCGACCAGGCGGCGCTCGAGGCACAATCGTCGCTGCTGGCGAACGCGCTCATCTTCGGGCTGATCCTCTCCTTCCTGCTGGCCGGCCTGCGGCGGCGCATCGACCTGTTCGACAGCTTCATCGAGGGTGGCAAGGAGGGCTTCCAGGTGGCGATCGGCATCGTCCCCTACCTGGTGGCGATGCTGGTCGGCATCGGCGTGTTCCGCGCCAGCGGCGCGCTGGAGTGGATTTTGGGCGGCATCCGCTCGCTGGTCGAGATGACGGGCTCGGACACGCGCTGGGTCGAGGGCCTGCCGACGGCGCTGATGAAGCCGCTCAGCGGCAGCGGCGCGCGCGGGATGATGATCGAGACGATGCGCGCCAGCGGCGCCGACTCGTTCGCCGGCCGGCTGGCCAGCACCATCCAGGGCAGCACCGAGACGACGTTCTACGTGCTGGCGGTGTACTTCGGCTCGGTGGGGATCCGCAAGTCGCGCCACGCGGTGGCGTGCGGGTTGATCGCGGACCTGGCGGGGCTCATCGGGGCGATCGGGATGGCGTATCTGTTCTGGGGATAGCCTCGTTGTCCATCGATCTGATTAGATCATCATAGAAACAATTTGCGAGTAACGGGCAGGTTGACTAATCTGTTTCGATCTTCATCGAAACGGATTCCGCCATGCCCGAACGCGAATACGCCACCCGGCTGCTGCAGGCCCTGGCCGACCCGACCCGCCTGCGCCTGGTGGCCGCCCTGCTGGAGCAGCCCGCCTGCGTCGAGGATCTGGCCGAACGCCTCGCCCTGTCGGCGCCGACCATCAGCCACCACCTCGGCAAGTTGGACCAGGCGGGCCTGCTGAACCGCCGCCGCGAGCAGTACTACACCATCTGCGAGGCGCGCCCCGGCCCCCTCGAGCGAACCCTGCGCGAACTGGTGGCGACGGCCGCCGACCAGCCCGGGGCCGGGCAGGCCCGGCTCGTCCAGCAGCGGCAGCGGATCCTCGACACGTTTTTCGACGGCGGCCGCCTGCGGCAGCTGCCGGCCCAGCGCAAGAAACGGCAGGTGGTGCTGGCGGCCTTCGCCGCCGACTTCGCGCCGGACCGCGATTACGCCGAGGCCGAGGTCAACGCCGTCATCACCAGGCGCTTCGACGACTATTGCACGGTGAGGCGCGAACTGGTCGACGACCGGTTGCTGAGCCGCACTGCGGAGGCCGGGAAGCCGCAGCGCTACCGGCGCACGGGCGAGGTGGACGTGCGGCCGTTGCCGTTGCCTGGTTCCAGCGGCACTTGCGCCGGCGCAACGGACTCGATCCCGGGAGCAACAATCGCGATGGACAATCATGGAAGCGGCGCCGTTCGCCCGGACCTGCGGCGGCGCAAGGAGTGGATCGAACTGTACAAGCAGGCCCGCAAGGCAGCCGGCGTGTACTGTGTGCGCAATACGACGACCGGCCGCATTCTGCTGGGCAGCAGCGTGAACCTGCACGGGCCGCTGAACCGACACCGCTCCGAACTGAGGATGGGCAGCCACCGCTGCCTGGAACTGCAGGCCGACTGGAACCGGCTGGGAGAGGACGCTTTCACGTTCGAGATCCTGGCGACGGTGCCGGCCGCACTGGCCGGTCTGGAGAGGGACGAGGCCCTGCGGCAGCTGGAACTGAAGGCCATCGCGGAACATGAGCCGTTCGCCGAGCGCTGCTACAACACGAGCCCGAAGATCCGCCTGCGGCAGATCTGAAAACGTGCGGGCGCGCCGCGGCCTGACCGCATCTTGACGCCGGCGGCGCGCCAACGCACCATCGACCCTTGCGTGTCATCCGCCGTCCGCTTCCCCGGAGGTTCCCATGCCGTCTCGCCGCTCCCCGCTCCTGGCGCTGCTCGCACTGCTGCTGCTGGCGACCGCGCCGGCACCGGCCGCCGCCGACTACGCCGCGGACTTCGCCGACGCCACCCTGCGCGTCGACCTGACGCACACGGGCGCCGCGGACGAGGAGATCGTCGCGCTGGACCGGATGCACCTGGAAGGACCGTGGGCCGGGCCCCGCGTACGATTGATCGACGCCCTGGACCTGGGGCGCTACCGGGCCCGGTTGCTGGACGCGGCGACAGGCGAACTGCTGTGGTCGCGCGGCTTCGATTCGTACTTCGGCGAATGGAAGCTGACGGGCCCCGCCGGCCGGGGTGTGCGCCGCACCTATCACGAGTCGGTGCGCTGCCCGCTGCCTCTGCGTTCGGCCGTGCTGGCGCTGGACCACCGCGGCCAGGACAACGAACTGCGCGAAGTGTTCCGCGCGCCGATCGACCCGCAGGATCCCGAACTGCGTCGCGAGCCGCTCGCTGCCGACCTGGTCGTGGTCGAAGCGCATGTGGGCGGAACGCCGGCCGCCTGCGTGGACGTGGTGATCCTTGGCGAGGGCTACACGAAGGACGACACCGCCAAGTTCGAGGCCGATGTGCGCCGGTTCGCGGCGATGCTGCTGGGTATCGAGCCCTTCGCCTCGCTGAAGGACCGGGTCAGCGTGCGCGGCGTGCTCAAGCCCTCGCAGGACCGCGGCTGCGACGAGCCGACGCGCGGCGTGCACCGCAACACGGCGCTCGGCTGCACGTTCAATTCGCTGGGTTCCGAGCGCTACATGCTGACCGAAGACAACCGCGCCATCCGCGAGGCGGCGCGCGCCGTCCCCTACGACGTGCTGTCGATCATGGTCAACCACACCCGCTACGGCGGCGGCGGCATCTACAACCTGTTCAACACCTTCACCAGCGACAACCAGTGGAGCGGCTACGTGTTCGTACACGAGTTCGGCCACGGGTTCGCCGGCCTGGCCGACGAGTACTATTCCTCCAGCACGGCCTACACCGACTTCTACCCGGCGGGCGTCGAACCGGTCGAGCGCAACATCACGCGGCTGATCGACGGCAAGGCCAAATGGGCCGCGCTGATCGATGGTTCGACCGCCGTGCCGACACCGTGGGCAAAAGCCGAATTCGATGCGATGGACGCGACCTACCAGAAGCGCCGCGGCGAACTGGACGCCCTCATCGCGAAGCTGATGTCGGGCGGCGCGCCCGCGGCCGAGTCCGACGCGGCCATCCAGGAGAGCGAAGATCTCTCCCGCGACCACCAGCAGCGGCTGGACACCTGGTTCGCGGCGCAACCCGAGTTCAAGCGGATCGGCGCCTACGAAGGCGCCGGCTACTGCTCCACGGGCGTGTACCGCGCCCAGTTGGACTGCATCATGTTCACCAAGGGGCTGAAGGACTACTGCGCGGCCTGCGGAGCCGGAATCCGGGAAGTCATCGACGCCTCCACCGACCACGCCAACACGACGGAGTGAAACCCATGAGCCTGAGGAATCCCCACCTGCTTGCCGGCGTCCTGTGCGTGCTCATGGCTGCCGGCGGCTGCCAGGGCCAGACCGCGAAGAGCGAAAAGGCGGCCGCCGCCGCTGCCGTACCCGAGGCCTCGGGAAAACTCGAGGGCGGGCTGCGCATCGTCACCATCGACCCGGCCGTGCCAGATCCGGTGGCCCGCGTCTTCCGCGGCGACTACGTCCAGATGGCCCTGACGACGGGCGAACCGTTCACCGTCACCATCGACTCGCTGGATTTGTCGTGGACCTGGCCGGTGCCCGAAGGCGGCAAGCCGTACCTCAAGATGACCGAACCCGGTCGCTTCCCGTTCAGGGTGGGCGAACTCGCCGGCACGATCGAGGTCATCGAATTCCAGGCCGCCGCTTTCCGCGAAGTCGGGGCCAAGGAAGCGGCCCAGATCATCGCGAACCTGAAGCCGTTCGTGCTGGACGTGCGTACGGCCGGCGAGTTCGCCGACGGCCACCTCGAAGGCGCCACGCTGCTGCCGATCCAGCAGTTCCAGAAGCGTATCGGCGAACTCGCCGCGCATCGCCAGGAACCGGTGTTCATCTATTGCGCCACCGGCAACCGCAGCACCGTGGCGGGTAAGCTGCTGGTGGATGCAGGCTTCGAACAGGTGATCAACCTGCACCTGCTCCCGCATCCACCATCTGCACACAGCGCTACGGATTCGGGCCGGAGTGGCACGAGTAGCAGGAAACGCCGCTGTTGCCGCCGCGATAGTCGGCGCCGTGGCAGGCGGCGCAGGCTGACGGCCCATCACGTTCGACGACGGCGCCGTGCTGCGACGGGTCCTCCCAGCCGTCCGGGTGCCGGCCGCCGGGGCCATCGTGGCAGTGGTAGCAGGAGACACCGGACCAGCCCCCGCGGAAATCGGTCCCGTGGCAACCGACGCACTGGCCGGCGCCGCTGCCCTCGGCGGCGCGGCCGTGCATGGTGTCGAGCGCCCAGAGAGCGGGGTGGCCGCCCGGGCCGTCGTGGCACGTGTAGCAGGAGACCTCGGACCAACCGCCCCGGTAGTCGGCGCCGTGGCAGACGGCGCAGGTGCTCGCGCCCTCGACCGCGACGACCGCGCCATGGTGCCGGGGCCCTCGCCAGCCGGCCGGATGGCCCCCGGGACCGTCGTGGCACTGGTAGCACGAGACCCCGACGCGGCCTCCCAGGTAGTCTTCGCCGTGGCACCGGACGCAGGTCGTGACGCCGTTGGCGATCACGTCGGCCCCATGCCGGTCGGGATCGGCGTAGCCCTCGTCGTGGCCGCCGGTGGGACCGCCGTGGCACTGGTAGCAGGACACGTTCGTCCAATCGCCGCGGAAGTCGGCCCCGTGGCACAGGGCGCAACCGGCGGCGCCGGCGCCGAGGGCCGCGGGGCCATGGGCGTCAGGGCCGGCCCACCCCGTCGGATGCGCACCGGGTCCGTCGTGGCACTTGTAGCACGACACCCGGGCCGCGCCTCCACGAAAGTCGGAGCCGTGGCAAACGGCGCACGCGCCCCCGCCTTCGACCAACACAGCAATGCCGTGGATGTCCGGCGCCGACCAACCGATCGGGTGCGCACCCTGCGGCCCCGTGTGGCAGGCCGAGCACGACACGCGCGCCCAACCACCGAGCAGGTCGCGGCCATGGCAGGTGGCGCAGAGCGCGGTGCCCTGCGCTCGCGAAGCGTCGCCATGGGCCGTCGGTGCCGACCAGCCCTCCGGGTGCCCGCCCGGACCTTCGTGACAGCCATAGCAACCGGGGACGGCGCCGGTGCCACGCAGGTCGGCGGCGTGGCAGGCTTCGCAGTCGCCGGCGCCATGGCGCACGACGAACCTGCCGTGGAACTGGGCCGAGGCGGGCTCGGTCCAGGTCTCGATGTGTGCCGCGGGAGCCG
>JAIFKS010000032.1 GCA_020049465.1 bacterium | reverse complement strand
CGCAGCGCCGGCCGCCGACCGTCGGCTAATACCACGCCGAGAGGGTCGGCCTCAATTCTTTTCAAGGTACCGCGCAGCAGCGCCGTCCGCTCGCGGGTGTTGTCGCAGGCGATGAGTCCGCCCGGCCACCAGCCGGCCAGCAGCGCGGCCTTGCCGCCCGGCGCGGCGCACAGGTCGGCCAGCAGATCGGCCGGGCCGGCCGCGGCCACCGCTTCGGCGGCCAGCCACAGCGTGGCCTCCTGCACGGTCGCGTCCTGGACGATCAGTTCGGGATGCTCGGCCAGCACCTGCGTCAGGCGCGCGCGGTCCAGGGCCGAAGCGGTCTCCAGCGTGCGCGGAGCGCCGGTCCGCGCCGTCACCTCGACGCCGATGCCGCCCAGGCTGCGGACCACCGCGGCCGGATCGGACGGCGCGCGCGCGTGCAGCGTCACGGAAACCGGCTCATTGTTCCAGGCGCACAGCGCGTCCACGGCGCCGGCTCCATGTGCGTTGCGCCAGCGCTCGACCAGCCACAGCGGATGCGAATGCCAGGCGGCCTGCCAGGCGGCGCTGCCTGGTCCCAGATCGTCGAACAGGGGCCGCAGGCGTGCCTCACGCGCTTCGCGGCCGACGGGCGCCGGTTCGCGCAGCACATCGCGTCGCACCGACTGCAGCATGCCGTTGACGAAGCCCACTTCGCGGTCGCCGACGCGGCGCCGGCACAACTCGCCGGTCTCGTGCAGCGCCGCGTGCGGCGGCACGCCGTCCAGCCCGCACAACTGGTGCAGGCCCAGGCGCAGGACGATCACCAGCGCCGGATCGGTCGGCGGCTGGCGGCGGCTGAAGCGGGTGATCAGGTGGTCGTAGCGGGCCTGCCATTGCAGCGTGCCGCGCACCAGTTCGGCCAGCAGGCCGCGGTCGCGCGGAAGCGCCTTCTCGATCGCCGCGTCCAGCTTCTCGTCCAGGCGCCGGCCCTCGTGCACGCCGAGCAGGACGCCGTGCGCCAGATCGCGGACGGGAACGTCGCGGGCCGGCGTGGCGCTCATGAACGCAGGACGTCGCCGGTGCGGAGAGCGAAGCCGCGCAGGAATTCGGCCACCGGCAGCAGGCGCCGGCCGGGGCACTGCAGTCCGGTCAGCAGCAGCGCACCCTGCCCGCAGGCCACGGCGACGCCGTCGTCACTGACGGCCAGCACGGTGCCCGGATCGCGCCCGCTCGCGTTGAGGGACATGGGATGCGCAGAGGTGATCTTCAGAAGCTGTTCCCCGAGGTAGGTCGTGCAGCCGGGCCAAGGCTGCAGCGCCCGCACCTGGTTGTGCACGGTGACCACGTCGCGGTCCCAGCGCAGGGCCGACAGCGCCCGCGTCAGCTTGGGCGCATAGACGGCGCCGGCGTCGTCCTGTTGCTCGGGAACCACCTGGCCGCCGGGCAGCGCGCGCAGCACTTCCAGCAGCAGGTCCGCACCCTGCCCCGCCAGCCGGTCCAGCAGTTCGCCGGCGGTGTCCTCGGGGCCGATGGGCACGGCGCGCAGGCCCAGGATGGGGCCGGTGTCGACGCCCGCGTCCATGCGCATGATCGTCACGCCCGACCAGGTGTCGCCGTGGAGAATCGAGTACTGCACGGGCGAAACGCCGCGCCAGCGGGGCAGCAGGCTCCCGTGCACGTTGATGCAGCCGTAGCGGGGGGTGGACAGCAGCGGTTCGCGCAGGATGTGGCCGAAGGCGGCCACGATGACGGCGTCGGGCTCGAGGGCCAGCACTTCGTCGCAGACGGAACGGTGTTCCCCGCGGCCGAACTCGCGCACCGGCAGGTGGTGCTCGAGTGCCACCTGTTTGACGGCGGTCGGCAGCACGTGGCGGCCGCGGCCGGCGGGACGGTCAGGCTGGGTGACGACCAGACGGACGTCGAAACGCGCTTCGATCAGGGCTTCGAGGCTCGGCACCGCGAAGTCGGGCGAGCCCATGAACACGACCTTCATCCGTCGTCCTTTGCTGCGCCGGCGGCGGCGTGGTCACCCGCAGGCGCGGGCGCGGGGCCGGGCGCCGCCATGGCGGCGGCGCCCGTGCACCCGGCTCAGCCCTCTTCGCCCGTAACGGCCGTGATGGCGCCCTTGGCGACTTCGACCTTCACGTTCTCGGCGATGGCGATGACCAGGACGTCGCCCTTGACGTCCTTCACGATGCCGTAGAGCCCGCCCGTGGTCAGCACGCGGTCGCCGCGCTTGACGGCCTCAAGCATCTTCCGGCGCACATCCTGCTGCTTTTTCTGGGGCCGGATGATGAGGAACCAGAAGACGACGAAAATCAGGACCAGGGGCAGGAAGCTCAACAGCGGCGAAGCGCCGCCCTGGGCGCCCTCGGCCGGAGGGGCGGACATGGCCAGTACGGTCACGGGAAGCATGGACCTCTCCTTGCTTGGGTCGTCGACGGAGGCGCCCCGCGGGGCGCGGCCGGTGGCCCGGCCCGCACAACAATGCCACCCGGGCGCGCCCGGTGCAAGGTATCGCCCGCCGGCCGCCCGGCAACCATGGGCGGTGCGGAGGCGCTCAGCCGCCCCGCTTGCGGACACCGTCGAGCCGCGCGGCTTCGCCGTCGCGCCAGCGCCCGCCCGCCGCCGCCGCGTAGGCGGCGAACCGCCCCTCTTCCAGGGCGGCGCGGATGCCGGCCATCAGTTCCTGGTAGAAATGCAGATTGTGGATGGTCGCCAGCGTGGCCCCCAGCATCTCCCGCGCCTGGAACAGGTGCCGCAGATAGGCGCGCGAGTGCCGGGCGCAGACCGGACAGCCACACTCGGCGTCGAGCGGGCGCTCGTCCTCGGCGTACTCGTGGTTCTTGACCACCAGCCGCCCGTCGCGTGTCAGCACGGTGCCGGTGCGGGCCATGCGGGTCGGCAGCACGCAGTCGAACATGTCGATGCCCGCGGCCACGCCGGCCAGGATGTCGTCGGGGAAACCTACGCCCATCAGGTAGCGCGGCCGGTCCGCCGGCAGCAGCCCCGCCGCCAGGTCCGTCATCTCGCGCATGGCCGACGTCGGCTCGCCGACCGACAACCCGCCCACCGCGTAGCCCGGCAGATCCAGGTCGACGATCTCGGCGGCCGAGCGCCGCCGCAGCGTCTCGTCGACGCCGCCCTGCATGATGCCGAACAGGACCCGCTCCCACCCGTCGCGCGTGGTGCGTCCGCCGAAGACGTCGCGGCAGCGCCGCAGCCAGCGCGTTGTGCGGTCGACGGCCCGCGCCACCTCGCGCGGATCCGCCCCGTAGGGAGCGCACTGGTCGAAGGCCATCACGATGTCCGACCCGAGCGCGAGCTGGATCTCCATGCTCAGTTCAGGACTGAAGAAATGCTTGCTGCCGTCCAGGTGCGAGCGGAACTCGACCCCGTCGTCGGTGATGCGGTTCAGATCGCCCAGCGAGAACACCTGGAACCCCGCGCTGTCCGTCAGCAGCGCGCCGTCCCAGCCCTGGAAGCGGTGCAGGCCGCCGCGGCGCGCGATCAGCTCGTGTCCCGGCCGCAGGTACAGGTGGTAGGTGTTGCCCAGGATGAGCCGGGAACCGGTGGCCGCCACCTGCTCGAAGGTGACCGCCTTGACCGAGCCCACTGTGCCCACCGGCATGAAGACCGGCGTCTCGACCTGGGCGTGACCGCACTGGAGACGGCCTCGCCTCGCCTGCCCTTCAACGGCCAGCAAGGAGAAGGAAAACGGAGTGTCCAGCGGCCGGTCGTTCATCGATGTTCTCCGGTCAGGCCCGGCAGACTGAGCATACAGTCGCCATAACTGTAGAAGCGCAGCCGGCGCGCGACGGCTTCGCGGTACGCTTCGCGCCAGGCGGGATCGCCGATCAGCGAGGCCACCAGCATCAGCAGCGACGAGCCCGGCAGGTGGAAATTCGTCAACAGGCCGTCGGCTCCGCGCACGGTGTCCGGCGGGGCGATGAACAGCCTCGTCGCCCCGCTCACGGCCCAGACGCCGTCCACGCGGCGCGCTTCGCCGGTGAAGAACCCCGTCTCCGGACCTTCGTCGTCGCGCCACACGGCCCCGTCCGCGGCTTCCGCGGGCAGGGGCAGCCGCGCGGCCGTTTCCAGAACGCGCAGCGCCGTGGTGCCCACGGCGATCACGCGTCCGCCGCGAGCGCGCGCGGCCGCCACCGCGGCGGCCGTGCCGGCCGGGAGTTCGAAGCGCTCGGCGTGCAGCCGGCGCGCAGCGATCTGCGCCGCGGTCGGCGGCTGGAAGGTGCCGGGCCCCACGTGCAGGCGGACCCGGGCCGTCGCCACACCCGCCTCGGCCAGCGCCGCCAGCACCGCGGGCGTGAAGTGCAGGCCGGCCGTCGGCGCCGCCACCGAGCGGGCCGCCCCGGCGTCCGCGGCGGCGAACACGGTCTGGTAGCGTTCGCGGTCGACGGTCTCGCGCGCGTCGCCGCCCGTCTCGCGCCGGATGTACGGCGGCAGCGGCATGTGCCCGCAGCGCAGGGCCAGTTCCGCGGGATCACTGTCGGCCGTCACCGTGACGAAGCCCTCGTCGTCGCGCGCGAGCACGGTCAGCACCGGACCCTCATCACCGTCCAGGCCCTCCGCGCCGTCCGGCGCGTCCACGATCCGCAGCTGCGTGCCGGACCGCAGGCGCCTGGCCGGCCGGGCCATGGCGCGCCAGGCGGGCGGCCCACCCGCGTCGCCCGGTACGCCGCACGGCTCGATCAGCAGGATCTCCACCCGCCCGCCGGTGTCCACGCGGCGGCACCACAGGCGCGCCGGCAGCACGCGGCTCTCGTTGAGCACCAGCAGGTCGCCCGCGCGCAGCAGCGCCGGCAGGGACGCGAACGCGGTCTCACCGGCCACGCGACCGCCGTCGCCCACCAGCAGCATCCGCGACCGGTCGCGACGTTCGAGCGGCTCCTGCGCGATCAACTCCGGCGGCAGGTCGAACTGGAAATCGGGAGCGGCGTCGTGCATGGCCTGGACGCGTCCTAGAGCGGACGGCACGGGCTGCCGTCAGCCGCGCCGTCGGTTCCGCCGGCCGGCGGCTGCAGGCCGAGATGGCGCCACCCGCGCGCGGTCAGCTCGCGTCCACGCGGCGTGCGCATCATCAACCCGGTCTGGATCAGGAACGGTTCGACTACGTCCTCGAGCGTGTCGCACTCCTCGCCCAGGCTGACGGCCAGGTTCTGCACGCCGACCGGACCGCCGGCGAAGTGGTTGGCCATCAGTTCCA
>JAIFKS010000021.1 GCA_020049465.1 bacterium | reverse complement strand
CCGCCGCAGCAGGCCATCGGCTACCATATTCCTATGTCATTGTAAAGTATATGCTTATGAATTAAGCTGGTCGTGCCCGTATGCGCACGAATCATGCATGGGCCTTTTCGGCGGCGGTGCCCAGCGGAGGACGGCGCCGACGCTCGCACCCGACAAACGGACACGGAGAAGCGATGCCCCCGGACCCAGTACGCACCGACCCGGTGGTTCAGCTCCTGGACATCATGGAAGACGCGGCGATCCTGATCGACCTGGCCGGAACCGTGCTCATGGTCAACGAGGCGGCCACCGCCCGGACCGCTATGAGCCGTGAGGAGCTGGTGGGCCGCTGCGTCTACGACCTGATGCCGCCGGACGTGGCCGCGTTCCGCCGTGAACGGGTCGCGGAAGTTCTGCGCACCGGGCAGGCGCTCCGGTTCACCTGCGAGAGGGACGGCTGCTGGGAGCAGCATCACATCCGTCCGGTTGCCGACGACCACGGCAACGTGACACGCGTGGCGGTCTACATCACCGACGTCACCGCAAGCCGGACCGCCGACCTGGAACGGCTGGCCAAATCCGTCGAACTGGAAATGATCCACGCGCACGTGCCGGTGGGCATCCTGCTGCTGGACGCCGAGCGTCGCGTCACCAAGGCCAACCAGGCCGTCGCCCGCATGGCCGGGCTCTCGCGCGAGGACATCATCGACCGCATCGGCGGCGCCGCCATCGGATGTCTGAACAGTCTGGACGACGAGCGCGGCTGCGGCCACGGCCCGAGCTGCGGCAACTGCGAACTGCGCATGGCGATCAAGTACGCACTCGAAGAGGACATGGTGATCAACGGGCTGCCGGTCACCCTGCCCGTGCCCGGTCCCGAGGGGCGGGAGTTGAAGCACGTCCTGGTTTCGGCGGCCCCGGTGACCATCGACGGGCGGCCGAACGTGCTGGTGACGCTGCAGGACATCACCCGGCTGCGGCGCGCCGAAGCGGATGTGGCCTTCAAGGCGACGGTGCTGGACCAGATCCACGACCGCGTCACGGTGACCGACCTGCAGGGCACGGTCGTCTACGTGAACAACGCCACCTGCCAGTCCCTGAAGGCGCGGCGGGAAGAACTGGTGGGGCACAGCGTCGAGGGTTTCGGCGACGACCCCGCACTCGGAGCGACGCAGCGGCAGATTATCGACCAGACCCTGGCCGCGGGGAGCTGGCAGGGCGAGGTGGTCAACATCGCGCGAGACGGAGAACAGGCGATCCTGCACTTCCGGACTTCGCTCCTGCGCGACGAAAGCGACGTACCGATGGGCATGTGCGGCGTCGCCACGGACATCACCGAGAGCAAACGGCGGGAAGTCCGGCTGAGCGAAAGCGAACTTCGCTTCCGTCGCCTGCACGAGCAGTTGCCCATCGGCTACTTCGGGCTGGATCCCGCCGGACGCTACGTGGACGCCAACCCGGCCTGGCTCAAGTTGCTGGGCCACGGACGCGAAAACGTCGAGGGCCGGCTGTTCACCGACCTGTTGCCGGCGGGCCACCTCGAGCGGTTCGCCGCCGCGCGCGCCCGCGTGCAGGCCGGATACGAAGAACAGATCGAGTTCGAGATCGCCGGACCCGAAGAGGAAACCCTGACGGTGTTCTGTGTCGGCCGCGGCAGCCTCAACGACCAGGGCGCCGTCGAGATGTCGCACTGGGTCGCGGCCGACGTTTCGGAACGCCGCCGGCTCGAGGCGCAACTCAGACAGGCCCAGAAGCTGGACGCCCTCGGCCGCCTGGCCGCCGGGGTCTCGCACGACTTCAACAACCAGTTGACGGTCATTTCCGGCTATTGCGACATCCTGCTGGCCGAAACCGACGTCGAGAGCCCCCATCGCGAGGCCATGCAGCAGATCCGCCGCGCCACCGAGCGGGCGTCGTCCACGACGGGGCACCTGCTGTCGTTCAGCCGGAAGCGGGATCTGGCCCCCCGCGACGTCGATCTGAACGCCCTGCTGCACGATCTGATGCACCCGGTGAGCAAGCTCATCGGCGAGACCATCCGCGTGCGCACGGAGCTGTCGCCGCGCCTGGCGATGGTGTGCGTGGATCCGGGCGCGCTGCAACAGGCCATCTTCAACCTGGTCATCAACGCCCGCGACGCCATGCCCGACGGCGGCAACCTGGTGCTGCGCACCGCCAATCGGCGGGCGACGACCGGCGCGCAGACCGTGGACGCCGTGGAGCTTGCCGTCGAGGACTTCGGACACGGTATCGCGCCGATGGATCTGGAACACGTCTTCGAACCGTTCTTCACGACCAAGACCGAAGGCAGGGGCACCGGCCTGGGTCTGTCGATGGTACGCGGCTTCGTCGAGCAGAGCGGCGGCAGCATCGAACTGGACAGCAGTCCCGGCCACGGCACCACGGTCACGCTGGTCCTGCCGGCGGCGCTGCCGGTGAGCGGGACCACAACGACCGCTCCGCAGCCGGACACGGCATCCACCCTGAGCGGCCGGTTCCTCGTGGTCGAGGACTCGGATCAGGTGCGCGAACTGGTCGCCGACATCCTGCGCCATCGGCAGGCCGAAGTCGTGGTGGCCGCCTCGCCCGAAGAGGCCCTGGCCGTGGCGGCCGCGGGACCGCCGTTCGATCTTCTGATCACCGACATGGTGATGCCCGGCATGCGCGGCGATGTCCTGGCCGCGCGTCTGCTGGCGCAGGGACGCGTGCGGCGCGTCGTCTATATGTCCGGGTACCACGACGGCCGCGGCGGCGCGCCTGACGGCCAGTTGCTGGCCAAACCGTTCGCCGTCAAGGACCTGATCGAGATCGTGCAGCTCACGCTGTCGGCTGCCGCGCCGACCGGCGGCGGCGGGGAAACAGGGAAAGCCTCATGAATCGCACCCTTTCCACCACGCGAGTCGCGGCGATGCTGGGTGTCAGCAGCCAGACCATCGCCAACTGGATCGACCAGGGACAGTTGCCCGCCGGCCGCACGCCTGGCGGACATCGCCGGGTCCAGGCCCAGGATCTGCGGACTTTCCTGACGGCGCGCGGCCTTCGGGTGCCCGACGAACTGATCGCGCGCCAGCAAACCCTGCTGGTGGTCGAAGACGATCCCCAGGTCGGACCGTGGCTGGTCACGCGTCTCAACGCGACGCGCCCGGATCTGCGCGTGCTGCTGGCCCAGGACGGTTTCCGCGCCGGCGAACTGGTGGCCGGCGAGCGTCCTGACACTGTGCTTCTGGACATCTATCTGCCGGGAATCGACGGCTTCGAGGTTTGCCGACGCCTGAAGGCCCGCCGGGATTCGGCCGCCACGACGGTGATCGCCATGTCCGCCAACAACACGCCGGAAGTGCGCGAGACCATACTCGAAGCAGGGGCGATCGCCTTCCTGCCCAAGCCCGTCGACTTCGGCCGGCTGCTCGCGATGCTCGAGCAGCGCACCTCCGCCTCGGCCTAAGTTCACCGGCAGCCCCCGGGGCCGGGTGATCCTTAGGGGATTTCTCAGAATATCCAAAAATTCCCAAAGATTCCCTAAACCGCCTCGTGGAACATCCGAAAATGATCACGGTCGAAGCGACGCCCGGGGGCGGGCGCCCGACGCCGGGCCGGCAGCGCGGACACTGCCGCACCCGGAACGGCGGGCGCCCAGGGCGCACCTGTCGCCTCGATCGCTGATCGCCAATGCCACGAGGAGGAGCACATGACGGTGAATGAGGAAGTGCGGCCGGAATCGCAGGACAAGGCCGGCAAGTACCTCACCTTCAAGCTGGGTCCCGGCCACTACGGCCTGGAGATCCTCAAGGTCCGCGAGATCATCGGGATCATCGGCGTCACCGCCATCCCGCTGGCTCCGGCCCACGTGAAGGGGGTCATCAACCTGCGCGGCACGGTCATCCCTGTGGTGGACCTGCGGCTGAAATTCGGAATGGACGAAGTCGAGGCCACCGCCGAGACGTGCATCATCGTCGCGCATGTCGGCGACCGTGAGATCGGCGTCCTGGTGGACCAGGTTTCCGAGGTGCAGTACTTCAACTCCACCGACATCCAGGATCCTCCGGCTTTCGGACAGGGCATCGACATCGAGTTCATTCTCGGGATCGGCAAGAGTGGCGATCACGTCACGTTGCTGCTCGACATCAACCGTGTGCTCATTGCCAGCGAGATCGAGGATCTCTGCGCAACGGCGTGATCACCATCGACGCGGCCGCCGGAAGACGGTCGTGTGAAGGGAGCGTACCATGCTGAAGAACATGAAACTCGGCGCGAAGATCAGCCTCGGATTCGCGATGGTGATCTGCCTGGCGGCCGTCCTGGGCGTCCTGGGCGTCGTGAGCATGAATTCCGTCCGCGTGCAGTCGAACATCCTGGCCAAGGAATACATGCCGGAAGTTCAACTGTGCAACGAAGTCGAGCGCAATTCGCTGCTGACCATGTACGCCGCGCGCGGCTACGGCCTGAGCGAGGACCCCAAGTACTACGACGAAAGCCTGAAGAACTTCGCGGAAGTCGAGAAATACCTCGAGGAATGCGGCAAGCTGGCCGTCGAAGCCAAGCACCTGGTCAAGCTGGGCCCCGCGGTCGAGTCGACGCAGAAAGCCGTCGACGAGTACGGCGACCTGCTGGAACAGACCAAGACCCTGATCGGCAAGCTGGACGAGAACCGCCACACGCTGGACGCCGCGGCGGCCACCTACATGGAGAACTGCAACGCCTACCTGACCAGCCAGAACGAGAAGCTGGGCGAGGAGATCGGCAAGGGCGCCAAGCCCGCCAAGCTGCTCGAGCGGCATGAAAAGGTCACGATCGTCAACGACATCATCGACCTGGGCAATTCCACCCGCATCGCCTGCTTCAAGAGCCAGGCCCTGCGCGACCCCCAGATCATCATCGACGCGAACAAGAACTTCGACCCCATGGCCGCGAAGTTCAACGAACTGCGCGCGCGCACCACGCAGGACGTCAACCTGCAGCAGATCAACGCGACCGAGCAGGCGGCCAACACCTACCGCGCGGCCATGAACGACCTGCTGAAGAACTGGCAGGATCTGCAGGCCGTCGGCGTGAAGCGCACGCAGGTCGGCAGCGACGTGCTGGCGCTGGCCCAGAGCACGGCCGCGGCCGTGACGGCCTCGTCGCTGACCCTGCTGGTCGGCCTGGTCCTGTGCATCACGATCGGCGTGATCGCGGCCCTGATGATCACCCGTTCGATCGTCGGTCCGCTGCGTCGGATCATCGGCGGCCTGACCGCCGGTTCGCAGCAGACGGCCAGCGCGGCCGGACAGGTTTCCTCGGCCAGCGTGTCGCTCGCTGACGGCGCCAGCCGCCAGGCGGCCGCGATCGAGGAGACGTCCAGTTCGATGGAGGAGATGGTGGCCATGGTGCGCCAGAACTCCTCCAACGCAGCCAAGGCCAACAGCCTGGCCGCGCAGACCAAGCAGAGCGCCGACCGCGGCGTGGACGCCATGCAGCGGATGAACACCGCCATCGACGACATCAAGAAGTCGAGCGACTCGACCGCGCGCATCATCAAGACCATCGACGAGATCGCCTTCCAGACCAACCTGCTGGCCCTCAACGCCGCCGTCGAAGCGGCGCGTGCCGGCGAGGCGGGCAAGGGCTTCGCCGTGGTGGCCGAGGAAGTGCGCAACCTGGCGCAGCGTTCGGCCGAAGCGGCCAAGAACACGGCCCAGATGATCGAGGAGTCGGTGAAGAACGCCGACAACGGCGTCGCGATCACCCGTGAAGTGGGCGCGGCCCTGGCCGAGATCAGCTCGGCGGCCAGCGAAGTCAACCAGCTGGTGGCGGGCATCGCCCAGGCCAGCAACGAGCAGAACGAAGGCAACCAGCAGATCAACACCGCGGTGGGCCAGATGGACCACATCACGCAGGCGAACGCCGCCAATGCCGAGCAGACGGCGTCGGCGAGCGAAGAGCTGTCGGGTCAGGCCGAAGAGCTGAGCTCGATGGTTCGCGAGCTGGAGTCGATGGTCGGTGGCGAGAACGCCGGCCTGAGCATTCCGGCCCGGATGCCCGCCAAGCCGATGCGGCAGGCGACCCAGGCCCCCCCGAAGGCCAAGGCTGCTAGCGCGGCCACGCGCAAGCAGGCTCCGGCCCGCGCGAAGAAGATCGATCACGTGATCGCCTTCGACGAGGACGAGCTGGAACTGGTGGGCTCGGGACGGGACATGATCGACGTGTAGTCGGTAGTCCGGTCTGACGGCATTCCGGTCTGACGGAAGAGGGGAGCGGCGTCCGCGCAGGCGGGCGCCGTTCCTGTTTCCGGATGGGTGGCGTCTCAGACGTGGAACGTCAGCCCGAGGCCCCGTTCAGCAGGTCGACGTACGCGCCCTCGACCAGTTGCGCCGGCGCGACTCCCAGCGCCGTCATCAGCGCGCGGGCCTCGGTCTCTCCCGCCTCGGCCGCCTCATCTGCACGCAGCACGACTTCCAGTTCCAGGAACTGGCCCAGCCCCTCGACCCGGTCCAGATGCACGCGCGTACGGCCGACCAGGTACAGGGTGCGCCTCTTGAGCACGCGCCCGGCCTGTCCGTAGGCCGTCGTCAGGGCCAGACGCAGCGGATCGGGATCTTCCACCGGAGCCAGGATGTAGAACGACTCTTTGGGACCGGCGGCGTCCGCGCGCCGGTAAAAGATCAACTCGCCGCCGCCGCCGCCGAACGCCCGCAGCTTCAGCCGGCCGTTGTCGCAGCGGAAGAACGTGTCGTCCTGGACGATCTCGCGCGGACCTTCGTTGGCCAGTGCCGCCGCGCGCACGGCCACCTCTCCCAGCGCCTGTTCGCCGTCCAGCCGGGCCTTGATCTCGATGTTGCGGGGCATGCCGTCTCCCGTGATGCGGGGTGCGCGTCGGTCAACCGGGGTTGCGCAGCACGATCTCACGGACCCAGACTCCGGTCACGCCGGATTCGCGGCCGGCCAGCGCGCGGAAGCGGTTCAGCGAACCGCTGCCGGGAGCGGCGGACACCGGTTGGGCGGGCGCCGCGGCCAGTCCCCCCACGCCGCGCAACCGCTCGATCACGCCGGCATCCACCGCCGCGTACTCGATGGGGCGGTCCGGGTCGGGCGCCGCGAACCCGGCCGGACCGGCCTCCAGTTCGGGCAACGGCTCCGGGCTGACGACGATCAGGAACGTCTCGCGGCCGCCGGCGCTGGTGACGGTCCAGACGACATCGCGCCCGCTCATCGCGCCGGGCAGCACCAGCGTCGAATCGGCGGGCAGGGGATTGCGCAGGTCGAATCGCGGCTGGGGAAAGAGCAGGTACGCCTCGCCGCGGTCGTCGGCATTGAGCACGTAGACCCAGGACGACTGCGTCGCGCGCCACTGCAGGGACAACCGGTCGCCGGGCGCGAGCAGGTCGTCGTTCGTCAGCGGTGACGGCGCGCCCGCCCCGTGGCGCAGCAGTGCGGCTTCGACCGCATAGGAAGCCGCCGCGGGCACGACAGGCTCCGCAGGGCCACGTCCCCGGACAGCGACGATCATCACCGCCGCGACCACCACCAGGCCTGCCATGGAAAGCAGCCATCGGCTCCGGCGGCGCGCGGGCGTCGCCGGCGTTTGCCCGGCCGCGGAACCGGTCGTGGTCGAAGCCAGGGCCTCGACGAATTGCCCGGCGTTCGCGAAACGATCCGCGGCCACAGGCGCCGTGGCCCGCCGCACCGCCGCGACCAGCGACGGCGGGAGATCCGGCCTGCGCTCGCCCAGCGCCGGCACCGGACCGGAAGCCGCCGCGTGCCGCAGTGCGCCCAGCGAGTCTTCCGGAAACGGATGCCGCGCCGTCAGGGCGAACCACAGCAGCATGCCCAGAGCGTAGACATCGGTGCGCGCGTCGGCCGCCGCGCCGGAAAGCTGTTCGGGCGCCATGTACATCGGCGAACCGACCACGCTGAGCACGGGCGCCTCCGCGAGGTGCCGGCTCAACCCCAGCCCGAAGTCGGTCAGCACGAAGCGGCCGTCCGGATCGCGGACCACGTTGGCGGGCTTGATGTCGCGGTGGAGCAGCCCCGCCACGTGGACCGCGGCCAGGGCCGAACCGATTTCCCGGCCCAGCCGTGTCGCCTCGGCCGCGTCGAGCGGTCCCTGCGATTCCACGTGCTGCTCCAGCGTGACGCCGCGCACGAGTTCCATCCACAGCCCCACCCGGCCGTCGCGGCAGTCGATGCCGTGCACCGCGACGACATGCGGATGGCGCACACGGGCCAGCGCCCGGCCTTCGTTCAGCAACGGCGACTGGTCGGTGGGCGCGTCGGCGCCCTGGGCGCCGCTGCGGATCAGCTTGAGCGCGACCTCGCGGCGCAGACCGGGATCCCAGGCGCGGTAGACCTCGGCGTTCGCGCCGGCGCCGCAAAGCTCGAGCAGGAGCAGGTCTCCCCAGCGTTGAACGTCGATCCCGTCGCCGGTGACCTCGTCCGCCGCCGGCAGGGTCCGCTGCAGGTCGCGGTTGAAACGACCGATGCGGTCGACATCGCGCAGCGCCACGAGCCTGAGGCGATCGTCCGGCCGGGCCCTGCCGACGGCATCGTCCCAGTCGATGGCTTCGCCGTCGGAGACCGAACCCAGAAGTTCCTGGAACGGATCGCGGTCAGCGCTCATGGCCCATCGCTTCCGCCAGGCGTCCCAGGGCGCGCTGAACAGCCATGCGCGCCGCGTCGCGGCTGGGCCGCCCGGTCATGGTCGCGATCTCGCCGTAATCGAAGTCCAGTTCGATGCGCAGGTGCAGCAATTCCTGATCCTCCTGGCCCAGGCCGGCGAGCGCCCGCTCGTACCGGTCCAGAACCGCGCCGCCGATGGCTTCCTCGAGCGGTGACGGGCTGCTGTCGCGCAGGTCCTCGGAGAGTTCCTCCCGGCCCTGGCGCCTCCCGGCCCACCGCACCTGATCCCTGATACGATTGAGCACGGCCTGGCGAACATAAGCCTGGAAGCCGCCGGGACCGCGGACCTCGACGCGGTCGAGTCCCTCCATCGTTCGCAGCAGTGTTTCCTGGACCAGGTCCGTGGTGTCGAGCAGGGAGCGCGCGCGCAGCGGCAGGCGGCCGCTGGCCCAACGCTGCAGACGCGGCAGGTAGCGGGCCAGCAGATGCTCGCGCGCCGGCGCGTCACCGCCGCGGGCCAGCATCAGCAGTTCGCTGGTCGCCAGCAGCGAAACAGGCTGCCTGGCTGATGCACCGTTCCTGGATTCTTCGGGTTCCGACACCACAGCCGCCCTTCCGCCCCATGAAAGCTTGATTCTGGATGTGCAGCCTCAATGGGCGGCGCCTCCAGCGCACCATGATAACCGATTCCGGATAATTGCAGTGTTCGTTTGCGACGGGCCGGACGTTTGAAGGGGCACATGGAGTGCATCCCCTGTTCCCCGGAGGTCGCAATGAAGATCCTGAACTGTCGATGGGCCAGGCGGTTCACGCAGAGCGCAGGTGCCCTGGCCGTGGCCGCAATGCTGGCCGCGCCGGTACCTGCCCGCGCATTCATCAACTACACCTGGAACGCCGCCGTCGGCGGTTCGACCGACGACCCGGCCCGCTGGAGCCCCTATGGCGTTCCCGGCTGGGCGGACAACCAGTACTACGGGTACGCAGGGACCTACACGGTCACCTACCCGGCCTCGGCGCCCAACACCTCGATGATCTCCTTCGGCGGCGGCAACGTGACGTTCAACGTGAATAGTCCCCACACCACGAAGGAATTCCTGATCGGCGCCTCGTCCGGCTCGCCCGCCCTGACGGTCGCTTACGGCCGGATCAACTCGGACTACCTGAGCCTGGGCTACCCGGGCAGCCTCTCCCGCCTGACACTCACCGGCAGC
>JAIFKS010000006.1 GCA_020049465.1 bacterium | reverse complement strand
TGACTGCCATGTCCGGCAGCCTGGTTCCGACCGACGAAATGGAACGCGCGCGCGTGGAACTTGCCGGCGGGCTGTTGATCGGCGGCCAATCCAACGCGTCGCGGGTCTCCCGCTCCCAGCGGGATGTCATGTACGGTCGCCAGGCCGATGACCTGGCGCACCTGGTCGAGCAGGTTAACGCCTGCACGCGCGAAGAGGTGCGTGCGGCCGCGGCCCGCTACCTGCACGCCGGACAGTACGCCGAAGTGACGCTGGGACCGGCCTGAAGCGGGCGGAAACGCCCTCCGGCCGACTGCTCGACTTCCGTAACGGAAAAACGGCCCCGCTGTCACGCGGGGCCGTTCTTCGTGGTCGCCGTCAAGCGGAATCGGAGTTCAGCGGTACACGCTGTACCGGTTCGGCGCATCGGACATGTCGATAAGGATCGTCGGCTTGCTGAAGCTGGCCCGGTGGCGAACGCCGTCCGGCACCACGTACAACTCACCGGCCTGATACAGATTGGTCTGGCCTTCGATCTCGATCGTCATTTCACCGGAGATCACCAGCCCGCGCTGCTCGCAGTGGGAGTGATCCGGAAAACTGACGCCCTCGTCGAAAGCGAAGAAAACCACCTGCTTCTGGTCATCCTGAATGCAATAGCCGGTGGCGCCGGATACCGGCAGTTCCACCAGGGGAAGGGAGCGGATCGCTTCGGGAAGAAAATCGCTGGCATGCCGCGTGCGGGCGGTATCCATGCTCGGGCCTCCTTGGAGATTCGGCTCGCTTGGCCGCCGGGGCCCGTTCGGCTCCGACCGCCGGTTTCGTCATACTACCACAGGCAGCGCCGGCCGCAAGCCGCGGCCGCCCGCATCAACGCCCCGCCGCGCCGTCCGGGATATAGTCGGCTCCACGCAACGGCAGCGGGGTTTCGGCGGCTCCCCGCCCCAGTTCGACCACGCGGCCGATCAGGCAGTCATGGTCGCCGGTGGCGAACCGGCCTTCGATGGCGCAGAGGAATCGCGCCGCACAATGACGCAGCGCAGGCACGCCGGGCCCAAGCAGATCGTGCTCCACCAGAGCCCATTTGTCCACGTCGCGACGCGAGCGCAACCCGAAAAGCCGCGCTGCGGCGACCTGGTCTGCACCCGGCAGCGAGATGGTGAAATGCGAAGCGTTGCGCAGGAGTTGCCACGTATAGCGTTCGCGACCGATGGCCACCAGCAGCAGCGGCGGCTCCTGCGACACGCGGGTGATCCACGAGGCGGTCAGACCGCCCAGCACACCCGCGTTCGCGACACCCACCACCGTCACCGGCCCGGGGATCAGACGCAGGATCTCGTCACGCTGTGCGGCGGAGACGTCCATGCGGCCCTTCTTCCTGGTCAGCCGGCCAGGGCGAATTCGGCCAGCACGGGATAGTGGTCCGAGGGCAGCGCGTACTCGCGATGTTCCATGTCCCCGTACTCGACGCGGTTCACGGCACGGATGGTCAGGCGCGGCCGGAAGAACACGTAGTCGATACGGCGCGGACCGAGCAGGCGGTGCCCCACGCGGTCGCGCAGACCCAGGCCGCGGAACGTGCCGGCACGCGCCGTGTCGGTTCCCGCCTCGGCCCAGGCGTCGTACAGCGAAGCGTCGTCGGAATGCTCGGCGACCATGGCGCGGATCTCGCGTGAGCCGGCGCCCGCGTTGAAGTCGCCGGTCAGGAAGACCGGGACGTGCGCGCCCATCTCCTGCACCTTGCGGTTGACGTAGTCGCGCAGCTGCCGCGCGCTCCGCTGGCGGTGCCAGCGGTTGACCGCTTCCAGGTGCGTCGTGCCGAAGACGAACGGGCGACCGCTGTCCACCAGTTCGAAGGTGTGCCAGGTGACCAGCCGGGGCCGCGTGCCGAGATGGTACTGCGAAGCGGGCACCGCGGGCGTCGGCGACAGCCACATCACGTCGCCCGCCTGGTCGCCGCCCACCAGACGCACCCGGTCCTTGCGGTAGAAAATCGCGCAGTACCAGCTTTCCGCGTCGTCGGCGCGCGCGGGTCCCAGATTGCCCTCGCCCACGAACGCGTAGTCCGGCAGCAGCGCCGCCAGTTCGAGCAGCTGCTTGTAATTTGCCTCCTGCGTCCCCACCACATCGGGCTGCATGCGCTGGAAGATGCGGGCGATGTTGCGTTTGCGCAGGCGCCAGGGATGGCTGCGCTGCTTTTTTGTTGCTGTCAGGAGATTGAAGGTCATCACCCGCAAGATGTTGTCCGACAAAGCGCTACGCTCCAAGAGGCTAGGTTCCGCGGACCGTCGCGGCGGGTGCTTCGAGCCGCGGAAGGTCCCGTCCGACCGGTCAGGGGCCCATGGGGCCCTGCGGGGGACGCATACTCCTCGCAAATCCCGTTCCGTTCGAAAGGTTCCAACGAGAGGGTCAGGGCTATCGGGGGTAGGGGTCAAATATAGGTGAAATTAATCTTTGTTCAACCGAAAAGCCCCAGTTGGGGGGGCGCCTGTGGCAGATCGAGGGCCGCCAGAACCCGTCCGACCCAGCCGTCACGGTCCTCGGCGGGCAGGGCGAAAACCGGGATCGAGAACTCGGCGAGGAGTTGGTCCAGCGTCCGGTCGATCGCCATCTGGAATTCCACGGAAGTGTCGCGGGTGCCGTCGAAGGTCGGCGGCGCGATGACCGGCACCTTCACCAGCAGTCCGTAGGTGGACAGCCAGTGGCGGATGAAAGGTTCCAGTTCCGGCCGGCGTCCGGCGGCATGGACCATGTAGGCATAGTTGTCGACGACCGAGCGGTCACAGACGATCATGTCGTAGGCGCCGGCCAGTTCAATCTCGCGCGCCACCTGCGAATGCAGGATCCAGTTCTGGGCCGCGTCCGTGGTGTCGCGGTTGATCGGCAACGGACACGCGCGTGCGACCTCCTTGACCAGGTCGACGCTCAGGTCCAGCCGCTTGAGGGCGGCCGCGAGCTCGAAACAGAGTGTGGTCTTGCCCACGCCGTGGGTGCCGATGAACGCGATCTTCATGCGGCCTAAAGTACCGTCCCGCTCCGCGCCTGTCCACCTGTGGCCTGGGCGCGGGAACCACTTGGCCGCGCGCCGATTCTGGCCTTATGATCGGGAACGGCTCTTGCGACGGCGGTCAGGGCGACCGGACGGAGGGGATTCCAGACGATGGACACGGATGCGAGCAAGGTCGACTACTGGCACGAAGCCCAGGGCGGGTTCCGCGGCAGCAGTCTGTTGACCGGCGGCAGCGTGCTGCTGGTGGCGGCCGCAATGCTGGCCCTGACCGGGCTGGCGCTGGGCGGCGCCCGCCCGGATATCCGCGCCGGCATCCTGGTGACCGGTTGGCTGGCCTATATCCTCGGCCTGGGGCTGGTCGGGCTGGGTTTCGGCTGGAACTGCGCCGCCGGCATCCTGCCCCGCGCTGGTTTGGCGGCCGCCGCGCTGCATCTGGCGCAGGCGGCCTACCTGCTCGTCGTCCTCTACGGCCGCACCCAGGCGCCGATCTCGCCGGTCGTCCTGACGGGCGGGCGATTGCTGGCGCTGATCGTGTTCGCGTTCGCGGCCACGCGCCTGCTGGGGCAGCGGACCGCAGTGATCCTGGGCGTGGCCGCGGGCCTCAGCCTGACCAAGACCCTTTTGCGCGTGCTCGTTCCGGAAGCCGACGGCGGCGCCGCGGTGGACGCGATCCTGCTGCTGATCCAGGCGCTCGCCTTCGCCGTGACGGCCCGACGTCTGCGGCGGATCGAGAACGACTGGGCGCGCGAACACCACCCCGGCGGCAGGTCCGATTTCTCCGAGTTCAACAATCCCGAACACGACTGGAACAAGCCCGGCAGCCCCCAGGACCCCGATCGCGCCGCCGCACGCTAACAGAACGCAGCCCCGCTCCGCCGGATGTGCGCTGCCGGACGTATCCCTCAGAAGCGGTCGCGCACGACGACTTCTTCGAGAGACAGTTGACCGCCGCGCTCCCGCGCCGGTGCCAGCGCCTTGCCCACCGCCACCGCCATCACGATGTCGTGCTCGGCGGGCAGCCGGATGATGCGCGCCATTTCGTCGAAATCGAAGCCGATCATCGGACAGGTGTCGTAGCCCATGGCCTGGGCCGCCAGCATGATCGTCTGCGCCGCCATGCTGCCCGAGCGCAGATTCTCGTCGCGCCGCAACCCGGGGTTGTCGGCGTAGGCGCTTTCGATGGCCGGCAATATGTAGTCGCGGGCCGCCTGCGGTGAGTTGACCCAGTAGCGCGCCGGATCCCGACGGTACGCTTCGCGGTCACCGCAGACGATGACCAGCAGCGAGCAATCGGTGTACTGCGCCTGGTTCCAGCCGGCCTTGCGGATCTGCGCCTTGACCTCGGCGTCGGTGACGGCCACGAATCGCCAGTTCTGGATATTGAACGATGTCGGCGACAGGATGGCCGCTCCCAGCAGGCGGTTGATCTCGTCCGCGGTCATGACATGGGCGTCGTCGAACTTCTTGACCGAACGACGCGCGGCGATGGCGGCAAAGGTGTCCATCGTTCCTCCTGGGTTTCCGTGATGCCCGGACAGCGGGGCGGCTCTTCATGGTCGGCGATCGCGAACCGGTCCGCAAGCGCCGCGATGCCGGACGGGGCCGAGGCGCCCGGCCTCAACCGCCGGAACCAGCGGGAACATTCCCGCATTTGCGCGGGCGCGCCGCCCGGTGAAGCCCTATCTTTGGGCGAAAGTCGATCTGGAAACGAGCACCAAGACCAAGTCCCACCCGGGGGTGCCGCATGCTGCAGCCGGCCAGGCCGTCCGTCCGCCTCGACGCCATCGGCGATCAGACCGCCGAGGACAAACGCTCCGAGATCCTCGCGTATTTTCGGGACAGCTGGGATACGTACGAGAGGCTCTTCACCGTCATCGCCGACGACGAAGGGTACTACCGCCGCGCCGATCCGCTGCGCCACCCGTTGATCTTCTACGTGGGACACACCGCCGTGTTCTTCGTGAACAAACTGCTGCTGGCGGGTCTCATCGACGCGCGCGTCGATCCGCGCTTCGAATCGATCTTTGCCGTCGGTGTCGACGAGATGAGCTGGGACGACCTGGATGAGCGCCTGTACGACTGGCCGACGATCGCCGAGGTTTTCGCCTACCGCCGTCGGGTGCGCGCCGTCATCGAACAGGTGGTCGCGAGTCTGCCTCTGCGTCTGCCGATCACCTGGGAAGACCCCTTCTGGACGGTCCTGATGGGCATCGAGCACGAGCGCATCCATCTGGAGACCAGTTCGGTGCTCATCCGCCAGTTGCCGCTGACCTCGGTGCGCCCGCAGCCCGCCTGGCCGGTCTGCCCCGATCGCGGCCCGGCGCCGGAGTCGGGCTGGGGCCAGGTTCCGGGTGGCACGGTGTCGCTCGGCAAACCGCGCGACCATGTCCTCTACGGTTGGGACAACGAGTACGGGCACCTGGACGTCAACGTGGCTGCCTTCCGCGCCGGCACTCTGCTCGTCAGCCACGGCGAATTCCGCGCCTTCATGGACGACGGCGGGTACACGAACAGGATCTGGTGGACCGACGAAGGCTGGGCCTGGCGCAACTTCCGCCCGTCCACGCACCCCCGGTTCTGGGTGCCGCGACCGGACGGCGGCTGGAACCTGCGCTGTCTGGCCGAGGAGATCCCGCTGCCGGAGAACTGGCCGGTGGAAGTCAATCAGCTCGAAGCCAAGGCCTACTGCAACTGGAAAGCCGCGCGCGAAGGCCGGCCCATCCGCCTGCCGACCGAAGCCGAATGGTACCGCCTGCTCGATCACACGGGTCTGCCCGACCAGCCCGACCGCACCGCCGCGCCCGGAAACCTGGATCTGGCCGGCTGGGCCTCGTCCACGCCCGTCGAAGCCAACCTGCACGGCGGCTTCGGTGATGTCCTGGGCAACGTCTGGCAGTGGACCGAGACTCCGATCTCCGGCTTCCCGGGTTTCGCGGTGCATCCTTTGTACGACGATTTCTCGACGCCGACCTTCGACGGCAAACACAACCTGTTCAAGGGCGGCAGCTGGATCTCGACCGGCAACGAAGCCACCCGCCACAGCCGCTATGCTTTCCGCCGGCACTTCTTCCAGCACGCGGGCTTCCGCTGCGTGGACTCGGAGCAGGCCGTCGAAATCCGCGACGACGTCTACGAAACCGACGCCTCGGTCGCCCAGTACTGCGAGTTCCACTACGGCGACGAGATCTTCGGCGTGCCGAACTTCGCCGTGCGCTGCGCCGAGATCTGCCATGAACTGACCGGCGGACGGACGATCGAGCGCGCGCTCGATCTGGGCTGCGCCACCGGGCGCGCCAGCTTCGAACTGGCTCGTTTCTGCGCTCAGGTGACCGGCATCGATTTCTCGGCCCGGTTCATCCGGGTGTGCCACCAGCTCCAGGAGCACGGCAGCATCCGCTATGCGGTGCCCGACGAAGGCGAACTGATGTCGTTCCGTGAATGTACGCTGAGCGGGCTGGGCCTGTCCGACACGGCCGGGCGCATCGAGTTCCGTCAGGGTGACGCCCATAACCTGAAGCCGCAGTTCAGCGGCTACGACCTGGTGCTGGCTGCCAACCTGATCGACCGGCTGTACGATCCGGCGCGCTTCGTGGCGGACATCGGCGCGCGCCTGCGACCGGGCGGGCTGCTGGTGATCCTGTCGCCGTACACCTGGCTCGAGGAATTCACGCCGCGCGAGAAATGGCTGGGCGGCCGGAAGGTCGATGGCGAGAGTCTCACCACCCTGGCGGCCCTTCGCGCCGGATTGGCAGGCGCTTTCGACCCCGCGGGAGAGCCGCGCGACGTGCCGTTCGTCATCCGCGAGACGCGCCGCAAACATCAGCACACGCTGAGCCAGTTGACGGCCTGGCGGCGGCGCTGACCAGCGGTCAGGACGACCGCCGCCCCTGTCCCAGACGCCGGAACAGGCGCCCGAGGACGACGTTCAGGAAGTGGTCGCGGGCCAGCGAGGGGATGACCGGCGACCGCCGCGGATCCTGGCTGGCCACCGACGCGCGCAGCGCGCGATCAGCACCAGCCAGCGACCTCGCGCGAGAGAACTCGCGGAACGCCTGCCGTCGCTGACCGGTCTCCAGCAGTACGCGGCCAAGCGCGTAGTGCGCGACGGCGTCGTCGGGATCCTGGGCCAGCACGCCGCGCGCCAGCTTCTCGGCCGTGGCGAGCTTGCCGCGCTCGGTGGTCAGGCAGATCGCCAGGAGAGCTCGGCACCGCGGATCGCCGGGCGCCTTGGCCAGCGCCAGGCGCAACGTCAGCTCCGCGTCGCGGACGTGGCCATCCTCGAGCTGACGGCCGGCCCGCAGCCCCCACTCGCGGACCTGTTGCCGGTCGGCGCTGTCACGGTATTCCGTCATGGCTTCGGTCGTGGTATGGGCACCGCGGGACATCGGGGTCATGGGCACAGGCGGGCGAGTTCAGCTGGACCGGTTCGGTCCCCGGCGCCGCGCCGTCCTTTCCGATCTACAATTTCGACCGGAAATGCCCGTTATTGAGGGAAATGCGCTGCCACCACCTCGGACACAATCTAAAGAAAATCCATATAACTTCAAGATCGGCAATTGTTTACCGACCGGGAACCCGGGTGCTAGATTCGGCATCGCTGGCCCACCTCGCCCTGGGAGTAACTGTGAAACAACATTTCGGACTGCCGCGCCTCTGGGGTCCCTACGAGCAGCTGGTCGTGCGCTACGACCCGGAGCAGCACGCTCTGTGGTACCGCCTGCGACCGCGCGGCCGCCCCTGCTTCAACCTGGACCTCCTGGACGAGCTGCGCCGGTTCCAGCATCGGGTGGAACAGGTCAACCTGGGACCCGGCAGCGACGGCGAGTCGCTGCCCATCCGCTACATGATCCTGGGCAGCACCGTGCCCGGCGTGTTCAACCTGGGCGGCGACCTCAACCTGTTCGCCGGCATGATCCGCCAGCGGGACCGTGAAGGCCTGTTCCGCTACGCCAAGGCGTGCATCGACGTCCTGTACCCCAACAGCGTGAGCTTCGAGCAGCCGATGACGACGATCACCCTGGTGCAGGGAGACGCGCTGGGCGGCGGCTTCGAGGCGGCCATCTCCAGCAACGTGGTCATCGCCGAGGAGAGCGCGAAGTTCGGCCTGCCCGAGGTCCTGTTCAACCTGATCCCCGGCATGGGCGCCTACAGCTTCCTGATCCGCCGCCTGAGCCCGGACATCGCCGAGCGCATCATCATGAGCGGTGAACTGATGACCGCCCGCCGCATGCACGATCTGGGACTGGTGGATCTGGTGGTCGAGGACGGGCACGGCGAACACGCCGTGGAACATTTCATCCGGCGGCACCAGAAGCGCGGCAACGCGCACAACGCCATGAACCGCGTGCGCCAGGTCATCAATCCGGTCACCTACGAGGAACTGATCACCATCACGAAGATCTGGGTCGACACGGCGCTGCGGCTGCACGAGCGCGATCTGCGCATGATCGAGCACCTGGTCGCCGCCCAGAACCGCCGACTTCAGCAGCACGAGCGTCAGGAGCCGGCCGCCCTCGAAGGTCAGGCCTGAGTTGCGGGATACGGAGCCGAAACAGGTGGAATGCCGCGCGCGGGTGGTCAGGCGAACTGACGGGCCCGCAGGCCCAGCTTCTCGACGGCCGCGACCACGTCGGCGATCCGCAGCGGCTTGGCCAGATGCGCATCCATCCCGGCGTCGATGCTCTGCTGGATATCCGCCTTCGTGGCTTCGGCGGTCACGGCCAGGATCGGAATGCGGGCCGTCGCGTCGCCGCGCGCCCGGATCCGCGCTGCCGCCTCGTAGCCGTTCATGACCGGCATGCGGATGTCCATCAGGACCAGATCGTAGTCGCCTTCACCCACCATCCGGACCGCGTCGGCGCCGTTTTCGGCGATGTCGACCGTGATGCCGATCCGCTTGGCCAGGTTCCGCATCACCACCTGGTTGAACTTGTTGTCCTCGGCGACCAGGGCCTTCAGCCCGAAGTCGGGCAGCTCTGCCGCTTCGACCACCGGAGTCGTCACGGGCTTTTCGCACCGGGGCAGGTTCAGCAGCACGGTGAAGGTCGAGCCCTTGCCCTCGGTGGACTTGACCGTGATGTCGCCGCCCATCATCCGCGCCAGCTTGCGGCTGATGGCCAGGCCCAGACCCGTTCCACCGTAGCGGCGGGTGGTGGAATTGTCCGCCTGCTCGAACTGCCGGAACAGGGCGCCCAGTCGGTCGGCCGGGATGCCGATGCCGCTGTCGCGGATCTTCAGTTCGAGGTTCCTGTTCTGGCCGAAATCGCCGACGCGACAGGTCACGCGCACCGCGCCGCGCTGCGTGAACTTGATGGCGTTGCCCACCAGGTTGAGCACGATCTGCCGGATGCGGGTGGGGTCGCCCAGGAACCAGCCGCGGGCCGAGGCGTCGATGTCGAAGACCAGTTCGATGCCCTGGTTGTCGGCCGACGTGCGCAGCAGCGAATGGATGTCGCCGAGCACGACATCCAGGTCGACCGGTACCGACTCCAGGGCCAGGCTGTTCGATGTGATCTTCGAGTAGTCCAGGATGTCGTTGATGATGTTCAGCAGCGACTCGACCGACCGCGTGATGATGTGCGTGTACTCGCGCTGCTGTTCGTCCAGATTCGTGGCGCTGAGGGTCTCGGCCATGCCCAGGACACCGTTCATCGGCGTCCGGATCTCGTGGCTCATCGCGGCCAGGAACTGGTCTTTCGCCTTGTCCGCCAGCCGTGACTGCGCGAGTTCGATCTTCAGTTCCGACACCTGCCGCAGGCGCCGCAGCACGCCCAGGAAGAACACCGGCAGGACGATGATGCCGACGAAAAGGCCGACCCCCACGTTCAGGTGGCTGCTCCAGTATTCGTCGAACATCAGCAGCGAGCCGAAGCCCAGGCTTCCGGCCACGATGCCCACCTTCAGGAACCGCTCGCCGAAGCGGATCCCGTTGCCGATGATCACCCACAGGATGATGGGATAGAACGAGGCGACCTTCGCCCCGCCCAGGTGCATGAAGAACGTCATGATGCCGAGGTCGGCCATCAGCGTCACGTAGCGCCGCCGCGGCCAGCGCATCGGGTGCCGCCGCACCATGGCGTACCAGACGGTGGAGAAGACCAGGTAGTTGATGATGGTCGCCAGGCCCTGGATCAGGGTCACGCTCTGGTCGAGGCCCTGCTTCAGCCCGATGCCGCTGAACACCAGGAACGAGATCAGGCAGATGGCCACACGGGCGCGGCTCTGCGCGGCTTCCTCGTCGATGATGTTGTCCAGTGGCTCGGGCGAGGAGACCATCGTGACCTCATCGTTCCTGTCGGCGGTACTTTCGGACAATTCTGGAATGCTATTCGGCAGAAACGGGCACCGGCTTGAACCCGAATGCGTGATAAATCGTTGAAACAGGCTCATCAAGCTAAAGATAAACCGCAGAGGACGGCGCCATCGGGAACCTCGCGCACCGTACCGGGAGCGGCCAGAACCTCGACCTCGCCGCGGATCACCACCCCGCGCCCGAAACGGACGTCGCCGCGCACGGTCAGTGTCCGGCAGTCGACCAGCGACGGCGGACCCGCCGGGAAGCGCCGGTCCAGGTCATCGACGAACCGGTAGAACGCCGGGTCCAGATCGATCAGGGGCGCCGGCAGTGTCCGCCGCGGGTTGGGCACGACCCGGTGGTCGTCACCCAGCAGGAAGTTGTCCGAGCGCACGTTGAGCAGATCGCTGGTGTGCTTGATGGGCGCGAACCGGGATCGCGGCACGCGCAGGGCCGCCGCGCCGGCGAAGGTCTCGATCGCCGCCCCCATGGCCGTCTCGAGCTGGTAGACGGCCGGCGAAGCGGGATCGCGCGGATCGACCGTCTTGCGGTTGCGGATCATCGGCAGACGCATGATGCCGCCCTGGTGCCGGAGCAGTTCGTCCAGGGCGCGCAGGTCCAGCCACAGCGTGTTCGTGTTGAAGTAGCGATGCCGGTCGATGTCCTGGAACGACACCTCATCGCACGCGGGGCACTGCGCCAGTTCGCGCAGCACCAGTTGCCCGTCGCGCCGGCGCGCCAGGTGGCCGCCCTTGCGATCGGCCGCGGTGCGGTCGGCGACTTCCATGACCAGCGGAGCGCCCGACGTCACGACGTGGCCCAGGATCACGGGGTCGATCGTCGCCCCCAGGTTGTCCGCGTTCGAGACGAAGGCCCAGCGGAAGCCGCCGGCCAGCAACTGCGCCAGCAGCCCGCTGGTCTGCAGCGCGGTGTACAGGTCGCCGTGCCCGGGCGGGCACCAGGCCAGGTCCGGGTCGCGCGGCCAGACGGCCGGCCGCAGGTCGTCGGCCAGGATCTTCGGCACCTTGTGCTGCAGGAAATCGGGCGGCAGCCCTCGGTCGGGCAGCGGCTGGCCCGCCAGACGCGCCAGGGAATCGGTGCGCGTGCTGAAGCTGTTCATCAGCAGCAGCGGCACGTCGGCGGCGCGGGCCTGCCGGACGATGATGTCCAGGAACGTCAGTCCGTCGCGGATCGGCAGCAGCGATTTCGCGCGTTCGAGCCCCATCCCGGTGCCCAGGCCGCCGTTCAGCTTCAGCATGACCGTTTCGCCCAGCGCGCGGCGGCCGGCGTCACCCAGCGCCTCGGGCAGGGCCTCGGCGTCGGCCAGGTCCGCGGCCGGTGTCAGTTCGCTTTCGGGCAGCAGCCCGGTGTGGCCCGCGGCCAGCTGCGCGTAGTAGTGTGCAAAGGTGCGGATGGCGATCTCAGGCAGACCCTCGGCGCGCATCAGCGCGTCGAAGGGGGCGAAATCGGCGGCAGGTGTGGTCATCGGCACGCTCCGGTTTGGTTCCGGGTCCTGGCTGCAGCCTATACGCATCGGCGGCAACTGGCGACGCTGAAGTAACGCGCGCAACCACGGCGGGTGAAGGATGGCCTGGCAGGACCTGGACGGACACGAACTGGCCGTCGACTTCTGGCCGGTGGGAGCGGGCGGCAGCCTCCGGGCCTGGGATGCCGCCGACGAGTATTTCCTGCGCCACCTGGTCGAGCAGCCGCCGGGGCCCGGCGCGCGCGTCGTCCTGGTCGACGACCGCTGGGGCGCTCTGGCAACGGCGCTTTCGCGGTTGCGGCCCGAGGCCTGGGGCGATTCGTATCTCGGCCGACGGGCGCTGGCGGCGAACCTGGAACGCAACGGCCGCGCTCCGGACGCCGTACCGTTCGTGCCGGCCGATACGATCCCGAGCGGACCCTGCGACCTGGCGATCGTCCGCCTGCCCAAGGATCTCGTCTGCCTGGACGACACGCTGCGGCGGTTGCGCGACGTCATGGCGCCCGGCGCCCTGGTGCTGGCCGGCGGCATGATCAAGCACACGCCGACGCGGGCCTGGCGCCTGCTCGAGCAGGTCGTCGGTACGACCGTGACCACCCCGGGCTGGAAAAAGGCCCGGCTGGGCCTGGCGCGCTGCGAAACGCCCGCCCTGTCGCCGGCGCCCTCGGTGGCGGCCTACAGGTTGCCGGACGACGAGCTGGAGATCCACGGCGCACCGGGCGTGTTCGGAGGCGGCCGCCTGGACGGCGGCGCGGCGCTGCTGTTGCGCCACCTGCCCGTCCCCGCTGCCGGGTTGGCGGCCGCCGATCTGGGCTGCGGCGACGGGGTGCTCACGCTGGCGCTTGCCCGGCGCTGCCCGGCGGCCCGGATTCTGGGCGTGGACGAATCCTACCGCGCCGTCGCCTGCGCCCGCGCGAACCTGGCGCGCAACTTCGGGACCGGGGCCGACGCGGCGCGCGTTCGCCTCGAGGTGGGCGACGGGCTGTCGGGCGTGGCCCCTGCTTCGCTCGACCTGGTCTTGTGCAACCCGCCGTTCCATCAGGGCTTCGCCGTGGCCGACCTGGCCGCCGAACGGCTGTTCGCCCAGGCCCGCACGGCCCTCAGACCCGGGGGCCGCCTGCTGGCGGTCGGCAACCGTCACCTGGGCCACCACGCGAAGATCGACCGCCTGTTCGGCCACCATGAACTGGTCGACGGCGACGGACGGTTCGTGGTCGTCTCGGCCGTTCGACAGGGCTGAGCGCACAGGAAAGGGGACCCGGCCGGCCGGGTCCCCTGGCGAGTCGGCGTGGGCCGGCTTCTACTTCTTCTCGGTGCCCTCGATCTCCAGCGAGATCTCGACATCGTTGCCGAGCATCAGGCCGCCGCCCTCCATGACCTTGCCGTAGGTGAGCCCGAATTCCTGGCGGTCCAGCTTGCCGGTCGCCGAGAAGCCGACCTTGCCGTTGCCCCAGGGATCGGTCACCGCGCCATTGAATTCCAGTGCGAGGGTCACGTCCTTGCTGACGCCGTGCATGGTCAGGGTGCCGGTGAGCACGCCTTCGCTTGCGGTCGACATCGTCAGGCCGGTCGACTTGAAGGTGATCGTCGGGAACTGGGCCACATCGAAGAAGTCGGCCGCCCGCAGGTGCTCGTCGCGCTTCTCGTTGCCGGTGCTGATCGAGGCGGCCTGGATGACGGCCTCGACCGTCGCCGCAGCCGGCGCGGCCGCGTCGAACGTGAAGCTCCCGGCGAAGTCGTCGAAGGTGCCCTTCACGTTGCTGATGCCCAGATGCTTGATCTTGAAGCTGATCGCGCTGTGGGCCGCGTCGATGTCGTACTGCGCGCCCAGGGCCGGCACCGCCATCGCCAGCAGTCCGGCCAGGAGGACGGGGAACAGTCGCCGCATGCTCTTATTCATTGTCTTCTCCTTCGAGTAAAGGCTGCCTGGCCTTGACCAGCAACCGGTTCATTTCGCGTATCTCGGCCCGGGTCAGGTGCCCGAGCGAATCCCGGTGGATCTGCCGCATCGGCTCGTCCAACTCGGCCAACAGTTTCCGGGCCGCGGCGGTGATCGAGATCAGCACCACGCGTCGGTCGGTGTCCGAGCGGACCCGGTCGACCAGTCCGTCCTTCTCGAGGCGGTCCAGCAGTCGGGTCACGTCCGGTTCCCGCGTCACCATGCGCAGGCCGATCTGCCGGCAAGGCAGCCTTCCATCGGCCTGTCCACGCAGGATGCGCAGGATGTTGTACTGGGCCGGGCTCAGGCCATGGGCCTTGAGGTATCGCAACATCGGCCGGCTGAGCAGGCCCACGGTGCGCTGCAGATTCAGGTTCAGTTCCTCTTCCGGGGAACTGAACTTCCGCGTCATGCGGAGTTCCTGCTGCAGGGTCATGCGTTCCACCTCCGGTTCCAGTCGTGGGGACATTATACGTTGCCGCATTATTTGTTGCAACATCTATTTTGTCGTAGACGAGCCGGGGCACGGCCGGCGACGACGGCCTCAGAGTTCGGCGCGCAGGGCCTTCATCAACATCTCGATGTCGCGCAGTGAGTTGTAGGCCTGGACAGAAACGCGCAGCCAGGGCCGGCCGGCCTGCGTCGTGACCGGGATCTCGATCCGGTGGCGCTCGCGCAGGGCCGCTCCCAGCCGCACCGGATCCACGGGCGGCAGCGGCACGGCCGCCATCTGCGCCAGCCACGGGTCCGGACGGCAGAGCGCGGGCAGGCCGGTCAACTCCAGCAGCAGCCGGCGCGCCTCCAGAGTGAGCGCGCGGCAGTCGGCCATGACGGCATCCCAGCCGTGCGCCTCGCGGAACGCCAGCGCGGCCGGCACCGCCAGACAGGCGGACGGATCGCGCGTGCCGGTCCAGTCGTGCTCGTCGACGAAGCGGCTGGGCCCCGGCTGTTCGGCGCGCCAGCCCCAGCTGACCGCCAGCGGCTCGATCAGCAGCTGCCGGTCGCGGCGCACATGGAGAAAGCCGGCGCCCTTGGGTCCGAGCAGCCACTTGTGGCAATTGCCGGTGTAGAAGTCCGCCCCGAGGTCGTCCAGGTCCAGCGGGATCTGTCCGGGCGCATGCGCCCCGTCGATGAAGGTGAGGATGTCGCGCTCGCGCGCCCGGCGCACCAGGTCGGCCACGGGCAGGATCACCCCCGTGGCCGAAGTGATGTGGCTGAGCATGAGCACGCGCGTACGCGCCGTCACGCCGCCCCAGACCGCGTCCACCACGTCCTGCGGGTCGTCCAGCGGCAGCGGCAGCGTAACACGGACCAGACGCGCGCCCGCCTTCTCGCAGGCGAAGATCCAGGTCCGCTCCATGGCGCCGTACTCGTGGTCGGTCGTCAGCACCTCGTCGCCGGGCGCCAGGCTCAGCGAACGGGCCACCACGTTGCCGCCCCAAGTGGCGTTCGGCACGAAGACGAGGTCGTCGCGTTGGGCACCGAGGAAACGGGCCAGCTCCCCGCGCGCGGAGGCCAGCCGCGACGGCAGCGTGCGCGCGGTGTGCAGGAAATCCACCGGCTCGCTTTCCAGCTCCCGTTGCAGGCGCTGGTATTCGTCGAACACCGGACGCGGACAGGCGCCGAACGAGCCGTGGTTCAGGAAGACGACATCCGGCCGCAATAGGAACTGCGCGCGAAGTGCACTCGTCATCTTTCCCCCATTCCCGTGACGGAGCCGGGCCACAGCCTCGGCAACATGACGAGCAGGGCCACCCCCAGCAGCAGCGAACCGGCCGCTGGAAATCCGAAGCCCGCCGGCAGGAAACCCACGACGCAGGCGATGAACGCCGCAATCAGCGCGTACGGCATCTGCGTGCGCACGTGATCGTGGGTCTCGACCCCACAGGCGATCGACGTCACCACGGTCGTGTCCGAGAACGGCGAACAGTGGTCGCCGAAGACCGCGCCGCTGAACACGGCGGCAACCGTCACCCACAAGAGGCGGTCGTCAGCGCCGGCGGCGGCGGCGGCCGGGATCGCCAACGGGAACAGGATCCCCATCGTGCCCCATGAAGTGCCGGTCGCGAATGAAATAGCGGCGCCGGTCACGAAGGTCAACAACGGGATCAGGGCCACTGCGCCGCCGGCCAGCAGCAGCGCCGTGAGTGTTTTGGCGGTGCCCAGGGCCTCGAGCACGCTGCCCAGCATCCAGGCCGCCAGCAGGATGAAGATGGCGCCGCCCATCGTGCGCACGCCTTCCCCGAAGGCGGCGGTCATTCTGCGGGGACCGGCGGGCGCCCGTCGCGGAAACAGAACCATGGCCGCGGCCGTGGCGGCCAGCCCCGCCAGCACCAGGACCAGGGGGCCGGCGTCGGAACCGAAGGCCGCGACCACCTTCTCCCGCGTCAGCGGCAGCAGCGGCCGCGGCGCTCCCAGGGCAACAAAGCCCACCAGGAACGACAGGAGCAGCACAGCCAATGGCACCATGGTCGCCCGCACCGCCTCCGCGCCGGTAAGCGCGAACGTCCCGGTCCCGCTGTCCGACGGCCCGGTGGTCGGCGCCGCGGCAGGCAGCCCGGCCGCGATCGCCAGGCGTTCGCTGGTACCCATCGGGCCGGGGTGGAAGCGCGCACGCACACCCACGAACAACAGCACGATCGTAAACCAGCAGTGGAAATTGTAGGGCAACGAGTGCAGGAACACGGCATACGGATTAGCCGGCCGGCCGGCCATCGCGAAGGACTCCGCGATCATCGACAACTGGAACGCGATCCAGGTGGAGATCAGCGCTACGCAGGCGACGGCCGACGACGTGGAATCGACGATATAAGCCAGCTTGACGCGCGTAACCCCGCAGCGGTCGCCGAGATCGCGGCAGACCCGGCCGACGACCATGCTGTTGGCCAGCCCGTCGAAGAAACAGAGCAGGCCGAGCCCCGTCGCCGCCGTTTCCAGCCGGCGGGCCGATCCCGGCCCCGGTTTGACCCAGCGGCGCATCAAGGCCTCGAACCCGCCGCTGCGTTCAAGCACCGCGGCGAACCCGCCGAGGATCAGCGTGAAGGCGATCGCCCCCAGTTTCCAGCTGCTGCGCAGGCTGGGCGCCAGATGGTCGGCGAACAGATCGAGGTAGGCCTGCCAGGGGTTGCCGCCGGCCAGCATCAGCGCGCCGGCGAACGCACCGGCCAGAAGCCCGGTCAACGCGTGGCGCGTGGCGGCGATCACCAGCAGAGCGGCCAGCGGCGGCCACACCGTACGGAACGCCATGTCCGTGTGCGAAAGCAGGACGGCTCCTCCGAGAGCCAGTCCCAGCGCGGCGATTGTGCGGCGGTTCATTCCGGTCCTTCCCCGGGGCCGAGGTCGTTCATCCGTCGCGCCACGATAACGGCAACCGGCCCGGGGCAACAGCGGGATCCTCACGGACGTACGCGAGCCGTCCATGAAGAAGGGCCCGGACGGTTCCGTCCGGGCCCTCATGCGCGTCACTGCCGGCACTGCCGCCCCCCGCTAGAGAGCGCTGGAGGCCTCCAGCTTGAGCAGCTTCTGCCATTCGCGGTCGACGGTGGCCTGGCTGGCCTCGAGCAGGTGTTCGTTGCCGGGCTTGAACAGGTGCTTGAAGCGGCCCTGCTTCTTCATCCACTCGGCCACCGGCGCCGGAGCCTTCGGCTTGTGGTTGATCGTATAGACGCCGTTCTCGACCTCGAACAGCGGCCAGAAGTTGTTTTCGACCGCTTCCTTCGCCAGTTCCATGCCGATCGCCGGATCGAAGTGCCAACCCACGGTGCACGGCATCAGGATGTTGATGAACGCCGGTCCTTCGACCGCCAGAGCCTTCTCCACCTTCATGGCCAGGTCCTTCCAGTGGAAGGGCGTGGTCTGCGCCACATAGGGGATGTTGTGCGCCACCAGGATCTTGGTCAGGTCCTTGCGGTTCTGTTCCTTGCCCTGCTTCACCGTACCGGCCGGCGCGGTCGAGGTGTGGGCGCCCATGGGCGTCGCACTCGAACGCTGGATGCCGGTGTTCATGTACGCCTCGTTGTCGTAACAGACGTACAGCATGTTGTGGCCGCGCTCCATGGCGCCGGACAGCGACTGCAGGCCGATGTCGTAGGTGCCGCCGTCGCCG